>JAFSZU010000139.1 GCA_017455585.1 Bacteroidaceae bacterium | reverse complement strand
TTGTGCGCTCCAGGATGGGCTTGAACCAACGACCCCCTGATTAACAGTCAGGTGCTCTAACCAACTGAGCTACTGAAGCAGGTCTCTGTGCTCCCACAAAGTGGGTTTGTGGCACTTATGAGGCAAAAAATAAAAGTTTTTAGGCCTCTATCTCAGAATTGCGGTGCAAAAGTAGTGCATTTCTCAAAAATAAACAATACTTTTGCAGAAAATTTTGCGAAAGATGACGAAAATAACAGGAATTGGCAATGCGCTGACCGATGTTTTGGTGCATATCCCCGATGAAACACTCCTTGAAACGCAGCATCTGAGCAAGGGCGGCATGTTCCATATTGACGAGGCGCAAATGCGCCAGATTCATGAGGCCATCGCCCCTTTCTCCCCGCAGCGTGCCACAGGCGGCAGTGCGGCAAATACCATTCATGCACTGGCGGCACTGGGTGACAGCGTGGGCTTCGTGGGTAGTGTGGCCGACGATGAGACGGGGCGTTTCTTTGCTGACCGTCAGCGGCAGCGCGGTATCGACTCGCAGTTGAATATCTGCCAGAGCGGTGTCAGTGGCATCGCCACGACGCTCATCACTCCTGATGGCGAGCGCACCTTTGCCACCCATCTTGGAGCCAGCACCCATATCAGGATTGAGGATCTTCAATCGCAATTTGCAAATCTACAATCTCAACGCTCTACTCCGCGTCCTCACATACTCCACGTCGAGGGCTATCTTGTCCAGAACCATGACCTAGTGGAGCAGGTGATGAGGGAGGCCAAGGCGGCGGGTGTAATGGTGAGCTATGACTTGGCATCGTGGAATATCGTCCAGAATGACTTAGCTTTTGTCCGGCATCTGGTGCACGACTACGTGGACATTGCCTTTGCCAACGAAGAAGAGGCTGCGGCCTTCAGCCAGCAGCAGGATGCGGAGGTGGCCCTGCATCAGCTTGCAGAAATGACGCAAATTGCAGTGGTCAAGGTGGGTAAGCGCGGTGCCTACGCCCAGAAGGGTGCAGACGTGGCCTTCGTGCCGGGATTGAGCAGGAAGGTGGTGGACACGACTGCGGCGGGAGATTTCTTTGCCGCCGGCTTCCTCCATGCACTCATCCACGGTGCTTCGCTTGACAGGTGTCTTGACAGTGGCAACCACTTGGCCGGTGAAGTGATACAAGTGATGGGCACCCAGCTGACCGATGAACAGATCCGTGCAGCAGTCAACGCTATATAATATATATAATAAGGTATATGCATCGTCTCTCCATTATCATATTCTCTCTCCTTTTCCTCCCTGAGTTGACTTTTGCCCAGCAGAAGGAACAGACGGGATTTGATGTCTCGCGAAATCTTGAAATCTTTGCTGACATATACCGTCAGCTGGATATGTTCTATGTCGATTCCCTGTCTGCCGACACTGCCGTGCGATGGGCCATTCAGGGTATGCTGGCCGAGATAGACCCTTTCACCACCTTCTACCCCGACGACGCTCAAGACGAGCTGCGCCGCATGGCCACAGGGCGCTATGCAGGCATCGGCGCCCTCATCCGGGCCTACAAGAAAGAGGACCGTGCCGTGATAGAGGAACCTTACGAGGGTTGCCCTGCACAGGAGGCAGGGGTTCGTGCAGGCGACATCATCCTGAGCATCGACGGTCGTGACATCAAAGGGTGGAACACCACACGCGTCAGCGAGAACCTGCGCGGTGAGCCCGGCACGACCTTCGAGCTGCGTGTGCAGCGTCCAGGGGAGAAGAATCCACGGGCGTTCAAGATTACCCGTCGCCAGATCCAGTTGCCCAGTCTGCACTGGTATGGCATCGTGGACTCCACCGCCCACACGGGCTATCTCTACCTCTCTGAGTTCACTGAGAACTGTGCGCGCGAGGTGCGTCACGCCATCATGGAGATGCGGGGGCAGGGGATGAAGCAACTCATCTTTGATCTGCGTGACAATGTGGGCGGCAGCGTCAGCGAGGCCGTGGAGATTCTGGGGTTCTTCCTGCCGAAGGGCACACAGGTGGTATCCACCAAGGGCAAGGTGCCTGCCACCTGCCACGACTATGCTACGCCAGCCGAACCCATTGACACCGTGATGCCGCTGGCTGTGCTCGTCAACGCCAACTCCGCGTCGGCGGCAGAGATTGTCAGCGGTGCCTTGCAGGATTTGGACCGCGCGCTCATCATTGGACAACGCACATACGGTAAAGGACTGGTGCAAGCCATCCGCGAGGTGCCCTACCGCGGACAGCTAAAGATCACCACTGCCCGCTACTACATCCCCTCCGGCCGCTGCATCCAGGCCTACGACTATCGCCACCGTACCGCTGACGGAGCTGCCACGACGTTGCCCGACAGCCTCACACGTGAGTTCCGAACCAGGCTGGGGCGCGTCGTTCGCGATGGTCGCGGCATCTTGCCAGACACGTTGCTGGCCGTGGATAGTGTGCCCACCATGGTTTATGAACTTTATAACTCAGATGCCTTCTTTGACTACATCACCAGCTATGTCTTGCATCACCCCACCATAGCCGCTCCAGGACATTTCCAGCTCACGGACGAGGAATACGCCGTCTTCACCGACTCCATCACTGCCAGTGGCTTCACCTACAACGGTCGCACAGCAGCAGCTCTGGCTCAGCTCCGCCAGTTGGCCCGATTTGAAGGACGGATGGAAATGGCCGAGGCAGAATTTGCTGCTCTCGAAGCCAAGCTCCGCGAGAATGACCTCGCGTCCGACCTACGACGCTTCCGCCGTCACATCCAGCCTTATCTGGAAACGGAAATAGTCAGCCGCTATTATTTCCAGCGCGGTGCCCTGCAACAACAACTGCGCAAGGACACGACCGTAAAACGAGCCATTGAGTGCCTCAAACAATAATCATATAGGTCATATAAGACTTATGGGACCTATACTTATAAGCCCTAAAAAACTCTTATCATGAGAAAAAGAAAAGCTCAGCAAACCAACCAGAACATCATGCGCGGCGTCATAGCCATGGCGCTGATCGTCCTCCTTGTCTGTTATCTCTTCCTGACCATGGTCAGCTGCTCGCCGGCAGGTCCCACCTTCCGCGTCTGCGGAACCATCGGCGGTGCCCAGGATTCCACGCTCATGCTGGAACAACTGGCACTGGATGGCATTCGTCCCGTGGATTCCACACGCCTCAGTGCCGATGGCACCTTCTCCTTCCGCGTGCCAGCAGGGCCGTGTGACTCCACCGCCGCGCCGGAGTTCTACCGCCTCCGCATCGCTTCACAAGTCATCAACTTCGTTGTTGACAGCACCGAGGACATTGCTATCCAGGCCGACTTCTCCACCATGTCCACAGGCTATGATATTCAGGGTAACGAAGCTTCGCGCGCCATGAAGACGGTGTCGCTGCTCAACATACAGCTCCAGCAGCAACTGCGACGCATCCGCGAGGACAACTCCCTCTCCGTGCTGGAGAAGGCCGACCGCATTGAGCCGCTCGTGGAGGCTTACAAGCTTCAGCTCAAGCAAGATGTCATCCTGCGTGACCCAGCCTCGCCAGCAGCTTACTTCGCCCTCTTCCAGACCATAGGCTCGCAGATGCTTTTCAACCCCGAGAGCAACAAGAGCGATGTCCAGTTCTTCGCAGCTGTGGCCACACAATGGGATGCACTCTATCCTTTTGCACCTCGTACCGAGAATCTTCGCAATATAGCCATGCGCGGACTGCGCAACACACGGCCCACACGCCCCATTGAGCTGAATTTGGATGGTGAGAAAATAAAAGAAACAGGCATTATTGACTTCGGATTCCCTGATATAACAGGATCCGAGCGTCGTCTTTCCGACTTCCATGACAATGTGGTTCTTCTGGACTTCACGGCCTACAGTCTCCCGGCAAGCCAGCAACGTAATATCGAATTGCGCGAACTCTATACTCAATATCATAGTCGCGGGCTGGAAATCATGCAGGTCTCTCTGGATGGCGACGAGCACTACTGGAAGACTAAGTGCGAGCAACTGCCATGGGTGTGTGTGCATTGTGCAGAGGGCTTCATGAACGACATTGTCCAGCTCTATAACGTCCAGCAACTGCCCAGCATCTTCATTATCGGGCGCGGGAGCGAGATGAAGGCCCGTGGCGAGCAAGTTCCAGACCTCAAAAAAGCCATCGAACAGGAACTTTAGTATTTTTTCTTAAAAATGTTTGGTGGGTTTGAAAAATAACTCTACCTTTGCCGTCGCAAAACATAGAAAAGCCAGCAAAAGCTAAAGGGTTCCGTGCAACAGCGGAGTCCTTTTACTTTTGACAACTTCGGAAACGAGCTGAAGCTAATCGGGACGAACGGATCCATTTCCGTTTCTTCCGTTTCTGATGTTTCCCCATTCCTAAATCGTAAATTGTAATTCAAAAAATAGTAAATTATCATGGCTTACATGACTCAGAAAGGCTACGACAAGCTCGTGGCTGAACTCCAACAACTCGAGGCTGTTGAGCGCCCCAAGGCCGCCGCAGCCATCGCCGAAGCACGTGACAAGGGCGACCTCAGCGAAAATGCTGAGTATGATGCCGCCAAGGAAGCCCAGGGCCTTCTGGAAATGAAGATTACACAGCTCAAGGCCACCATTGCCGATGCCAAGATCATCGACACCAGCAAACTCAACGCAGACACAGTGCAGATTCTATGCCGTGTGGAGCTAAAGAATGTCAAGAACAATGCCAAGATGGCCTACACCATCGTCTCCGAGACCGAGGCCAACCTGCGCGAAGGCAAGATCTCCGTCAAGACACCCATTGCCCAAGGACTTCTCGGCAAGAAGGTCGGTGACATCGCTGAAATCAAGGTGCCACAGGGAATGATTCAACTGGAAATCCTCAATATCACTTACGAAGAATAAAGACTATGAGTATTTTCAGTAAAATCGCTGCTGGTGAGATTCCCAGCTACAAATGTGCAGAGAGCGAGGAATTCTATGCTTTCCTCGACATCAATCCCATGGTCAAGGGACACACCCTTGTCATCCCACGTCGCGAAGTAGATTATATCTTTGACCTCGAAGATGACGAGTTGGCACGCCTCCATGTTTTTGCCGCAAAGGTAGCCCGTGCTATCAAGGAGGTAATACCCTGTGTCAAGGTGGGCGTAGCTGTTCTCGGGTTGGAGGTGCCCCACGCACACATCCACCTCATTCCTATGCAGTCTGAGCGTGACATGCTCTTCTCCAATCCCAAGCTGCAGCTACCAGCCGACGAGATGAAGGACACCGCCGATGCCATCTTTGCCGCCTTCAACCGCCAGAGTTGATAGATATTGATATTACCGGACCATGATTCGTGCGGTGGCCTGACGACGGCCGTCCATGGCGCGCAGGATGTAGATGCCGGGCGTGAGGGAGGTAGGCAGGGGGAAATCGCCGTTGCGCAGGAAACTGCGCTGCTCCAGGAGTTGGCCGGTGGCGGTGAGCAGTTGCACGGGAACCTGCCAGTTCTGTACGGCGGTGAGGGTCAGGGGCAGCGACTCACCGGCTCGAACGAGGGTGTGAGCGGGACGGATGGCAAATTCCACGGTGGGGTCGCCGAACTCGGAGGCACCTTCGGGAGAACCCTCAGGAACGGTAATGCCGGTGTAGTCGTATGTGGCATCCTTGATGGTCTGGGCATACTTGTACCACTTGTAGTTTGGTGAGGCGGGCTTGTAGGCGTTCTCGCCCATGCGCAGACGGTAGTCGAAGTGGGTCTTGCGCAGGGTCTCACCCGTGTAGATATAATCGGTGTTGCAAATGACGGCGATGATGATGCCGTTGGCGGGTTCCTCGGTGAGCAGGATAGAGGCTTCTCCGGCTCCTTCGAGGGGCTGACCATAGTGCACATTGCCCTTCTTGGTGCGGTAGCAGAGCTGGCAGACCATGTTCTTGCCCAGAGGCTGGAACTGCACCTTCACCTCATGCCCCGCCTTGCCGATGGTGTGCAACACCACCTGATTGGCACCACTCCATCCGGGCGTGGTGCGCCATTCTGGCTGCCACCAGCCTATGCTGTCGGGGTTCTCGACGGCGGTCATTTGGGCGTAGGGTGTAGCGCGCCAGCTTTTGCACTTAATCCAGTAGGGCTCCCACTCGGCCTCGATGGTGGCGCGCCAGTTGTCATCAAGCAATTTTTCACAAGCTTTTGTCCATAGTCCCACGTCCAGCATGGCCTGGCGCGAGCGGTATTCCAGGATGAGGCGACGCATCTGCTTCTCGCCCAGGCCCTCTATCTTCTTGCCATTCTCGGTGGTGCCGTTGGCCATGCCTTCAAGCACGCGCCGCTTGCAGTAGCGCCAGATCCATGGGATGCTGCCCTTGCCCAGGATCTCGGAGCAGAAGTGGGGGAAGAGCTCGCCGTACTGCACGCCTCCGAGCAGCCGCCGCCAGGTGCAGACTTGCTGACTGCCGTTATACATGTTCACACCCTCTGCCGAGGGGCCGCCGAAGCTGTCGTCCTGCAGCCAGCCGCTATAGCACTCGATGGGCATGAAGGGTGCCAGCATGTTGCCGGCACTGAGCCACCCCATGCTCTCAGGGGCCTTGCCGCTCTTACGAACTTCGGCCTCGCCCTGAAGCCACGTGTTGCCGCCCTCGTGGAACCAGGCACTCTGCTTGCAGCCGTCCAGGTCGGCAAAGGTGGCGTGTATGCCCTCGTGGACACAGGCGTTTTGCTGGGCAATGCGGTCACCGTAGGTGCAGGAGGGGTCGAAGCTATAGATAGGGTAGTAACTCAGCAGTACCATGGGCCAGCTGCTGCCGTTGTAGCTGGTGGCACTCTGCCAGCCGCCCAGGGCTGTATTGGGTTCGTTGTCAGTGCCCACGCCGCTGCCGTAGCCATAGACCTGGCTGTAGTAGCCGTTGCGGGCGCGCTTGTCGGGTGGCCAGCCCATCTCGTTGCGGAAATAGGCAAAGTCCTCGTCCATCTTCTTCACCAGCAGCACCAGCGAGGTGTCACTGATGAGTGGGTTGGCCTTGGGACCCACGGCCACGCTCCACCACTCTCCGTGTCGCTCACGGGCCACATTCATCTTTTCGGGCAGACGACCCTTGGTGGGAGCGGGCAGGGCGGGGTACTCATCGCGGAAATCATAGTTCAATGTGGGGTAATAGGCCGGCCACTGATAGCCCAGCGAGGGGTCGAAGGGATCATCTACGATGTCGCCCGTGATCTGGAACTCGCGGATACCGCAGGCTGCGGGACTCTGCATGTAGAGGCGCAGACGCTTGGTGGCAAAATCCACCTTGGTGGAGGATACGCCGCTGGCAGAAGGGGCGCTTACATTGCCACCCGGCTGCCACGCCTGTCCGTCCCACCACTCGAAGCGGGCTGCGTTGGGCAGCAGCAGACTGTCTCCCATTGCTTTCCACAGGATACTTGTTCGATTCACCTGGCAAGTAAATACCCACTCATATTCCACCCACTCCTCCGAGCCGAAGGCATCGCGGCCGTGGTAGCTGCTCCAATAGGGGGCTGTGGCGGCGAGGTTGCCGTCGCAAATGAGGCTGACGGCGTGTCCGTCCTCGGTGTGTGAGGCGGTGACCGTCTTGGCCATTTTCTCTAATCGCTGGTTGGTTTGTGCACAGGCCGTTTGCCATCCCATTAGGAGCAGACCGACCACAGAAGAGCGTAAAAATGCTTTCATAATCATAAGTTGTTTGTGTTTTGTGGGGCAAAAGTAATTTTTTTGCAGGAAACACACACGTTTTTTATTGATTATTTTGTAGATTTGCCCCGAATTTAATGCATTTATTGACCGTAAACCTCCTATGAAACGTACCTTTTTTGCGCTGGTGAGTGTCTGCACGGCACTGCTGGCAACTGCACAAACCGCTACACTTACAGGCTTTGCCTACTCCGACCGCCCTACCACTCCCACTGGTGATGAATGGCAGTCGCCCGAGGCCCTGGCATTGAACAAGGAGCAGCCCCGTGCCTGGGGCTTCCACTTCCCCACGGAGCAAGCCGCCCGTGGTGTGCTGCCCGAGCGCGGGGCCTACTGGCAGACGCTGGACGGCACGTGGAAATTCCACTGGTGCAAGACCCCGGAGGAGCGTCCCAAGAAGTTCTATGAGCGCAACTTCAACGCCGCCGCGTGGGATAATATCGAGGTGCCCGGCTGCTGGAATGTGCAAGGCATTTGGAAAGTTGAAAGTTCAAAGTTGAAAGTTGAAAGTTCTGGTGGCGCGCAGCAACAAGGCAGCAGCACTCCAGCCGGAGGCAACTTTCAACTTTCAACTTTCCGCTCGGCCCAACGGGACGCTCCACACTTGGAGAACTTTCAACTCCCATACGGCAAACCCATCTACGTCAACCAGAAGGTTATCTTCGAGCACCAGGTGGCGGTGGATGACTGGCGCGGCGGCGTGATGCGCGAGCCGCGCAACAAGCAGTGGACCACGATGGAGTATCGCAACGAGGTGGGCAGCTACCGCCGCACTTTCACCGTGCCCGTTGCATGGAAGGGTCGCCGCGTGCTCATCAACTTCGATGGCGTAGATAGTTTCTTCTACCTGTGGATCAACGGGCAGTATGTGGGTTTCTCCAAGAACTCGCGCAACACCGCCACCTTCGACATCACACGTTTCCTGGACCAGAAAGCCAAGGAGCAGGTGGTGGCGGTGGAGGTCTATCGCAACTCCGACGGCAGTTTCCTGGAGGCGCAAGATATGTTTCGCCTACCTGGCATCTTCCGCAGCACATACCTCACCAGCGTGCCGGAGGTGCAGCTCTCGGATCTCATCGTGCGCACCACCAGCCTCCGGGGCAACGGCATCACCGAGGAAGCCGATGCCGAGTTGCGTGTGGAGTCAGAAATCTGCAACCTGTCTGCCAAAGCGCAGAAAGGCCTCACCGTCGAATACAATGTCTATCCAGTCAAGCTCTATAGCGACGAGCTGGCAGCGGGGATGCTGAATCTCGACTCGAAACCTGCTGTGGGCACTCCTGTGGAGCGAGCCAGTTTGCCCAGCCGGCAGAGCGTGGGCGCGAAGGCGTGCGTGGGCACCAGCCTGTCCCTCTCCATGCACGGTGCACTGCCTTGGAGTGCCGAGGCTCCCTACCGCTATGTTCTCACCGCCACGTTGAAAGACCAGAAGGGTCGCGTGCTGGACGTGCGCAGCACCTTCTTCGGTGTCCGCACGGTGGAAATCAAGGACACGCCCGCCTCTGAGGATGAGTTCGGGCTGGCCGGACGTTATTTCTTTGTCAACGGCAAGACGGTGAAACTCAAGGGCGTGAACCGTCATGAGACCAACCCGTGGCGCGGACATGCCATCACGCACGAGCAGATAGAGAAGGAAATATTCCTGATGAAGCAGGGCAATATCAACCACGTGCGCAACTCGCACTATGCCAACGACCCGCGGTGGTACTACTACTGCGACAAGTACGGCATCTATCTGGAGGATGAGGCCAATATAGAGAGCCACGAGTACTACTACGGCGAGGCATCGCTATCCCATCCCGTGGAGTGGCGTGCCGCACACGTCGCGCGTAATATGGAAATGGTACGCGCGCACGTGAACGCTCCCTCCATCGTCATCTGGAGCCTGGGCAACGAGGCAGGCCCCGGCGACAACTTCAAGGCCGCCTACGCCGCCATCAAGGCGTTTGACACCTCGCGCCCCGTGCAGTATGAGCGCAACAACAACATCGTGGATATGGGCTCGAACCAGTACCCCAGTGCCGACTGGGTGAAGAGCGTGGCCAAGGGCAATGCCAACGTGAAGTACCCCTTCCACATCAGCGAGTACGCCCACTCCATGGGCAATGCCTGCGGCGGCCTCTCCGACATCTGGGACGGCGTGGAAAGCAGCAACTTCTTCTGCGGCGGCGCCATCTGGGACTGGGTGGACCAGGCTATTGCTGTACCAGTTGAAAGTTCAAAGTTGAAAGTTGAAAGTTCTGCTGGCGCGAAGCAACAGGGTAACGGCCTGCCAGCCGGAGGCAACTCTCGACTTTCAACTTTCAACTCTCAACTTTCAACTTTCTTCTACGGCGGCGACTTCGGCGACCTGCCCAACGACGGCATGTTCTGCATGAACGGTATCATGCTGCCCGACCTCACGCCCAAGCCGCAGTACTGGGAGGTCAAGCATGTCTATCAGGATGTGGCGGTGACGCTGACAGACACCCTGAATGGTATCTTGGAGGTGCAGAACCGTCGCTACTTCACCGACCTGGGCGATATGGAGGCCAGATACACCCTCCTGTGTGACGGAGCACCCGAGGAAACGGGCACGCTGGAGCTGCCCTCTATCGGTCCACGCGAACGCATGAAAGTAAAACTGCCCTACGACTTCTCACAACTCGACCCCGCCTCCACATGGACGGCTATCATCGAGTTCTGTCAGCGACAAGACAAGCCATGGGCCAAGAAGGGCTATGTGCAGATGTCGGCAGAAGTCATCATCCGCGACACGCCCGCCACGCTGGCCACACACACCTATCTCCCACCCCTGCCCCCGATGACACGGAAGGAAGCACGTCAGGCGGGCGAGACGATGGGCGAGTATGCTGCCCAGCCACAGCTGATGTTCCAGGGCGACAATTTCTCGCTGATCATTGATAACAAAACAGGCATCATCCAATCCTACACGGTGGGGCAGCAGACCTTCATCAAGGATGGCGGCGGCCCGCGCCTCGACGCCCTGCGCGCTCCGGTGGATAACGACAACTGGTTCTACGGGACATGGTACCAGAACGGCCTGCACAACCTGGAGCACAACTCCCTGCTCACCGACCTCAGACAGATGGGCGACGGACGCACGGTCGTCTGCTACACCGTCTTCTCGCAGGGCAGGAAGGTGGGTCAGATACAAGGCGGCAGCAGCGGACGCTACACCATCAAGGACGTGCGCCTGATGACGGACGAGGACTTCTCCTTCACCACCAACCTCACCTACACCATTCATCCCGACGGCGTTATCCAGATGGAGAGCTATATCTCGCCGTCGCGCAAGGGTGTGACCCTGCCGCGTCTGGGCTACCTCATGCAGCTGCCCACCTCGCTCGACCAGCTCACCTACTTCGGCCGCGGCCCGCAAAACAACTACGCCGACCGTCGTTCGGGAGCGTTCCTCAGAGAATATGTGAGCACGGTGCAAGACCAGTTCGTGGCCTTCCCCAAGCCGCAGGATATGGCCAACCGCGAGGATGTGCGCTGGCTCAGCCTCACCGACAAGGCGGACCAGGGACTGCTCTTCGCCACCACGGGCGCACCGTTGAGCACCAGCGTGCTGCCGTGGAGCGACCTCGAACTCACCTTTGCCCCGCATCCTGCAGAACTGCCACAGCCCAGCGCCACATGGCTGCATCTTGACGTGGGCAGCACGGGGTTGGGCGGCACCAGCTGCGGCCAGGCACCGCCGCCACGCCGCCAGCGCGTCACCAGCAGCGACCACGAGATGGGATTCATCATCGCCCCGCTCGCTGTGGCCTTCAACCAGCACGAGGGCTTCCGCCCGCAGCCCGTGGAGCGCAAGTCCGACGGCAGCGTGCGCATCAGCGTCCTCCAGTGCAGCAGCCAGGAACCCGGCGAGGGAGCCGAGAACCTGGTGGATGGTGACCCCACGAGCATCTGGCACACCGCCTACGGCGTCACCGTCACCAAGTACCCGCACACCGTCGATTTCGACTGCGGCGAACAGAAGACCATCAAGGGCTTCACCTACCTGCCCCGCCAGGACGGCGGACACAACGGCGACATCAAAGGCTACCGCATCCAGCTCTCCACCGACGCTCAGACATGGTCTGCACCCGTGGCAGAGGGCAATTTCGAGCAGAGCAGCAACACGCAGCGCATCCTCTTCACCCAGCCGCAGCGTGCTCGCTACCTGCGTTTCACGGCCCTCTCCTCACAGAACGGAGCCGACTTCGCCAGCGGCGCAGAGTTCACGGTGCTGGCAGAGTAAAACAGGTCAAGGCGTTCCAGCAGAACCTTTGTGACGGAAAGACAAGTCGCCGACGGCATCACGCCGCCGGCGACTCTTGATAAAGAGAGTATTTATTGAGGTGTGTTCTCTTGCCGCTCCTTCTGTGTGAGCTTGTACTCGATGACGAAGGAGGTGAGGAGGCCGACGCCCATGCCGGCGGCGATGATAAGCCAGAAGTAGATGTTGTGCTTGGGGCTGAGGCCGATAAGGGCATCTACGGCGGCTCCGAGGCCAATGCCTACGAGGATGAATCCCGCACGCAGGTTGCTGTATTTGTCATTCTTCTTCGGCTGTTGCTCAATGAGGATCTTGGCGGTCTCGGCATCTGTGCCTTGCTGGATGAGGGCGAGGCGCACTTCGGTGTCGCGGCGTTTCTTCTTGATTTCGCTGATGAATACCATCAGGATGGCGATGATGGGGACGGCGAGGGAGAGGGTGATGGCTAATAAGCCTTCTAAATTATCAAACATAATTGTGTATGAGTTTAGGTTTAGAGTTTAGAGTGTTTGAGAGCGCTTTCATTGATAAGACCCGCGAGCGGCGCATTTATTACACCTCATCGGGCGAAAAAGTGGCGAGGGCGCGCTGCGTGGTGAAGATGAGGGCGAGCGTGGGCAGTGCCATGACGATGAGGTTGAAGGCCATGGTGCCGTGCTCTATAATATAAAGGTACGCGCGCGAAGCAAAGAAGAGCAGCACCAGCGGCAGACCGAAGCTGAAAACCACGGCGCGCCCCCATCGGCGCAGCCATGTGCGTCGTGCCTCGCGGCGCACCTCGGCAATGATGAGGCGGTCGAGGTCGGAGAGGAGAGCTCGGCGCTGGAACACTTCGGCGATAAGGGAAGCCTCACCCCCGTCCCCTCTCCAAGGGGAGAGGGGCGTAGTATCATTTGACATCTTGGTTTGATTTGTTTCCATTTTCCTGTTTCTTTGGTTACATGATTGACATCTATTCTCCTCGCCTTGGGAGCGGGGACGAGGTGAGGATGTTTTTCAGTCGTTCGCGTATCCGGTGCAGCTTGACGAGCACGTTGCTTTGCGAGAGGCCCGTTCGATGGGCGATGTCGGCGGTGGAGCAGCGTTCGTAGTAGTGGAGGTGCAGGAGTTGCTGGTCGGCTTCGGGCAGGGTGGCGATGGCGGCTTCCATCTGCTGGAGGCGGGCTTCGTGCTCTTCTGAGTAGGAGGACTCGGCGGGGAAACCGCCGAGCACACGACCAGATGGGAAACCGCCGAGCACACGACCTGATGGGTAACTAGCGAGCACACGACCGGCAGCATCGAGGGTGCCGGGCGGGAGCTCGTCGAGCGAAGTCGTTCGCCGTCGGCGTTCCTTGTCGAGGAGCTTCAGGGCGGTGTGCACGGCGATGGCCGCGAGCCACGGTGTCAGCTCCGTGCCGCGCCAAGTAGCGAGGCTCTCATAGGCACGGATGAAGGTCTGCTGTGTCACCTCTGCCGCCCCCTCCTCGGTGCGCATCACGCCCAGAGCCTTCGAGAAGACCATCCCCGAATAGCGGTGGACAATCTCTGCGAAGGCCTGTTGGTGGCCTTGGATCACCTGCGCGGCGAGTTCTCTGTCTGTCATTCCTGATGCTTTGTGCCACTGCTGTGTGGCTGTCTCATGTCCTAAAGACCCACAAAGGTAAGGATTATTACGCCACTTGAGCCATTTTTTTGCAAATAATGCTCATCCCAGCGCATTTATTTTGCAAACTTTCTCGCCTCAGTGATTATCAGACACGAGATGCTCGCCCTCGTAGTAGCGGCGTTGCATCTCCTTGATGCCTACCATGAGTCGGCTCTGGAGGAGGGCGGCGCGGCTCTGGAGGAGGGTGGCCGAGGAGGTCTGTAGGTCGATGGGGGAGGCGATGCCCTCGGTGTATTGCTGTCGCACGAGTTCGTAGGCGAGGCTGTCTGCAGCCACCTTCTGCTCGCCTTGCCGGCTTTCCTTGCAATAGGCCTCGACGTCGAGCTGTGCCTGGCGGCGCAGGACATCGAGCTCTGTCTGCTTGGCAGCGTATTGCTCCTCGGCGATGCGCAGGTTGTTCTTGGCGCGCCGCAGGCTCATCACCGTGCCCAGGCGGTTGAAGAGGGGGATGGAGAGGCTCATGGAGACATACTCGCCCAGGTTGTTCTTCAGCTGGCGGCCAAACGGTGTTGCACTCGGCATGTTGAGGTTGCGGTAGTAGGAGGAGTTGATGCCGGCGGAAAGGGAGATAGTGGGGAACAGCGAGGCTCGCGTGGCGCGCAGGTTGTGGCGGGCGGACTGCACATTGTAATAGGATTGAAGGAGAGAAGAAGCACCTCCCCCTCCAGCCTCACCCCCGCCCCCTCTCCGAATGGAGAGGGGAGTATAATGTATGAGAGAGGTGGCATCCAATATGAGGTTCTCATCCCATCCTTTTGCTTTCTTTTCTTGCAAAAGGTAATCACTCCCCTCTCCATTCGGAGAGGGGTCGGGGGTGAGGCTGGAGGGGCTGCCGGGGGTGACCCCCATCACCTCCTTCAGCTTCAGCATATTGCTTTCCAGCTGGTTCTGCTGGCGTGTCAGCGTCAGCGCGTCGGCGGCCTGCTGCGCCTGCAGCAGGGCCACGTCGGCGGGGCTCTTCAGCCCTTCCTCCTCCATCACCTGTGTGCGGCGCATCATCATCTCGCTCTCGTGCAGCTTCTCGGCGGCGAGATTGACGGCCTCCTGCGCATAGACGACATCGACAAAGGCCTGATAGGTCTGCAGGGCCACCTGGTCGCGCTCGGCTTGCAGCGCATTCTTCTGCAACAGCACGTCGGCACGGGCGGCGCGCAGTGCATGGACGCGGTAGAAACCGTCGAAGACGGGCAGCGATGCCGAGAGGCCGTAGCCATTGTTGAAGGTGCTCACGCTTGTATAGGTATTCGTCTCGGGGTCGATGGCGCGGCCGAAGTTCCACTGCACGCCCGCCGAGGCACCGAGGCTGGGCAGGAACGCCCCCACGGCCTGGACACGGGTGGCCCGGGCATTGTCCAGGGTGAGTTCCCGCTGGCGCAGACCGTGGCTGTGGGCCACGGCATAACGCATACAGTCCTCCACGGTCAGGGCTTTCTCTTGACCGAAAGCGCACGGGACATTGAGCAGAAACAGGCAGGTGAAGCAGGTGAGCCACGTGAGGCATCTATGTGTTTTCTTTGCTGCATCATGATGCAGCAATTGCTGAATCATGATGCAGCAATTGCTGAATCGTGATGCAGCAATGCGTGTGGCTACATGAAAGTGATGAGATGGATAAATGTGTGACATTGTATGGAAAGGTGTTTTCGGCGACAAAGGTAGGCGATTTCACCGATAAGTGCCAAGCGATGACAGCACGAATGGCGGTGTTCATCCCAAAAATGTCTAATTATTTTACACTTTTGCCTTGATGATTGCAGAAAAAGGGATGCTCCTGCGGCAGAAAACATATTTATGTGTAACTTTGCAACGCTAAACAGTAAGGCAAAATGAAACAGGGCACCATCATCATCTGCGACGACAACACGGAAATCCTGACCGCGCTGGGCTATGCCCTGGAAGGCATGTTCCAGCGAATCATCAAGCTCTCTCACCCAGATCGTCTGCTGCCCACGATGGCGGCGGAGACAGTGGATATTGTGCTGCTGGACATGAACTTTCAGCGAGGCGTGAACAACGGTCTGGAGGGACTGCAGTGGCTGAAGACGCTGCACGAGCGGCATCCTGATGTGCCCGTTGTGCTGCTGACGGCCTACGGCGACGTGCCCCTGGCAGTGCGGGCGCTGAAGAGCGGTGCCGCGGACTTCATCACCAAGCCGTGGGACAATGACGAGCTCATCCGCAAGCTCTCCGACGTCCTGACCACACAGCAGGAAGTGGCACCATTAGACGAAGTGGAACAGGCACACATCCGGCGGGCGGTGGACCGTGCCGACGGCAACCTGACGGTGGCGGCCCGGATGCTGGGGGTCACCCGCCAGACACTGTATAACAAGCTCAACCGCAAATGAAATTGATATGGAACCACAGATTACCCGGATTACCCGGATTGTAACCTTTCCATTATAGGAAATCTGTGCGCTCGACCTCTGGTCGCTTCATACTTGAAGAAATTCAGATAACAATTACACAGATGAGATGCAGTAGAGAATCCGTGTAATCTGTGCGCTCGGCTCGAAGAGACGCTTCACACTTGAAGAAATCTGTGGTGAGAAGAAAAACATGATACAGGTAGTTATTATAAGTATATCGGTTGTGGCATTAGCCGTGGCGCTCTTTGTGCGCCATCAGCGCAGCCTGCGCCGTCGTGCGTGGCTGACGCGCGAGGCCATCCGCAATCATGACTGGACGTTCAGCCTCAGCACGCAGGGTCTGACCAGTGGCGAGCGGGCCATGCAGGAGACACTCAACGACCTGGGAGAGGTGATTCGGCAGCAGGTCAGTCAGGGCGAGGTGGAGTCGTGGGAGCGGCTGATGCGCGTGCTGACCCATGAAATCATGAACAGCACGGCGCCCATCGTCAGCATCAGCCAGTCGATGCTGGGTCGCGACGATGTGAAGGATTCACCGTTGGCCGAAGGCATACATGCCATCTATTCCGCTTCCAAGCATTTGAGCACCTTCGTTGATTCCTATCGCAAGTTGTCGCAACTCCAACAGCCCGTCGTGGAGACCGTATGCCTGTCAACACTCATCCCCGACATTCAACAACTCTATCCAGACATCATCTGGCAGTGTTCTGTGGCAGACGACGCCATCGTGAGTGCCGACCCCAACATGCTGCGCCAGATACTCATTAACCTCGTGAAGAATGCCGTCGAGGCCGGTGCCAGGCGCATGGCATCCTTTGTTGCGCCCTCGGAGGGAAAGGACGAGGTCGTTCTTCTTGTCAGCAATGACGGCCAACCCATCCCGGCCG
Organism: Bacteroidaceae bacterium; assembly: GCA_017455585.1. Taxonomy (GTDB): domain Bacteria; phylum Bacteroidota; class Bacteroidia; order Bacteroidales; family Bacteroidaceae; genus Physcousia. The sequence goes on along the minus strand of JAFSZU010000139.1, from coordinate 13,604 downwards.
AGACTCGCGCCAACATCTTTGTGCCATTCTTCACCACCAAACGCTCGGGAAACGGCATCGGCCTCTCTCTCGCCCGCCGCATGATGTTGCAGATGGGCGGCAGGCTGGAACTCTCGGAGCACAGCCAGAACGGCTACACCACGACCTTTATCCTGGCACTCAGGAAAAAGACGACTTAGCATCCTGCTGGGCCGTCTGCATATTGCGAGGGTGATGCTGCAGGATCTCATCGCGGAGGAAATGGCGGTCGAGGTGCAGGTAGATTTCCGTGCTGCTGATGTTCTCGTGGCCCATCATGTCCTGGATGACGCGCAGGTTGGCACCGCCCTCCAGGAGGTGGGTGGCAAAGGAGTGGCGGAAAGTGTGTGGCGAAATGGTGGTGCGGATGCCTGTTGCCAAGGCCAGTTGCTTGACGATGTGGAAGACGGTGATGCGGCTGAGGGCCGTCCCGCGGCGGAAGCTGACGAAGACGGCATCCTCGTGGCCGGGACGAATCGGGATACTGGCCCGCTCCCCGAACCAAAGCGTCAGCTCATCGATGGCGCGCTGCGAGATGGGCACCAGCCGTTCTTTCCGCCCTTTGCCGTGAACACGGATGAACTGCTCATCGAAGTACAAGTCTGAGAGGCGCAGGTGACACAGCTCGCTCACGCGGAGGCCGCAGCTGTACAGCGTCTCTATGATGGCGCGGTCGCGCTGCCCCTCGGCCTTGGAGAGGTCACAGGCGGCAATGAGCTGGTCGATTTCCTCCACCGAGAGCACATCGGGCAGGTGCTCGCCGCGGGCTGGGGACTCCAGGAACTCGGTGGGATCAGCAGGAATCTCGCTCTCCAGCTCCAGAAACTTATAGAACGAGCGCACACCCGCCAGGATGCGAGCCACAGAGCGCGGCGTGATGCCCACGTCCATCATTGTGGCCACGAATGTCTGCAGCTGCTCCAGTGAGACCTCGCGGAAGTCTATTCCCTCGTCATCCAAGAATGCCAACAGCTTGTCCAGGTCCTTCTGGTAGGCAACAAGGGTGTTGTCGGAGAAGGACCGCTCCAGACGCAGATACTGGAGGTAGCGACGAAAGAGAGGACGGGGGAGGCTCATATCAATACGCTACGGAACAGGGCAGACCTTGTGCGCGCACACGCCCGGCGATGGCATCGAGCACTTCGGGGGTGGCTTTCTGCAGGGAGTGGACAGGTGTCTCGCGGTCAATGGTATAGATCATCACCTGCCGGGGTGCTATCTCGCGGAGGGCACGGAGCCATGGCAGCACGAAGCGCTCGCCGGTATTGGTGACGTCGCGCCCGTCGGCATCTGTGCCAGAGAGGAACATCGTCTGGATGATGACATGCCCGCAGAACGCCTTCAGACCTTCCACGATGGCTGCCACGTCATACTTCCCGCCTGGCCGGTCCACCTGATGGATGAACGCTGCATCCACGGTGTCCAACTTCAGAATGTTGTTATCGACACGCAGCAGGGCGGCGTGCACCTGGGGACGCAGGATCTGTGTGGCGTTGGAGAGCACACTGATGCGTGCCTGGGGGAAGTAGTGATCCCGCAGACGGATGGTGTCATCGATGATTTCGGGGAAATGAGGGTGCAGGGTGGGCTCGCCGTTGCCGGCAAAGGTGAGCACGTCGGGCGCCGGCCCCTCGGCTGTCATCTGCTGCAAGCGAGCCTCCAGCGCCGAGCACACCTGCTCGCGGGTGGGCATCTTCAGGTTGGGACGATGCCAGGCGTTGAGACCGCACTCACAGTAGATGCAGTCAAAAGAACAAACCTTGCCGTCGGCAGGAAGCAGGTTAATACCCAGCGAAACGCCCAGACGGCGACTGTGAACAGGCCCGAAAATGGGCGAAGGATAAATTACTGTTGACATTTCTGGCACAAAGGTATGGCTTTTACGCGAAAAAGCCATACCTTTGCGCCGAAAATATGCTAAATGCCATTCAGAAACCTATCCAGAGTGAGCTCCAGCGCTACGAAACGGTGTTCCGAGCTGCGCTCCACTGCGACAACCCGCTCCTGTCTGCGGCTCTCGCCCATGTCACGCACAAGCTGGGGAAGATGATGCGCCCCACCTTAGTATTATTATGCGCGCGCGAGGCGGGAGCGGTCAACGAGGCGGTGCTTCACGCCGCCAGCGGCCTGGAACTGTTGCACACCGCCAGTTTGGTTCATGACGATGTGGTGGATGAAAGCGACATGCGCCGTGGCCAGCACAGCGTCAATGCCGTCTTCGGCAACAAGGCCGCTGTGCTCGTGGGGGATTTCATCACCTCTACCGCCCTCAAGGAGATTTATTGCACAGGTTCCATGGAGGCCATTGGCCGCATGGCCTGGCTCGGACAGCAATTGGCCGACGGCGAGCTGATGCAGCTGAACAATCTCCAGCTCACGACGTTTGACGAGGCCACATACTATGATGTCATTGACCGCAAGACGGCAGCCCTCTTTGAAACCTGTGCCCGTCTGGGAGCACTCCTCGGCGGTGCCGATGCCGGGACGGTGGAGCGGCTTGGCCGTTTCGGGCACCTTGTGGGACGCTGCTTCCAGATGCGCGATGACCTCTTTGACTTCGATGAGACCGCGCAGACGGGCAAACCTCGCGGTAACGACATGCAGGAGGGCAAGCTGACACTGCCTGTGCTCTTTGCCCTGCGGGATGCCGACGAGCGTCACCGCCGCCTGGCCTTGAAAGTGAGGGCGTTGGAAGCCTCGCAGCAGGAAATAGACGAGCTCGTTGACTACACCGTGGCCGCCGGCGGTGTTGCCTACGCAGCGCAACAGATGCAGCGTTTAGGCACCGAAGCCACCAAGCTCCTGCAAGCACTGCGGGTTGACGACGTGAAAGAGGCATTAAAGCAGTATGTGGCATACGTCAACCTCAGAACCTCATAACATCATAACCTCACAACCTCATAACCCTATGAGAATCCAAATCATCAACGGCCCTAACCTGAACCTGCTCGGCCGCCGTGAGCCAGATGTCTATGGTGCCCGCAGCTTCGAAGACTACCTCACCGACCTGCGTGCCCGCTACCCCGAGGTGCAGCTCGACTACTTCCAGAGCAACCACGAGGGCGACCTCATCGACTGTATCCACCGCTGCGGCTTCGAGGCTGACGGCATCATCCTCAACGCGGGAGCCTACACCCATACCAGTGTGGCCCTGCACGATGCCCTGCGGGCCGTGCCGGCACCGGCCATCGAGGTGCACATCTCCAACGTCCACCAGCGAGAAGAGTTCCGCCACCGCAGCTTCATCAGTGCCGCGTGCCGAGGCGTCATCTGCGGCTTTGGTCTGGACAGCTATCGCCTCGCCGTTGAAGCGTTATGTCTTTAGACGATTATCTCCTCGCACACATCGACCCGGAACCGGAGTATCTGCATCGGTTGTGGCGAGCCACGCACCTGCACCTGAACTATCCGCGCATGGCCAGCGGGCACCTGCAGGGACGGGTGCTCAAGATGCTCACCCACATGATCCGGCCACGCACGATACTGGAGATCGGCACCTTCACAGGCTATAGCACGCTTTGCATGGCCAGTGCCCTGGAAAGCGGTGCCACCATCCACACCATCGAAATCAATGATGAGCAAGAAGACTTCACCCGCCCCTGGCTGGAGAACTCACCGTGGGCAGACAAAATCAGGTTCTATATCGGCGATGCGCTGCAAATGTTAAATGGCGAGATGTCAAATGATGAAACTGCGAGTAATCAAATGGTAAATGGTACATGGCTAAATGGTAAATGTTTTGACCTTGTCTTCATCGATGCCGACAAGCGCCACTATGTGGATTACTACCGCGCCGTACTGCCCCGGATCTGCCCGGGTGGCTTCATCTTGGCAGACAATACCTTGTGGGACGGACATGTGGTCGAGCCGCTGCCCACTGATGCTGACGGGAAACAGGGCAACGGAAAAGCGGCCCAGACGCAAGGCATCATGGCCTTCAATGACCTCGTGGCCACAGACCCTGCGGTTGAGCGCGTCATCCTGCCTATGCGCGACGGCCTCACGTTGATACGCAAACTGCCGGGAACTGCTTTGTAAACGGGGAACGTCTGAGGTTGATTCCTCCAAATGAGGTCCGATTGATGACGTCATTTGTGGCGTCCCATGAAAGATTATCTGGGTTTTCGTTGGCCGTTCAGGGGAAATGTACTACCTTTGCCGCGCGAAAAAGCAGAATGTGAAATCGACAAATAGTGATATATAACCATGGCATTGAAAGCGGGTATTGTCGGGCTGCCGAATGTGGGTAAATCGACGTTGTTCAATTGTCTGTCGAGCGCCAAGGCGCAGGCAGCGAATTTCCCTTTTTGCACCATTGACGCGCAGATGGGACAAATCACCGTCCCTGACGAGCGACTGAATAAGCTGGCAGAGTTGGTGCATCCGGGCCGCATCGTCCCGGCCACGTGCGAGATCGTGGATATTGCGGGATTGGTGAGAGGAGCCTCCAAGGGCGAGGGCCTGGGCAATCAGTTCCTGGGCAATATCCGTGAGTGTGATGCCATCATCCATGTGCTGCGTTGCTTCGACGACCCGAACATCGTCCATGTGGATGGAAGCGTGAACCCCGTGCGTGACAAGGAAATCATTGACACGGAGCTACAGCTGAAGGACCTGGAAACCGTGGAGAGCCGCATGCAGCGCGTGGAGAAGCAGGCCCGCGTGGGCGGCGACAAGCAGGCGAAGGTGGAACTGGGTGTGCTGGAAGCCTATAAGGCAGCACTCATCGAAGGACGCAGTGCGCGCACCGTGACCTTCGAGACCGAGGACGAGTTGGCTGCGGCCAAGAACTTGTTTCTGCTGACCACCAAGCCCGTGCTCTATGTCTGCAACGTCGATGATGCCTCCGCCGCTGCGGGCAATGCCTATGTGGATGCCGTGCGCGAGGCCATCAAGGATGAGCAGGCTGCACTCCTTATTATTTCTGCACAGACCGAGGCCGACATTGCCGAGCTGGAGAGCTATGAGGAGAAGCAGATGTTCCTCGAAGACATGGGCTTGACGGAGAGCGGCTGCGACCGCCTCATCAAAGCCATCTACTCGCTGCTGGGCCTGCAGACCTTCATCACCGCCGGCGAGATGGAGGTGAAGGCCTGGACGTTCCGCCGCGGATGGAAGGCTCCGCAGTGTGCGGGCGTCATCCACACCGACTTCGAGAAAGGCTTCATCCGCGCCGAGGTCATCAAATATGAAGACTATATCCGCTACGGCTCCGAAGCCGCCGTGCGCGAGGCCGGCAAGATGGGTGTGGAAGGTAAGGATTACGTGGTGCAGGACGGCGACATCATGCACTTCAGGTTTAATGTATAAGGTATGGAAAGTCTCTTCATTCACTGGAACCCCGATGTCATTGCGTTTTCCATCGGCTCGTTCGGCATTCGCTGGTACTCGCTGTGCTGGTGCATTGGTCTGCTGTCTGTGTTCCTGTTGGAACAGCGGTTGTTCAAGGAGCAGCGCATCCCCGACGAGAAGTTTGACCCGCTGTTCATCTATTCGTTTTTGGGCATCCTCATCGGCGCACGTCTGGGGCACTGCATCTTCTATGAACCCGGGTACTTTCTGAGCTCTCCCACACACATGCTGGAGATGATCCTGCCGATGAAGCAGGGAGCCGACGGCTCGTGGCACTTCACCGGCTACACGGGCCTGGCTTCTCACGGTGGCACACTGGCATTCATCATCGCCCTGTGGCTCTACAGCCGCCGCACCAAGGTGCCATTCCTGACTGTGCTGGACAATATCGCCATCGTCACCCCCATCTGCGCCGCCGCCATCCGTCTGGGCAACCTGATGAACTCCGAGATTATTGGCAAACCCACCGACGTGCCCTGGGCGTTCATCTTCGAGCAGGTCGATCAGCTGCCGCGACACCCCGGCCAGCTCTATGAGGCGTTGGCCTACTTCTGCTTCTTCTTCATCGGCTGGGCATTCTACCGCCACAAGCCCGAGCGTGTGGGCACGGGCTTCTTCTTCGGGCTGTGCATCCTGCTCATCTTCACCTTCCGTTTCTTCATCGAATATACCAAGGAGGTACAGGTCTCGTTTGAGAATGGGATGCTGTTCAACATGGGCCAGCTGCTGAGTGTGCCCTTCATCCTTCTTGGTGCCTTTTTTGTATGGAAAGGTCTTCGCAAATAGGTGTCCAGGTACAGGCCCAGACCCAGACGCTCACACCCCAGCAACTGCTGGTGAGCAACCTCACGGAAATGCCCGTGGAGGCGCTCTACGAGCGTGTGGATCAGGAACTGAAGGAAAATGTGTCTCTGGAGAGAGACCGCTCAGAGAACGCAGAGTACTCTGAGAACTCTGATTACTCCGAGACATCAGATTACTCCGAGACTTCCGAGGGTTCAGAAAACACTGATTACTCCGATTATTCCGATTACTCTGACGATGCCGACATCCCTGCTCCATCCTCCTCTGCACGATCCACCACCGAGGCCATCACCCAGGAGACGCAGTCCTTCTATGACCAGTTAGAAGAACAGATAGGGTTCTTCCACCTCACCGACCACGAGCAGGAGATCATCCGCTATCTCATCGGTTCCTTGGATGATGACGGTTTCCTGCGCATCTCCCTGCAACAGATTCAGGATGAGTTGGAGGTCTATCACAATGTGAACACGTCGCCCGAAGAGCTGGAGCATGTGTTGCATATCCTCCAGAACTTTGAACCGGCGGGCATCGGGGCGCGTTCGTTGCAGGAGTGCCTGTTGTTGCAAGTGCAGCACGCGGCCGACCGTCAGTCGCCTGTCAAGCAACAGTTAGCACGTCTGCTGCAAACCCAATTCGACAACCTGATGCTCAAGCGCTGGGACCGCATTCAGCGATCCATGCGCTTGTCTGATACCGAGGTCAGACGTCTCCAGCACGAAGTCAAACACCTGAATCCGCGGCCAGGCAGTTCCATGGGCGAGGCCATGGGGCGCAACCTGCGGCAGATCACCCCCGACTTCATTGTCGATACCGATGCCTACGGACACCTCAGCTTCTCGCTCAATAACGGTTATCTGCCGTCGTTGCGCGTCAGTCCGGACGATATGCAGTTCCTCCAGAGCTACGAGGGCCGCGACCTCAAGCAACTCTCGCGTTCCGAGCGCGACGGCCTCACCTATCTGCGCGACCGCGTGGAGAAGGCACAGAGCTTCATCGAGGCCCTGCGCCAGCGGCACCAGACCCTCACCAGCACCATGCGTGCCATCCTGACCATGCAGCGTCCCTTCTTCGAGAGCGGCGACGAGACGCTGCTGCGTCCCATGACGCTGGAGGATGTGGCCGGGCAGACAGGACTTCATCTGAGCACCATCTCCCGCGTGAGCAACGCCAAGTGGGTGCAAACTCCCTTCGGCATCTATCCCCTCAAGTGGTTCTTCACCTCTGCGGCCCGGCTGCAAGACGGCGATGATGTCAGCGTGCGCGCCATCAAAGCCACGCTGAAGGACATTGTCCAGGCCGAGGACAAGCGTGCTCCCCTCTCCGACGAGGCACTGGCGCAGGAGCTGCAGAACCGAGGCTTTGCCGTAGCACGCCGCACCGTGGCCAAGTATCGCGAACAATTGAATATCCCCATTGCCAGGTTGAGAAAATGAAAGCGTTGCTCCTTGTCGCCCGCGCCCTCTCCAGCATCTTCCGCCCCCAGTTCTTCCCGCTGGTGGGCTTCTGTGTGCTTTTCTTCTGCACATACCTCAGTCTGTTGCCATGGCTCTTCAAAGGGACCATCCTTCTGCTGGTGGCACTGGGCACACTGGTGCTGCCCCGCATGACCATCCGCACATGGCGACACATCAACGGGCTGACTTTGCATCACTTGCGCTTGCGCCAGATGCGCTTCTTCCCCTATCTCATCCATATCCTCTTCTATGCCTTTACCCTGTATCTGCTGGACCGCTTCCATCTGCCGCGCTACATGGCAGGCATCCTCGTGGGTGCACTGATGATTCAGATATCCTGTGCCTTCATCAACCTGTGGTGGAAAATTTCCATGCACAGTGCCGGGGCTGGAGGAGCCATCGGTGCCCTCGTGGCCTACAGTTTCATCTTCTTCTTCAATCCCCTTTCCTGGCTCTGCATCAGCATCCTCGTCAGCGGTCTGGTGGGCACCAGCCGCATGCTCCTGCGCCAGCATGACCTCTGGCAGGTCATCGCCGGCACCCTCCTCGGCATCGTCTGCGGTTTCACGGGAGTGATGCTGCCATGACTTATAAGACTAATAAGACCTATAAGACTTATATAACCTATAAAAAAGAATAAATTGTAAATCGTAAATAGCTAAATTGTAAATTCCATGTCCTACTTGTTTACTTCCGAATCCGTCAGCGAAGGTCATCCCGACAAGGTGGCCGACCAGATCAGCGATGCCGTTCTGGACAACCTTCTGGCCTACGACCCGCAATCCAAGGTGGCCTGTGAGACACTTGTCACCACGGGTCAGGTGGTGCTAGCTGGTGAGGTCAAGAGCGAGGCCTACGTGGATCTGCCCGAAATCGCCCGCGCCACCATCCGCCGCATTGGCTACACCAAAGGCGAATACATGTTCGAGGCCAACTCCTGCGGTGTCTTCTCGGCCATCCATGAGCAGAGTCCCGACATCAACCGCGGTGTGGAGCGCGACGACCCCATGTCGCAGGGTGCCGGCGACCAGGGAATGATGTTCGGCTATGCCACCAACGAGACCGAGAACTACATGCCACTGGCCCTGGACCTCAGCCATCGCATCCTGCGCACACTGGCCGACATCCGGCGCGAGGGTGTGGAGATGCCCTACCTGCGTCCCGATGCCAAGAGTCAGGTGACGATTGAGTACAGCGAGGACGGTCGTCCGCTGCGCGTAGATACCATCGTGGTCTCCACCCAGCACGATGAGTTCATCCTGCCCCTGGACGGCGACCAGGACCGTGCCGACCGCGAAATGCTGTCGCAAATCCGTCGTGACGTGAAAGAAATCCTCATGCCCCGCGTGATAGCATCCATCGAGAGTCCCGCCGTGCGCGCCCTCTTCAACGACCACATCACCTACCATGTCAATCCCACGGGCAAGTTCGTCATCGGCGGCCCTCACGGCGACACGGGTCTCACGGGACGCAAGATCATCGTGGATACCTACGGCGGCAAGGGTGCCCATGGCGGCGGCGCCTTCTCTGGCAAAGACCCCTCCAAGGTCGATCGTTCGGCCGCCTACGCCGCCCGCCATATCGCCAAGAACATGGTGGCTGCCGGCGTGGCCGACGAGATGCTGGTGCAGCTGTCCTACGCCATCGGCGTGGCTGAGCCTGTGAGCATCTACGTCAACACTTATGGCCGCAGCCACGTCAACCTCACCGACGGCGAGATAGCACGCCGCATCCCCCTGCTCTTCGACCTGCGGCCACGTGCCATCGAAGACAGGCTGAAACTGCGGGCACCCATCTATGAGGAGACAGCTGCCTACGGCCACATGGGACGTGAGCCGCGCCGCGTCACCAAAACTTTCCGCAGTCACTACGAGAATCCCGTGACAGTGGAAGTGGAGCTCTTCACCTGGGAAAAGCTCGACTACGTGGACCGCATACGCCAGACCTTTCAATTGTGAATTATGAATTGTGAATTGAGTAAGCGCATCGCCGTCTATTGTGCATCCAGCACCAAGATACATCCCGACTTCTTCGCCGCCGCCCGCGCCATTGGCGAGGGGCTGGCGCGTCGTGGCATAGGACTCATCAACGGTGCCGGGCACATGGGACTCATGGGGGCCTCGTCCGATGCCTGTCTGGCCGCCGGCGGAGAGGTGACGGGTGTCATCCCCACCTTCATGGTCGAGCAGAACTGGCATCACACCGGCCTCACACGCCTCGTGGAAACCCGCGACATGCACGAGCGCAAGCAGACCATTGCCGACCTCTCTGACGGCTGCATCGCCCTGCCCGGCGGCTGCGGCACACTGGAGGAGCTGATGGAAGTCATCACCTGGAAACAGCTGGGCCTGTATCTCAAGCCCATCGTCATCCTCAACACCCGCAACTATTATGACCCGATGCTCCAGCAGCTGCAGCGGGGCATCGACGAGCACTTCCTCGGGCCGCGCCACGCCTCCATCTGGCAGGTGGCGCAGACACCCGACGAGGCCATCGACCTCGTGCTCAACACCCCGCTCTGGGATCCCTCCATCCGCAAGTTCGCAGCCATTTAGGAATTGAAAGTTGAAAATTGAAAATTGAGAGATGAGAGGGTCGAGCGCGAGCGTTGAAAGGGTTGAGAACTGAGCGTTGAAAGGGTTGGGTGTTGCGCGTATTCGCGCATCGAGAGAAGAGAGTACCGTCAATCGTCAAATTGTAAATCGTCAAATTGTCAAATCCAGACACCTTATATTATAAAGGATTCTTTGCCCGCGACACCCTGCTGTGGCAGGACAGTCTGCTCTTCCGAGACCGGCGGCAGGAAACGGTGCCGACGGCCCAGCTCACCGGCGAGTTGCTGCCCGAGACGCTCCAGCGCAACGACGCTGCCAGCGGACTCCTCATGGCCACACTGCTCTTTCTCCTGGTCATCCTGCATTTCAGTGCCAAGAGCCTGCGTGTCCGCTGCTCCAAACTGTTCTTCGACCCCAATCTCCATGCCGAGAGCACCGAAGCAGAAACCGCCGAGGCACGGCGTGTTCACATTTGCTTCACCTTCCAGACGGCATTCCTGCTGGCTCTACTCTTCTATTCCTACGCCCAGGAGCGCTGGAACTTCGAGGTGATGACGCTGTCCTCTCTCCATCTGTTAGGTATCTATTCCGCCATCTGCCTCGTCCTGATCATTGCCAAACAATACCTCACCCACCTTGTCAACAGCATCTTCTTCACCCATAGGCAGTGCCGCCGGTGGACAGAGAATGCCATGACCATTTTTGCCATTGAGAGCCTGGTCCTTCTCCCCCTCACAATGGTGGCTGTTTACTTCGATTTACCTGTTAAAATTACTTGTCAAGGGTTCCTGTTTGTGTTACTTTTTGTCAAATCTTTAACCCTTTTTAAGTCTTTCACCATCTTTTTCCGGCATTTTCATGGCGTTTTGCATCTTTTTGTGTACTTTTGCGCCCTCGAAGCCCTGCCCATCGCGGTCGGGTGGGCTACTTTGGTGGCCGTTACGCAAGAATTGACAACCTATTTTTGAGCGCATAATGATTAAGAAGATTCTGGTTTCACAACCTAAGCCCTCTTCAGACAAGTCCCCCTATTTTGACATCGCCGCACGGCATGGTGTGGACATCGTCTTCCGCCCGTTCATCAAGGTGGAAGGGCTTTCGGCCAGGGATTTCCGGGCTCAGAAGATTTCACTCTCGGATATCACTGCCGTGGTGTTCACCTCCCGCCACGCCATAGACCACTTCTTCCAACTGGCCAAGGAACTGCGGTTCGTCGTGCCAGAGGACATGAAGTATTTCTGCATCACCGAGCAGGTAGCTCTCTACATCCAGAAATTTGTGCAGTATCGCAAGCGCAAAGTCTTCTATGGCAGCACCGGCAAGTTCAACGACCTGCTGCCCGCGATGGTGAAGCACAAGAATGAGCACTACTTTGTGCCCATGAGCGATGTCCACAACGATGAAATCAAGAATCTGCTGGACGAGAAGAAACTGAACCATGTCGAGGGGGTTATGTACCGCACCGTGCCCAACGAGTTCCTGGACAATGAACCTTTTGACTACGACATGCTGGTATTCTTCAGCCCCAGCGGCATACAGAGCCTCCTGCACACCTTCCCCAACTTCCAGCAGGGCGACACCGCCATCGCCACCTTCGGTCCCACCACGGCCAAGGCCGTGCGCGATGCGGGTCTGCGTCTGGACTTGGAGGCTCCATCACAGCAATACCCCAGTATCACCTCTGCCCTCAACGCCTATATCACAGAAGCCAACAAGAAAAAGTAGTTGAGGGCCTTTCTGCGCCACTGCGCCATCTGCAAGACACATGATAGTTGAAGGTCATTTCCCTAAAAGCCAGCGTCTGTGCAGCCGCAAGGCTATTGAAACACTCTTCGGAAGCGGAAACCGATGCATATCGGCCTTTCCGCTTCGCGTCGTTTATAAATGGGTGCCAACCCATGCGGGGGAGACAGTGCCACCCGCAGACACCCTCCCCTGTCAAGTGCTCTTCTCTGTCTCCAAGCGACGCTTCAAGCACGCCGTAGATCGCAACCGCGCCAAGCGACAGATGCGCGAGGCATGGCGGATGCACCGCCACCTCCTGTCCAACGTCATCCTACATCCCGGCACAGACAGCGCCCCCCTCGCCGACACATCCTCCACCCCGGCCACGTTGCACCTGGCCGTCCTCTGGCTCGCGGACACACCCCTGCCCTCGGCCCTCGTTCACCGCAAGATGAAAAAACTGCTATGCGCCGTATCCTCATCCTCCCCATCCGCCTCTACCAGCGATTCATCTCCCCGCTGAAACCGCCCTGTTGCCGCTTCACGCCCACCTGTTCCCAGTATGCCGTAGAAGCCATCGAGAAGCACGGAGCCATCAAGGGTCTCTATCTCGCCATCCGCAGGCTCCTGCGCTGCCACCCCTGGGGAGGGCACGGCTATGACCCTGTCCCGGAGCACTTCCACTTCTGAAGAACCACCCCTTCCCCGCACGTGTGCCCGTCGGTTCCGCCGGCGGATTTCTCCCACCCCTCATCCCCAGATGCCTCTTTACCTTAACTTCCATACCCACCGCCTCACCCTCGAAGGAGAAATCACCCTTCCCTCCTTTGGGCTTCATCCCTGGCATCTCGCGGAACAATTGCAGAACCTCCCCTCACCCAACCTGGGAAAGAAGAAGACCCTCCCCTCACCCACCCTTGGAAAGAAGACCCTCCCCTCACCCTCCCCTGGAAAGAAGGCCCTCCCCTCACCCTCCCCTGGAAAGAAGACCCTCCCCTCACCCTCCCTTGTAGGGAGGGAGTGGTCACCTATAGAGATAGAAGAATCACTTTATTGTCACATACAGTCTGCTTTCCCCCAGCCGCTCGGCACTTCCCGACGCTCGACACATCAAGAAGGGGAATCCGAGAGGGAGCCAGGGGCTTTCTGGCTCATCGGCGAGTGCGGTCTCGACCGTCTCTGCGACACCCCCTATCCCCTGCAGCTGGCTGCCTTCGAGGCGCAGATTAGCCTCAGCGAACGCCTGCACCGCCCCCTCGTTCTCCACTGCGTCCGTGCCGTGGATGATGTCCTGCGTCTCCATCGCAGCACCACCCAACCCTGGGTCTGGCATGGCTTCCGCGGCAAGCCGCAGCAGATGCAGCAACTCCTCCAGCACGGTTTCTATCTCAGCTTCGGCTTCCACTTCAATGCAGAAAGCCTCTGCACCTGCCCCGCAGAACGTCTCTTCCTCGAGACCGATGACGACCCGCGCCCTGTCGCCGACCTCTATGCCACCGCCGCCGACCTCCGCCACACCACCCCCGCCACCCTCAACCAACAATGCTGGGACAACCTGATGTCAATGCACAATGTTTAATTCATAATTCACCCATCATAACTCACTTCTCATGACTCACCTCTCATGACTCACCTCTCATGACTCACTTCTCATGACTCACCTCTCATGACTCACCTCTCATGACTCACCTCTCAT
>JAFSZU010000138.1 GCA_017455585.1 Bacteroidaceae bacterium | reverse complement strand
CCGGCTGCGGGTGAGGGCCGTGCGCGCCTGGCGCAACCGTTTGTTGTTCTTCCAGAGCGAGCTGAAGTTGTAGCTCACGCCCACGCCCACGTACCAATAGTTGATGTTCTTGTCCAAGGTGGGAATCTCGAAGGTCACGGGACCGTCGAAGTGGTCTTCGGCCACCAGCGCCACCTTCGGCAATCGTTCGGAGCGTTCCAGCTGCACTTTCTGCTCCGCCATGCGGCTGCCCAGCGCAGCCTTTTGCAAGCCGGTGTGGTGGGCGTCGGCCATCTGCTGCCATGCGCCCTCGCCGTCCTGCGGACACAGAGCTATCGTAAAGTCGTCCTGCGGAAGGATGCTGACTGCGCTGTCCACGCCCAGTGCCGTGGCCAGCTGGTGGCTGATGATGCGCTGGGCGTCCTTCACCCGTGCGCGTCCCAGCCGCAGCTGTTCCACCTGCAGTTCGTGGCGGGTGATGTCGTTGCTGAGGGCTATGCCCTGCTCGGCGCGCCGTCGTGTCTGGCTGATGAGCGTCTCGGCCAGTGCAATGTTCTGGTCGAAGACCTCCTGCTGGTTGCGCAGGTTGTGGAGCTGCAGGTAATGTCCTGCCAGCAGGAAACGCACGCGCTGGCGGTTCTCCTCCGCCTCCGCCTCCGCCATCTCGCGGCCCAGCTTGGCCAGGCGGATACCGCTGGTGATGGCGCCGCCGCTGTACACCGTCTGCCGCGCCATCAGGGCGAAGTTATTGCCGAAGTGCGGCGTGGCGGCCGTGAACATGTTTTTGAGCGGGCGGTCCCAGATCTTCACGTTGCCCATGTAGCTGACCGCCGCCGTGGCCTCCACGTCGGGGCGCCATGCGGCCCTCGCCGCCTCCACGCCCAGCGCCGCTTCCTCCACCGCCGTCTGCGCGGCCCGCATCGATGCGTTATGCGCCTCGGCCGTAGCGAAAAGTTGTTCCATTGTCATCCTGAGCGGCTCCTGCGCTGAGGCACAGAGCACGCCGGCTGCGGCGAACGTAGCCGCCAGCCATCTTCTTTCTTGTATCATTTACTGAGTTTGATTGATGATGCTATCGTTGTTGAAAGTTTATGCCAGCGCCTGCTCTGGCCTTTGTTCTTTCAACTACAACCTTGCAGGCTTTTTGCGTTAAGCGGCCGCAAAGGTAGTGAAAAAAACATTCACTTGTAACCTCTATGGTTGCTGATACGCCTGCATTTTTAACATCCTTTAGTTGCTCACGCCCAATATAGCCCCTGCACTATTTCCTTTTTTTAACAGTTATCGGATGAGGGATAAAAGCGACTCACGGGAGGGGGAACTTACCCCTATTCGTTCACGAATGTCTGCTCATAATCTGCGCGCGAGAGCACGGTGTCGTAGAGGCCGATGGCCTCGTCCTCGTGGCGGTTGATGCCCGTGTAGGTGAGTGAGGCGTCTTCATAGCGCTTGAACTTGTAGATGGCATCGTTCATCAGAGCCGCGTTGAAGACGTTGAGGCTCACCAGCAGCTCGAAGTCGCGTATGTCCAGACCCGTCACTTTCTTGAACAGCCCTGGTTCCAGCTGCGTTATCACATCGCGCAGACAGCGCTCGCGGTAGTCCGTGAGGTACATGAACACCGGCACGCGGGTGGCAAACTTGATGAGCTTCTCCTGAATCTGCTTGCGCATCGACTTATATTGTTTTTCCTCCTCGGTCAGCTCTTTCTTCTCCTTCTTTGTCAGTTCGCGCTCGTTGGCTTCCTTCTTTGTGCGTTTGATGGCCTCGCTCTTGTTGATGATGGTCTGGATGTCCTGGTTCAGATTGCGGAAACCCTCTATCTTCATCAGCGCCGCCATCGCTTCGGCATTGTCCATGAGGCGTTTCAGCGTCGGGTTATCTACGTTCACCAGCGTGGCACTCTCCCAGCGTCGTGCCAGCAATGTGGCGCTGGTGCCGCTCATGGCAATATCCAGAATGCCTTCGGCGTCGATGCGCCGCATGTGTGCTCCGTCGAAGGCCAGCACGGGCAGGAAGCTGATGAACTCCGCCACGTTCCGCTCCGTGTTCGACTCCTCGACGTTCAGACGGGTGCAGTAGTTCACAATCTGCCGCAGGGCACGGTTGGGTGCGAAGTCGAAGACATAGCACTCCTGCTTCAGTACGTCCGTGCGATGAGGATGCTTATCATCTGGGTTCTTCATTGTCCACGGCGTCTGCACGCGGAAGGCTGCCTGAAAGTAGGTCTCGGGACTCGACGAATTGCGCAGCATGAAGATACCCGTCCACGGCCGCACGCTCACGCCCGTGGTCAGCTTGCCGCAGGAGAGGGTGATGCTCTTGGAATGTAGCGGGTCGCGCATGGCTTGCTGCACGGGTGCCAGCGCATCCAGTCCGATGCCCGCCTCCGCACCTGCACAGACCACCACCTCGTAGTCGTGGTAGAATACATTGTGGCGCTGCAGCATCAGGTTCCGCATGGCATGGCAAGCAGCTACCGAAGGTAGAAACCAGAAGGTGTGGTTCAGCACGCGCAGCAGCGGGGCATGGCTGAAAGGCATGGGCGGACGGTCGGCGCGCAGACGCAGGTCGCTCATGACCTGCTCGCTGTAGGCTCCGCGTATCAGGTCCAGCCACTTTTGCACCTCGTCCTCGTAGTTGAAGCGAGCTTCCGCTCCCGTGCCTTCGGCGGAGAAGAACACATTGAGGTCGAACTCGTTGAACTCCCCGGCCTCGGCCACGGCGCGTATGGCATCGGGCAGTTGGTAAGTCATCATCACCAGGCGGGGCAGCGAGCGGTAAGGATTGTCCTCGCGGTCTCCCCACTTGGCCTTCTCGCGCTGTTCGTCGCTGTAGGTCCAGTTGTAGATCTGCTCCTCGATGAACTCTCCGCTGTCGATGGCACGGAAGGGCGTGCCCGAGAGGTAGAGATAGGCTCCTGTGGTGATGGGCAGGCAGTCCTCGTCGAAATACTCCAGTCCGCCTCCCTCGGCCGCCTGCTGTTCGCGGCGGTCTTCGTGCTCGAAGAGGTCCTTGGCCGAGTCGCGCCAGGCACCATAGTGGTATTCGTCGAAGATGACACAGTCCCAGTTCATCAGATGCACGGCCTCGTTCTTGGGCTTGATGCCTCCGGCCTCGTTCTTTCCCAGGAGGTCCTGGAAGGAACCGAAATAGACAATGGGCCGCGCGCGGTCGGCCGTGTCCAGCGTCAGCTCCGTCTTGGCCGACACGAACTGCCAGCCCTCGAAATCGACATGCGTCAGCAGGTCTTCCTCCCACGCACTTTCCACGGCGGGCTTGAACGTCACCACCAGCAGTCGCTGCCACCCCATGCGCCGTGCCAGCTGATAGGCCGTGAAGGTCTTGCCGAAGCGCATCTTGCAGTTCCAAAGGAAGTGGGGCGTCAGCTCCGGCTCCTCACTGTGCATACGCCGGAAGTAGTCGGCCGTCTTCTCCACGGCCTGCTCCTGTTCCCATCGCATCCCGAAATGCTCCGAGCGCGACAGTTCCAACGTGCGTCGTTCTCTGACGGCCTCGATAGCCGCCCGCACCTCGCGGCTGCTGCATCGGCACCACTCGCCGGCCGTGATCTCCACGCCCTGCCGCCGCAGGTAGGTGCGCACCTCATGGTCCATGAAGCTGGTGCCGTCGTCGCGCATAGCACTCTCCACCACCTCGATGGTGTAGGGCTTGGCCGTGGGCAGTACCACAGGGTACTGCTGGCGCACACGTGCCTGTGCGCCGATGGTGGTGTAGCCCACTTTCAGCTGACCTGGGAAGCGAGGGTCTGAGTAAGCGTAGATTTCGGGATTGCCATTGGGGCGGGCGGGGAAAAAAGTGTCATTCCGTGTGGCCATATTCTTGTATGAGTGTTATGGCGCTCGGGGGAATGACAGACCGAAGGCTATTGCTCTTCTAATTCTTGGATGTATTGCTCGATTTGAGGACGCAAGCCATCAATGTCGTTCATCACGGTGTCCCAGAGTCTTTCTGGCGAAATCTGATAATAGCCATGCACCAAGACATGGCGCATATTAATAATGTACCTCCAAGGGACTTGTGGATGTGATTCGCGGAACTCGTTGGTGAGCTGATAAGCAGCTTCACCTATCATCTCAACTTCTTTCACGACGCCAAAGAAATAGACTTGATCCGAAAGGAGTTTGTCAAGTGTTTGTATTGTCCGTACTTCCATCAACGTATCAATAAGCTTGACCATATTTCTCAGATGGTCTATGTCACGAATCTTTTCTCTCATAAATCAGGATTTTATCACGTTCTGCACTGGGCACGGCAAAAGGGAACAATGTTCCATCTTCCACCAAATCCACCTCTTTGTTGAGTGAGTCTTTCAGTTCGGTATATACTCCTGCATATCCGAGTAGAGACACATGGTCGTCGAAAACGACTAAAATGTCCACGTCGCTTTCCGGTGTCTCTTCTCCCCGTGAGTATGAGCCGAAGAGCCACGCCTTCTTCACGGGCTGGGCTTTCAGTGTTTCCCGAATCTTCGGGATGAGCACATTCTGTGTCGTAGGTGTCACCATAGGCCTCACTTTTTATGATTTCTGCGGCAAAGATATGCGATTTCTTCTGAACCACCAAAAGAAAAGCAATATTTCTCAGTCTGTCAAAGAGCGCGCGGGTT
>JAFSZU010000137.1 GCA_017455585.1 Bacteroidaceae bacterium | reverse complement strand
GCTCGGCGGACGAACCGCCGAGAACAGCGCATGGAGAGGGGGAGGGGGGCTCCGGATCATGGGAGGGGGCGGGAGGAACCGGGTCATGAGAGGGGGAGGGGGACTGGGCGGGTCTGCAATAGGCTCTGTCTATGGCGATGGCCAGGGTCCAGTTGCTGCCTTTTGTCTTCTGGAGGAGGAGCTGGCCGCCACCAGAGCCGAGGACGGCTGCTGCCTCGCAGACGCTGGGGGTGCCGACATGCTGCTGCACGGTCGCACTGGGGTTGGGCACCTCGACGGTGGATAGTTCCTCGGCGGTGAAGAAGTGGAGGTCGGCACCGATGCCGGCACGCTTGAGGGTGCGGACGAAAGGCTCGTCTCGCTTGACATCGATGGTGTGCCACGTCTGGTGGTCATAAACGAACCCCGCCTGGTTGATGGCCTGTTGCATCTCCCGCAGGATGGCGGCCGCGGGCTGGGCCTGGTGAGCCAGACCGAAGCCGAAGGACAGGCAGCGGGGAACGAAGTAGAGGAGGTCGCCTTCAAAGTCATCAATGGTCGCATAGTAGCGGGGCGACACCACCATCAGCAGCGAGAAGCCTCCGCGGATGGCGACTTCCACGCTCTCCACGATGGTCACATGGTCGGGCATCGTGCGCTCCAGATAGTCTGTTCCCTCGTCGCGGATGTCCAGCAGCAGTGCGGTGGGACGGCGGTTCACGAAGTCGAAGATGCAGTGGTTCATGCCCGTGGTGAGGAGTTCACACCAACCGAATCGCCTGGCCAGCGTGTCCAGTGCCCAGAGTCCGGCCAGGTCACTCTGTGTGGTGATGACGGCGCGGTTGCGGAGCTGTCTGGCGATGTCCTGCGTCAGCGCGTTGGCCCCGCCCACATGTCCGCTGAGGACGCTGATGACGTTCTCGCCGAAGCTGTCGATGCAGAGCACCGCGGGGTCGGTGTGCTTGTCGCGGACGAGGGGCGCGATGGTGCGGACACAGATGCCGAGGGCACCAATGAAGATGAAGGCATCGAAGTCCTGCCACCGGGCAGCGACGTCGTTGCGGGGTAGTGTGGTGAACTGGCGTTTCTGCCACGTGGTTGAGCAGTCAAAGCGGATGCCGTCCTGCAGACGCGTGGCGACGTTGCGGCCCGCCTGGCCGATGGGGATGATGGCTATTTTCATCTGAAACGTTAGACCTTGAAGGCTTTCAGGATTTCTATGGGGTTATAGTCGTTGAGTTGGATGCGGAGGGGCGGGGTCTGCTGGAGGCCGAGGTCTGCACAGGCCTCGTCCCAGAGCTGGCGGCTGGAGGGGCGGTCGGTCATCCGGGAGACGACGGCAGAGGTGACGCTGTTCATGACGATGATGCCGCCGGGGCAAAGATAGTGGGCTGCTTTGGCCATGATGGCTTTCAGGTGACCGCCGTGGCCGCCGATGAAGACGGCATCGAGACGGGAGGGGGGGACGGCGGACGAACCGCCGTCAACAGAGCAAGGGTCTGATTCCAGGAAGTTACCGATGCGGAGGTGGATGCCCGGCGCGCCATGGCGGCGGGCGTTCTCACGGATGATGGCCTCGCACTCGGGGCGGATCTCGAAGGCCTCGATGTGGAGATGGGGGAAGAGCAGACGGGCTTCGATGCTGACGCTGCCCGTGCAGGCACCGATGTCCCACAGCACATGGCGGCGGGGCAGGTCCAGAGCCTGGAGCGTGAGGAGCCGGATGGGCATCTTTGTGATCATCTTCTCGCGGCCGTCAAGGAGAGTGAAGGAGGAATCTGGCAAACCAAAGGAGAGCCTACCCCTTCCCTGCTCCCAGACCCCCTCCCTGCTCCCCCCCAGCCCCCCTCCCCGCTCCCCCTTAGGGGGGAGGGGGGGCACCTTTTGACTGCTGAAGGGATTGCTGTCTCTCAAACTCATTCCACTCTCCCCCCTGGGGGGGAACGGGGAGGGGGTCTGGGAGCGGGTCTGGGAGGGGATGGTGGTGGGCTGTTGGGAAGCATCCAATATCAAGCAGTTGGGCATCTCGAAGTCTCTGTCTGCCGCCTCTTCCAGTGTCAGCGCAGAGACCGTTTCCTTGGTAGGATTGCCCAGGTGCTCCCCCACATACATGGTATAATCGGTATAGCCGTAATCGAGCATACGGCGGGCAATGGCGGCGGGCGTGTGCTCGCGGTCGGTGAGGACGCCCATCTTAGGGGCACGCTCGATGAGTGCACGGTCAAACGCTGGCCAGGGACGGCCTGTGAGCGAGACGATGCGCATGTCGTGGTAGGGCATCACCAGGCGATGCGCCAGCATCTGGAGCGAATTGAACGTGGGAAAGACCAGTATCTCTGCCTCCGGGAACTCTCGCTTCAGTGTGTTGGCGAAACCGAAGAACAACGGGTCGCCAGAGGCAAAGACGATAAGAGACCCACCCCCACCCCCTTCCTGGGAGGGAGGGGAGTAGATGGCTTTGTCGGCTGTATTTCCTGCGGAAGAGGTAACTACTCCCCGCCCTATAGGGAGGGGCTGGGGGTGGGTCTTGTATTGCTCGAAGACAGCATCCAGCGGCGCGGTGATGTCAATCCACACGGCATCTTCCGGTAGCAAGGGAGCCACAATCTCATGGTGACGCTTGCCGCCCGAAAACACGCTGCCGTTCTTGATGACCTCCAGCACTTCTGGCGGGAAGAACGGTTGCGGGTGGTCTGATATGCCAATGACAATGAATCTCATAGTGGTGGCAAATGATTGTTCCCCTTTCCTCACAGGTCGCGCCCCGGTTTCAGTTGTGCGGCATCGTCAAAGGTGAGGATGGCGTTGCAGAGGGTGGCGGCGAGGTTTGAGCCGCCCTTGCGCCCCTCAACGATGATCTTTGGGATGTCGCGGAAGGGTTTGACCATGTGCTTCGACTCCCGCACATGCACGAAGCCCACAGGAGCGGCGATGATGCCGGCGGGACGGGCCTTGCCCTTGCGGATGAGGTCGCAGAGCTCCATCAGCGCGGTGGGTGCGTTGCCAAAGGCAAAGAGCGCGTCGGGGTGCTCCTCCACCGCCAGGCGGATGCCGGCCTGGGTGCGGGTAATCTTCTCAGAGGTGAGAGGTGAGAGGTGAGAGGTGCGAGATTGTTGCGCCGTCATTTCTGCCACTCGCGGGTCGCTGAGGTAGCACTTGGCCTCGATGCCGAGGCGGGCGAGGGCACCCTTGCGGATGCCGCTGGTGACCATGGTGACATCGGTGACGATGGTCCGCAGCGTGCCGTTCTTCACCTTATTATATAGTGTCTCCACAGCGCCTGGGTCGGAATAGAGCAGTTGCTCCATTTCGAAGTCTGCGGTTGTATGGATGGCGTGTAGCAGCGCCCAGAGGTGACCAAGGGGGTAGTCGTTCCGTCGCAGTTCACCACCGATGGTGCGGAAGGACTCCATCATGATCTGCTGTCCGATAGCCTCGCCTCCCGTTCCGCTCGCTCCATGGAGAGGGGGCTGAGGGGTGAGGCAGTAGCCGCGTGGTGTGATGATCTTCCCGTCTGCCATGTATGACTGGGAATTACCGATGATGATGACGGTGAACATGTCAATGTCCTCTGGGTCAAACGTGCCGAGGGTGGTCACCGTCACCTCCTGCTCTGGCCGTCCGGCCTGCCGCACATAGCCCACAGGCGTGTCGGCACTGCGCTGTTGCAGGAATAATTCTTGCAGACGGTATAGCTGCCAGTAGCGGCCGTGGGACTTGGGGTTATAGATGGCTGTCACAAAGTCGCCTGTGGCTGCTGCCTGAATGCGCCGCTCAATCACCTCCCAAGGCGTCATGAGGTCACTCAGAGAGATGATGCACAGGTCGTGGCCGATGGGTGCACCCAGCAGGGAGGCGGCTTTCTGGAAGGCTGAGATGCCGGGGAGGGCGACGATTTCTATGGCAGCGACGGAGCCGCTGCCTACCCGCAAACGGTTCTGAGCCATCTCATGGATGAGGGGTGCCATGCCGTAGATGCCCGCATCGCCGGAGGAGATGACAACGACAGTCTTGCCCTGCTCGGCCAGCAGAAAGGTTTGCTCCGCCCGTTCCTGCTCCTTCTTCATGCCCGTGTCGATGCACTCGCACCCCTCTCGCACAAACGGTTCAATGAACTGGAAGTAATATTTATATCCCACGATGGCATCTGCCTCCCGCACTGCCTCCAGTACGGCGGGCGTGATGTCTTCGGGGCTGCCCGGTCCTATGCCGGCTATGATAATCTTTCCCATATCGGTGACAAAGGTAGGGATAAATCCTGGAATAAGTGCACAATTACTGCTTAAACTTCACTTTGAGGCCAACCACAAGCATGAGACCTGGGCTGTAGAGGGCGTATTTGCGAGTGGAAGAGTCGATGCGGCGGTCCACCTTGTCAAAGAGGTTGTCGATGCCGATGCTGGGCACTAAACTTTGAACTATCAACTTTTCATTATTAAATTGGAACGCGTGCGTCGTGTGCAGGTTCCACACGCCGTAGCCAGGGGCGTCCTCGTAGGAACCTGTGTAGTAGGTCTTGGACTGTAGGCGGCCGTTGAGATTGACGTTGAGGGTGTAGCGGTTCCAGGTGTGACGGTAGTTGGCGGCAAGGGTGGCGGTGTGGCGGATGCTGCGGTCCAGGGGTTGCCAGGTGGAGGGGGCGGTGGCCCCGACGGACGTACCGTCGGGAACGGTGCAAGAGCGGGCGTGTGTGTAGGCGTAGTTGGCGGAGAGGTTGAAGCCGCGTAAGAGGTTGGCAGAGATGTTGAGCTGCAGACCCTTCACGTCGCCCTTGTCGCTGTTCTGGTAGCGGGCATAGGAGACCATCTTGTCGGCTTGCTCCTGCGTCATCTCTGGGAACTCGGCCAGGAGCATTTGGCGGGTGCGGTCATCCACGTCGATGTTCTGCTTCACCACCATGTCGTTGATGCGGTTGATGTAGCCGGTGAGGCTGACGGCAATCACCTGCGTGCGGTATTCGGCATTGAGGGCGAAGTAGTGACTCTTCTCGGGTTTCAAGTCCTTGTTGCCGAAGCTGATCTGTGCCTTGCCGCGGTTCACGCTGAAATAGTGATAATACAGTTCATCAAGGCCGGGAGCGCGGAAGCCTGCGGAGTAGGTGGCGCGGAAGCGGAAATGTCCAGGAGCATACATCAGCGTAGCCTTGGGCGTGAGGTGCTGATGGAAGGTCTCGTGGTGTGTGAGGCGCAGACCGATGGTGGCGGTGAGGTCTCGCAGCAGTTTCTGCTCATGCTGGGCGTAGGCGGCGAGGGTATAGACCCGTGTGTCGATATTACCGCTGGTGGCCATGAGGTAGTCCTGCCGCCAGTCGGCACCGACGATGGTGGTACTGCTGGTGGTTAGCCCGAGGATGGCTTTCAGGTTGCCCTCCATGGTGCGTTGCTTCTTGGACTGGACGTAGTCGCCAACGGCGAAACCGCTGGCCACATTATCCACGTCATACTCCTTGCCATAGCGGAAGCGGTCAACGGTGAAGTCGGCCTGGAGGCTGTTGCGGGGGGTGAACTTGTAGATGCCGCCCACGTTCCAGCGCAGACCTTTGTAGCGCATCTCGTAGTCGGTGCCCCCGACGGGGACTTGACCCGACGGAGAGCCGTCGGGAACGGTCACGGTGTTGGGGCGGTCGGTGATCTTGTAGGAGCCGTCTATGCCCGCGTTGAGGGCCAGGTGCTCGTTGGGGGCGTAGGTGAACTTCTGTCCCAGGACGTTGGCGCGATAGCCCGTGAAGAGGGGGGCGATGGAGGTCTGTGTCTCGGTGTCAGAGCCTTTTTTGTACTCCAGGGGGTTGTTGCGGTAGCTGTCAGCGCGGTCGTGTGAGAAGGAGGTATAGGAGCCGAAGCCGTTTTTGTAGATGTCCAGGGTGACGTTCTCTGTGAGCACTCCGTGGCCCGAGACGCGTGTGTCGCTGCCGACGCTGATGAGGTTCTGCGTCGGCTGGTCGGTGATGATATTGATGACACCCGCGATGGCATCGCTGCCATAGAGCGAGGAGGCGGCCCCGTCCAATACTTCGATGCGTTTCACACGGCTCATGTTGATGCGGTTGAGATCCACGTTGTTGGAGATGTCGCCGGAGAGCTTCTGCCCGTTGATGAGGATGAGGATATACTTGTTCCCCAGTCCGTTGAGACGCAACTGGGAACCCATGGAGTTCGGAGCCATGGAAATCTGCGGCATCATGCGTGTGAGGGCGGCATCGAAGGTGGTGATGCCCTGCTCGCGTATCTCTTGGGCAGACAGCACGTGCACGGGCGTGGCGGTGGCTTTCAGCCGCTGATGGTGGCCGGAGCCAGTGACCACTACAGGGTTCATCTGGTGGATGCGGCTCTCTGCGGCAGAGTCGCTCCGTTCCATCTTGTGGATTTGCGCGAAAGCGGTGCTCCCCGTCACGAGGAGCACCGCCAAGAGGCAGATAGTATTTATGGTGTGTTTCATGGGTTCACGTTATTCCTCGGGGTACATGCTGTGGTAGGCATCCTCCAGGAACTCGGCATGCTTGGTGTGCTCAATCCACACATTGCGAATACCTTCCAGCTCGAGCAGACCCTGCGGGTGCTTGCCTACGACGGGCACTTCGGGCTCATACTTATAGTACTTGAAGAATTCAAACCAGCTGTTGTCCTCGCTGGTGGGGTCTTCCTCGTCCCAGTAGTCTTCACCTTCACCGGCCATGTCGTTGTGAGCGTGGTCACCGGCGATGGACATCAGGGCGTGGAGGAACACTTTGCCACCGTTGATTTTCTTGTCCTGCATACGATCCATCACGTCCTGCTTGTAGTTGCCGCTCATGTCAACGGTGCCCACGAAGTAGTTGGGGTTGAGTTTCTGCAGTGCCTTCTCCAGTTGGGTGTAGCGGATGTTGGCCTTGAAGGTGTCATACTTGTCGGGGTTACCGTGACCCATGAATGCCACGACGCCCTGTGCGGCCTCGTCCTTATACAGGTTATTCAATTCCTCGGCCACGGCGGGCACGTCCTTGTCGGGGTCGTTCAACAGGGGCAGTCCCAAGTAGATGGCCTCGTCCTTTTCCAGTTTGGCCAGATAGGCATCGTCGAGGTGTACGCTGGCAATGTAGCCATTGTTCATGAACTTCTTGACACTGGCCACCACGGCAGCGAACTCCTCACCGGGGATGACCTGGAGGGACTGCACGTAGATCTTGCTGTACTTGGCAGCACCGATGGCGTGGAGCAGGTAGCGGGGCTCGTAGTAGTCGCGCTTGACGATGTTGCCATTGTCGTCGGTGTTCTCACCGGCACTGGCACGGTTGATGCAGATGTCGCTGGAGAAGCTGACATAGACATCGGCCTGGGGGAATGCAGCCTCGTAGGCAGCCTTGGTCTTGTCGAAGGCCAGGAAAGCGTTGTTCCAGGTGGAGCCGAAGGCCACGAGCAGCACGGCCACGTCCTTCTTGGACTTGGCCTTCTGGGCAGCCACGATGGAGTCGTTGTAGCTGTACTCAGACACGATGTTGTACACGATGTTGTTAATCGTTTCATTCTTGTCGTCGTCACTGCAGGCAGTGAACATGGGAGCTGCCAGGCAGAAAGCCGCTGCAGCGAGGATGAGAGAACTAATCTTCTTCATTGTTTAAATGTTGTTTGGTTGATGTAATTGGGTTGTTAACTCTTTTGCCTTGATTGAACTTGATGGTGAAGGTGGCGTGCACCGTGGTTCCGGACGTATTGTTGCCCAGGTGGTAGGGGTGCATGGTGCGATCCACAAAGTTGAAGATGTTATCCACGCCCACCTCCAGCCTGTAGGCCAGCAACCGCCCGGCCTTGCCCAGGTCGTGGGTGATGTTGATGCGCCAGATCTGGAAGGCTTTACCGTTGCCGTTGTTCTGGTAGAAACGTGTGCTGCTGCCGCGGGTGGACAGGTTCACGCCCAGTTTGTATCGCGGGCAGAAGGCGTGGCTGTAGGTGGCCGCCGCGCTCCACTTGTGATGGGCCATGCCGTCGATGGTGACGGTGGTCATGCGGTCTTTGGCGGCGTCATAGAGATGGGCTTCGGTGTCCAGATAGCTGTAGGCCGCGGTGAGCGAGAGCTGCTTCACCAGCCGGTAGGACAGTGTGGCATCCACGCTCCACGTGCGCGCGTCGTCCATATTCTTATACATGCGCGCCTGCACGTTGTCGCTGCCGTCGCCCAGATAGGCGGTGGTGACTCCCGCGGGAATCTCGCCCACGGGCACGTTCACCAGCGCAATCATGTTGTCCAGCTTGTTCACGTAGCCGGTGACCGATGCGGTGACTTTGCTGCCGCGGTACTCCGCGTTGGCAGAATAATAGTTGCTGGTCTGCGGGCTGAGGTTCACGTTGCCGATATTGAAGAAGGTGCTGCTGCCCATCACGTGCAGATAGCGGTAATGCAGCTCCTTGACCGTGGGTGTCTTGAAGCCCTGGCTCCACCCCAGGCGGAAGCGGAAGTCGCCCGCCGCGAGCATGGCACTCACCTTGGGTGTCAGGCGCAGACCGAAGTTGCGGTTCTCCACCAGCCGGAGACCAGCCGTGAGGTTGAGCCAACGCAGACGGTTGAACTCGTCCTGCACATAGAGTGCCGATGTCCAGTCGCTGGCCGTGCCCGTCGCCGTGCGGTCGGGGGCGTTCAGGTAGTCATAGCGGTGCTCCACTCCCGCGTTGAGCGTGTTCTCTCCGGGCAGGTAGAAGATGCCTTTCAGCTGTGCCATGGCGCGCTGCTGGTCGCTCTGGAGCTTGCTCTGACCGGGGAACATGGGCACGGAGTACCACTCGCCGTCCAGGTCGCCATATTCCTCACCCTTCAGCAGCACATACTCGTATGTGCGCGCCGTGTAGTCGTAGTAGTAGGCGTGTTTGTTCCAGTCGGCATCCAGGGTGATGTAGTTCCGCTGCGTGCCCAGGGCGGCATCGCTCAGGAACCACTTCCCGCCCACGGCGGCCGAGGCATTGTTGTAGCGCAGGTCGTAGGTATAGACGTCGCAGCTGGGGTGGCGGCCGTTTCTGGGGCGAAGGATGTTCTTCTTGTAATAGCTGCCCTCGGCATACAGCTCCAGTGCATTCGTGGGCTTGAAGGTCAGGCGTTCTGCCAGTTGCCAGTTGCGGAACTTGTTCACCGTCTTGTTCTTGCTGTCTGTCAGCACCGTCGCCTCGGCAAACTCCTCAGCGGTGTTCTGCCAGCCGTCGTTGCGTTGCAGCTGGAAGTTGGTCTGGCTGCCGAACTTGCCGATGTTGAAGGCAAGCGTATTGTGCTGGCGCAGGTCGTTGTGGGTGCCGTAGCGGGTGCTGTTGTCGGCATAGATACCCGCCTCGGTGTGCTTCTTGGTGATGATATTGATGACACCGGCCATGGCATCGCTGCCGTAGAGCGCGCTCTGTGCCCCTTTGACAATCTCGATGCGCTCGATGTTGTGCGGGTCGATGAGGCCGAGGTCGTTCTCGCCGCCCACGTCGCCGTGGATGCGCTTGCCGTCGATGAGTATCAGGATGTAGGCGTTTCCGAGACCGCCCAGCTGCATCTGGCTGCCCATGTCCCCCTCGCTGAAGGCGAAGCTGGCCGTCAGACCGCTCAGGATTTCTTCGATGCTTTTGCCGCCATAGCTGTCCAGCATCCGCCGCGAGATGACCTCCGTCTGCACGGGCGCGTCCTTCAGCAGGTGCTGGGTGCCAGTGCCTGTGATGACCACTTCCTCCATGCGGCTGGTCCGCAGGGAGTCCTGTGCTAAGGAGGGGAGAGCGAGGCATACGAGCGCCACCGCCGCCACCATCACGCGATGCGTCGCGTTGAGGATTCTTTTCATCGAAAGTCCGTGCGCCTATTCCTGGGCGACTTCTTTTGTGCTAAACGATACGCGTTAAACGATAAACGTTAAACGATAAGCGTTAAACGAAAACTCGGCAGGTCTTCTGGCTTTCCCCTGCCTGTCCTACCTTCCCGGGATTTGAATGTTTAGAGTTTAGGGTTTAGAGTTTAGGGTGGATACTTTCAACTTTCAACTTTCAACTTCCCCAGTGGCGTTATACGGACAGGCATCTTCTATGGGGGATTACAGCTGCAGGTACAGCTCCGGATTTTCACCGGATTCCCTTGCATCGGGCGGCACGTCGGCCACCGGATTGCCTTGTTTGCGGTGCAAAGGTAAACATATTTCGCCATCGGCACAAGAAAAAGCGGGGAAAATTTGGCGCGAGGCCGCTCTTTTACTATTTTTGTGCCGCGAAACGCAGGAGCGCCACCCAGCCTGCCCACCAGACTCACGGGGACGTGCTCCAAATGCCACCCAGATGTGAGCCGCTGAACAACCGCACGTAAAGCCCTTCACAACCGCACGTAAAGGCCTTCACAACCGCACGTAAGGGCCTTCACAACCGCACGTGATGCTCCTCACGCCTGGGACGTCCCTTTTACTCAGGTCTCGCAGAAATCCTAAACCAGCACCACTTGTCCTTCACCTCCCTCTCTTTCTTCCTCTTCCTGCCCGTCGTCTTCGCCTTGTACTGGGCTCTCCGCCGTCACCTGCGATGGCAGAACGCCCTCATCGTCCTGGCCAGCTACATCTTCTACGGCTGGTGGGACTGGCGTTTCCTGCTGCTCATAGCCCTGACGACTGCTGCCAGCTACGTCTGCGGCCTGGCCATCGAGCGCTGTGAAGGCCGGGAGTCGTGGCACCGCGCCCTCTCTGCTGCCAACATCTGCCTCAACCTGGGCATCCTCGGACTCTTCAAATACTTCGACTTCTTCTCCGCGAACTTCGCGGCTCTGCTCCGCGCCTGTGGCCTCCACGCCGACGCCCTCACCCTCCACCTCATCCTCCCTGTGGGCATCTCCTTCTACACCTTCCAGGCCCTCAGCTATACCATCGACGTCTATCGCCGCCGCCTCCCCGCCACCCGCGATGCCGCGGCCTTCTTCGCCTACATCAGCTTCTTCCCGCAGCTCGTGGCAGGACCCATCGAGCGCGCCACCCACCTCCTGCCGCAGATGCTTCGCGCGCGTACCTTTAATTATTATAGGGCTGTCGATGGCCTGCGCCAGATGCTCTGGGGCTTCTGCAAGAAGATGATTGTGGCAGACACCTGCGCCCTCGCCGTGGATATTATCTGGCAGGCACCCGGAGAGCAGAGCGCACTGGCACTCCTCGTCGGAGCCTTCCTCTTCGCCATCCAGATCTACGGCGACTTCTCCGGCTACTCCGACATCGCCGTGGGCTGCGCCCGCCTCTTCGGCATCGAACTCATGCAGAACTTCCGCACACCCTATTTCGCCACCAGCGTCACCGACTTCTGGCGCCGCTGGCACATCTCCCTGATGACGTGGCTGCGCGACTACGTCTATATCCCTCTCGGCGGCAACCGCGGTTCGCGCGCCCTCCAGCTGCGCAACACCTTCACCGTCTTCCTCGTCAGCGGACTCTGGCACGGCGCCGCGTGGACCTTCATCCTCTGGGGACTCTACCACGCCCTGCTGGTCAGCCTGGAGAAAAGAAGACCCTCCACCGTCCATTCTCCATCCTCCATCCTCGCCCCCCTTCTCACCTTCATCCTCGTCACCGCCGGCTGGATCATCTTCCGCGCTCCCGACCTCACGACCCTCGGCACCTACCTCGCGGGCCTCACCCGTCTCTCCACCCTCACCGCCTTCGGCTCCCTCACCATGGGCAAGCAAGCCCTCCTCTGGAGCGCTGCCCTCCTCATCATCGAGTGGCTGCAACGTGACCGCCCGCACGCCCTCGACTTCTCCTTCTGCAGCCCCGCTCCCTCCTGCTACCTGGTTACCGTTCCCGAGGGTTCCTCAAGTGTGAAGCGTCCCTTTGGGCCGAGCGCTCCCGAGGGCGGCTCCCTCCGCGCCCTCCTCCGTCACCGCCCCCTCCGCTGGGCCATCTATTACGCCCTCCTCGCCCTCCTCCTCTTCTGCCACGCCGAGCAGCACACCTTCATCTACTTCCAATTCTAAATACCCTCCCCCCCTGTTGGGTGTAGCGCGTATTCGCGCTTAAAGAAATCCCCCCTTTCCCCATGCCCCGCTTCCTCCGCCGTCTCGCCCTCTTCCTCCTGCCCATCCTCGTGATGGCCATCGCCGCAGAAGCCTACGTGCGCAGTATCCCCAACAGCTATTGCATCAAGCAGCAGGCGCTGGAGCAACTGGCAGACAGCCTCCACACCGTCATCCTCGGCAACTCCCACGCCTACAGCGGCCTGCGCCCCGATCTCCTCCTCGGCACCGTCCTCAACCTGGCCAACGTCTCACAGACCCTCGACATGGACCACGCCCTCCTACTGCGCTGCTTCCGGCAGTGTCCCCAGCTGCGAGACGTCATCCTCGTCCTGGACAACTCCAACCTTTCTGACCGCCCCATGGAGCAGACCGACGAGTGGTTCCGCATCACCTATTACACCCTTTACATGCGTCGCCTGGGCGGCCACAACCCATACCTCTCCCGCTACGGCCTGGAACTGCTACACTTCCAGAGCTTCCAAGGCAAAATCAAGAAATGGCGCCAGCAGCGCCAACCCGACTGCACACCCCTCGGATGGGACACAGACAACAGCCGCGCCGCCCGTGAAGACATGGCCGCAGAAGCCGCCCACGCCAAAGGCTTCCCCTGGGACATCAGCGCGCTGTCAGAACCAGACCGCATCGCCCGCGCACAGGCCATCGCCGAGTGGGACAGCCTCAGAACCCTCACGACCCTCAGCCGCCACACCATCCAGAACGACGACGCCACGCGCCATAACATCGACCTCGTCCTACAGATGGCCAGCCTCTGCCAGCAGCACGGCATCCGCCTCACCCTCCTCTGCACACCCGTCCGCCCCGACTATGCCCGCGGCATCCCCCTCCGACAACAACGCCTGATAGAGCAGACCCACCGCACATGCTGCCAGCAGTACGGTGCCCGCAGCATAGACCTCAGCCGCGACACCACCTTCACCCACGACGAGTACTTTGACCCCGACCACCTCACCCACGAGGGTGCCGCCCACCTCACCCGTCTGCTCCAGATGTCCATGCACCAGGCGGCACACCAATCACCAGATTGACTAATTCGGGGGGAAGGAAATATTTATTGGGTGATATGTCTGTCCATATTTAGAATTATTTGTACTTTTGCACCATGAAACCTTCATTCCTCATTGCAGCACCCATGAGCGGCTCGGGCAAGACCACCGTAGCCCGCGGCCTGATGGCACTGCTCACGCAGAAGGGTTACCGTGTGCAGCCGTTCAAGTGCGGGCCGGACTATATCGACACGAAGTTCCACGCGGCGGTGTGTGGAAGGCCGAGCATCAACCTCGACACCTTCATGGCCACGCCGGAGCATGTGCGGCAGCTGTTCGACCACTACGGCAAGGGCGCAGATGTCCGCATCGTGGAGGGCATGATGGGACTCTTCGACGGCTATGACCGCGACCGCGGCTCGTCGGCGGAGATTGCCCGTGTGCTCGACATTCCCGTGGTCTTGGTGGTGGACGCCCGCTCGGCGGCCTACTCCACGGCGGCACTGCTCTCGGGGTTCCTCCACTTCCGTGCAGACGTCCGCTTCGCGGGCGTCATATATAATAAGGTGGGATCGGAACGACATTTCCAAGTGC
Organism: Bacteroidaceae bacterium; assembly: GCA_017455585.1. GTDB lineage: Bacteria > Bacteroidota > Bacteroidia > Bacteroidales > Bacteroidaceae > Physcousia. The sequence goes on along the minus strand of JAFSZU010000137.1, from coordinate 7,852 downwards.
TTCAACAGGTGTGCGATGACCTGCATATTGAGTGCTTCGGCTATTTGCCCAAGTCAACGGCTCTCGAACAGGGGTCACGATACTTGGGACTTGACTTCTCACAAAGTACCGAGACAAAACAACTGGTAGAACTCTTAGAACGTAACGTAAGATGGGAGAAACTGCTCGAATGATGATGGCCCGCAATGCAGAGTCATTCTCCTTCATCTATCAGGAGATTATTGACCGGTTCAAGAATATATGCTTCTTCGACCCGGAGGAGGATGTGCCGAACCTGTCGGATATCGATTTGCTCTACCTGCCTGGCGGCTATCCAGAGAAACATGCCGAGGCACTGGCGCGGAACGAGGCGTGCCGCCGTGCCATCCGTGACTTCGCAGAGCGGGGCGGACAGGTTGTTGCCGAGTGTGGCGGCATGATGTATCTCTGCGAGAAGATTATAACGGACGAGGGCGAATACCCCATGTGTGGTGTGCTGCCCTACAGCATCACTGCACGGAAAGCCGACCGCAAGCTGTCGCTGGGTTACCGTCTGTTCACGCTCGACGGCAAGGAGTATCGGGGTCACGAGTTCCACTATACACAATTTTGGGGTGAGAAACCTCAGTCAGTCACTCAGGTTTACAATGCCAAGGGCGAACCCGTGGATACACCCGTGCTGCGATACAAGAATGTGCTGGCGAGCTATACGCACTTATATCAGATATGAAGAAGTTGAGACCTATCATGTTGGCCGGCACAGGCAGTGACGTGGGCAAGAGCGTGATTGCCGCCGCCTTCTGCCGCATCTTCAGGCAGGACGGCTATCACCCCGCCCCCTTCAAGGCGCAGAACATGGCGCTCAACAGCTATGCCACACCCGAAGGACTGGAGATAGGCCGCGCACAAGCCGTGCAGGCCGAGGCCGCCGGCATCCCCTGCCACACCGACATGAACCCCCTGCTGCTGAAACCCAACTCCGACCACACGAGCCAGGTGGTGCTGCATGGCAAGCCGATAGGCAACCGTGATGCATACGACTTCTGGAGGAGAGGCGACGGGGGAGGAACCTTCGATTTCCGCTCCGAGGTCTGCGCCGCCTTTGACCGCCTGGCCGCCCGCTACAATCCCATTGTCATGGAGGGGGCGGGCAGCATCTCGGAACTGAACCTGCGCCAGACCGACCTGGTGAACCTGCCCATGGCGCGCCACGCCGGTGCCGACGTGCTTCTGGTGGCCGACATCGACCGCGGCGGCGTCTTTGCCTCGGTCTATGGCAGTATCATGTTGCAGACACCCGAAGACCGGGCACTCATCAAGGGCATCATCATCAACAAGTTCCGCGGCGACCTGCGCCTCTTTGACAAGGGACGGCAGATGCTGGAGCAACTCTGTGGCGTGCCCGTGCTGGGGGTCATACCTTATTATAATGATATCTATATCGAGGAGGAGGACAGCGTGGTCTTAGCAAATAAGAACTCTCAACTCTCCGCTCTCAACGCTCAACTGAACATAGCCGTGGTGCTGCTGCGTCACATCTCGAACTTCACCGACTTCGATACCTTGGAGCGCGACCCGCGCGTCAACCTCTTCTACACCAACAACGTCTCTGACATCCAGCGCGCAGACATCATCATCCTGCCAGGCACAAAATCCACCCTCGACGACCTGCTGGAACTGCGACGCAACGGCTGCGCACAGGCCATCGTCCGCGCCCATCGCGACGGGAAAACGGTGATTGGCATCTGCGGCGGCTATCAGATGCTGGGCATCACGGTCGATGACCCCGACGGCATCGAGGGCACCATCGCCAGCCTACCCGGCCTCGGCCTCCTGCCCATCCACACCACCATGACGCCAGAGAAGACTACCCGACAGATCACCTTCCAGTTCAACGGTCAGGAATGCCAGGGATATGAGATCCACCAGGGCGTGAGCGACACCGACGAGGCCATCCTCCAGACCGACCACTGCATCGGCACCTACATCCACGGCTTCCTCGACAACGCCCCCGTCATCGACCATATCCTAAGTGAAAAGCGAAAAGGGAGAAATGCACAATCCCCCAACGAGCCAGGCGGCGAAGCCGGGCGGACACCCCCCAAAAGCCATCGCGACTTCAAGGAAGAGCAATACAACCGCCTCGCCGACCACGTGCGCCGCCATGTGGATATGCAGCGTATTTACCAAATAATAACCGGCAATGATTGAAGGACACGGCGACGACGCCTACAAATATGACGGCATAGAGAGCGACTTCTCATCGAACATCTGCGCCCATGGCAACCATGAGGCACTGATGGCGCATCTGGCATCGCGGCCGGAACTCATCAGCCACTACCCCGAACCGGAAGCATGGTCGCTGGAGAAAATGATTGCCGAGCGCGAAGGCATTGACCCGCGATGCGTCATCGTCACCAGCGGAGCGACAGAGGCCATCTATCTCATTGCCCAGACGTTTGGCCTACACGCTGTCATTCCCTCGCCCACGTTCAGAGAATATGAGGATGCATGTGCCATGTTCCCCAGAGATGAGGAACGGGGACTGATGCTCTGGCTCTGCAATCCCAACAACCCCACGGGTGAGGTTCATGACCAAGCGTATATAGAACGCCAGATGGCAGAATATGACTTGGTGGTTGCTGATCAGTCCTATGAGCTTTATACAGACCTGTATGTGATGTCTGCGCGCTGGGCCGCCCGCATCCCCTACATCCTTCAAATCCATTCCATGACCAAGACCTACGGCGTTCCCGGTTTGCGCCTCGGCTACATCATTGCCCATGAGACCCTCACAACGCAGATCCATCGCTGTTTGCGTCCGTGGAATGTATCGGCACTGGCCATTGAGGCCGGGAAGTTCCTGCTGCAACACAATGAGCTCATCTGCCATCCCGACCTTGCTGAGGCCAGACGACTGCAAAACAGGCTCAGAGAGATACCAGGCATCAACGTCACACACTCAGATACCAACTTCATGCTCTGCCGTCTGCCCCATCACACCGCCGCAGAACTGAAGGAATACCTGGCCCGCGAGCACCACATCCTCATCCGGAATGCCTCCAATTTCCGCGGCCTCACCCCGCAGCACTTCCGCGTGGCCGCACAGACACCAGCCGAGAACGATGCGCTGGTAAGGGCTATACAACAGTTCCTCTGCTCATGAACGAAACACTCATCGCCATATTGCCCTTGCTCATAGGCTGGGTGCTCGACCTCATCCTCGGCGACCCTGCGTGGCTGCCCCATCCCGTGGTGGGCTTCGGGAAGATGATTGCCTCTGGGGAACATCACCTGAACAAGGGAAATCACAGGAAGATGAAAGGAGCCTTGATGGCCATCTTTCTCATCGCCCTCGTCTTTGCCGCCACTTATGCTCTTGTCATTATTCTCCCTCCCTTTGGGAGGGTTGGGGTATGCTCCCTCCTTGTCTTCTACTGCCTTGCCGGCACCACGCTCATCCGTGAGGTGCGTGCCGTCTTCCTTGTCCTTGACCGCTCACTGGAGGAAGGGCGGAAACAGGTGGCACGCATCGTGGGGCGTGACACCTCGGAACTGTCTGCCCAGGAAGTGCGCACGGCCGCCCTCGAGACGCTGGCCGAGAACTTGAGCGACGGGGTGATTGCCCCGCTGTTCTGGCTCGCCATCCTCGGCACACCGGGCATGTTGGCCTACAAGATGGTGAACACGCTCGACTCGATGATTGGCTACAGGACAGAACGTTACAAGGACTTCGGCTGCTGGGCCGCCCGCATCGATGACGTGGCAAACTATATTCCCGCCCGCCTCACGGCCCTGCTGATGGTGGCAGGTTACAAGGTAATGAGTTTAGCAGGTTTTGAGGGTTTCAACTTTCAACTTTCCGCTCGGCGCGAAGCGACGCTCCACGCTTGGAGAACTTTCAACTTTCAACTCATCACCTTCATCTGGCGTAACGGCCGCCGTCATGCCTCCCCCAACAGCGGCTACCCCGAAGCCGCCTTGGCAGGTATCCTCAACTGTCGCTTCGGCGGACCGCATTACTACTTCGGAGAACTGTTTGACAAACCCTTTATTGGCGAGAACGACCGCGAGCTGACCACGGCCGATATGCAGACGGCGGTGCGCCTCAACCGCACAGCGGAAGTACTCGCCATCATTCTATTTACGATTTACGAATTTACTATTTACTATTTATGGTGAAGAGAATCACATTGATAACAGGTGGTGCCCGCTCAGGCAAGAGCCGATATGCCGAGGAACTGGCCCTGTCGCTGACGCCCCACCCCGTTTATGTGGCAACGGCGCACGTATGGGACGAGGAGTTCCGCGAACGAGTGAAGAAGCATCAGGAGCGGCGTGGCCCGGAATGGACGAATATCGAAGAAGAGAAGCATCTGAGCCGTCATGACCTGACGGGACGTGTGGTCCTCATCGACTGCATCACGCTCTGGTGCACAAACTACTTCTACGAATTACAAGAGGTGGACGCCGCCCTCAATGCCCTCAAAGCCGAGTTCGACAAGTTTACAGCCCACGATGCCACCTATATCTTCGTGACCAACGAGATTGGGATGGGGGGAGTGAGCGAGAATGCCGTGCAACGGAAGTTCACCGACCTGCAAGGCTGGATGAACCAGTATGTGGCCAGCCAAGCAGACGAGGTGGTCTTGATGGTCAGCGGCATACCCGTGCCCATCAAGTCCTATAAGACCTATTAGTCCTATATGACTTATAAAACCTATATGAAACATGAGAACATTTAAGATAGAAAAACCAGAGGAGGCCTTGCGCCCCGCCATTCAGGACAAGATAGACAACCTGAACAAGCCCAAAGGCTCGCTGGGTGTGCTGGAAGAACTGGCGATGCAGGTGTGCCTGATTCAACAAACACTTACCCCATCGCTGGCTCATCCCTGTCACCTGCTACTGGGCGGCGACCACGGCATCGAGCGCGAGGGCGTCAGTGTGTCGCCGCGCGAAGTCACATGGCAGCAGATGATCAACTTCACCCGTGGGGGTGGCGGCGTGAACATGTTCTGCCGCCAGCATGGCTTCAAGTTGCGCATCGTGGATGTGGGGGTCGATTACGACTTTATAAGTGAAAAGGGGAAAGTGAAAAGCGAAAAATTTGCTACCGCCATTATCGACCGCAAGATTGCCCGTGGTACACGCAACTTCCTCCATGAGCCGGCGATGTCGGAGAAAGAGTTTGACAAGGCCATCGAGACAGGAGCCTCCCTTGTGGATGATTGCCTGGCAGAGGGGTGCCGGGTGCTCTGCATCGGCGAGATGGGCATCGGCAACACCTCGCCGTCGAGCATCTGGATGAGCCACTTCTGCGACATCCCGCTTGACGAGTGCATCGGGGCCGGTGCCGGTCTGGACACCCCCGGTATCCGCCACAAGCGCGAAGTGCTTTCCCGTGCAGTAGCAAACTCTAAACACTACACGCGAAACGCTACATGCTCTATTCTCCGCTACTTCGGCGGCTTCGAGATGATTGCCGCCATCGGCGCGATGTTGCGGGCTGCCGAGCAACACCTTATTATATTGGTTGATGGCTTCATCATGACGGCCTGTGCCCTCGCCGTCTGCCGACTCCACCCAGAAGCACAGAGTTACATGGTCTTCGGACATTGTGGCGACGAGAGCGGGCATCGCCGTATGCTTGATGCGATGGGCGCCAAGCCGCTGCTCTCGCTGGGGCTGCGATTAGGCGAGGGCACCGGTGCCCTCTGCGCCTTCCCCATCCTCGACTCTGCCGTTCGCATGATCAACGAGATGAACAACTTCGACAATGCAAGCATAACCAAATACTTCTAATTGTGCATTGTGAATGATGAATTATGCATTAACAAATTGGTATGACCGCCTCTGGGCGGCACTCATCTTCTTCACTCGTCTGCCCTTCTGGCGCATCCACCAGCCACCCAAGGAAGCCTATCAGTGTGTCGTCGAGTTCTGGCCACTGGCCGGCTGGCTCACGGCGGGCGTCATGGCGGGCGTGCTCTATGGTGCCTCTCTTGTTTTCTCTTACGAGATAGCCATCGTACTGGCCATCGCCAGTCGGATACTGCTGACCGGTGCCCTGCATGAAGACGGGTTGGCCGACTTCTTCGATGGCTTCGGGGGCGGCGGCAACGACCGCCAGCGCATCCTCGACATCATGAAGGACTCGCACATCGGCACCTACGGTGTGCTGGCACTTGTTATCTACATGGTGCTGTTGTTCTTCACCCTCCATTCCCTGCAGCCCACCGATGCCGCACTCACTATCCTCGCCGCAGACCCCTACGCCAAGATGTTGAGTGCCCAAGTCATTCAGATGATGCCCTACGCCCGCACTGCTGATAGCGCCAAGAACAAAACCGTCTATCGCCAGTTCTCCACTGCCGCAGGCCTCGGACTCGCCATTCAGGGCCTTCTGCCCATGGGGTTCTATCTCTGGTGGATGCAGGGTCGTGTCACATGGAGTGCGCTCATCTTCCTGCCCGGGCTGACAATGTACTTCCTTTACCTCTTCATCTGGCGGCGGTTGCGCGGCTATACAGGCGACTGTTGCGGTGCACTTTTCCTGCTGACAGAACTCACGGCCTATCTCGTCGTATCCTATTGCCTCGCCCACCCATGAAAAGTATCCTATTGCCTCGCCCACCCATGAAAAGAATCTTCATGGGTTATCTCAGCAAGATCCCGTCATACTTCTTCGTGTCGCCGTCATAGGACACCTGAGCATCCGGTGCGAAGAATGCGCCAGCGGCGTTGAGGCAGATGGATCCCCGGCTGTCTGTGATGCGCACGCGCAAAGCGCGCGTCTTCATCGTAGGGAAGCGCAGCAGACGCTTGTAGCCGATGGTGGTGGTTTCCTCCTTGACCTCTACAGGCAGCCATTGCTTGCCAGAAAGATATTCCACGGTGAACGCCCGGACGCGCTGCCCCAGCGGGATGTATTCCTGCAGCAGGAGTCGGTTCACATTCTGCGTGCCACGCAGCGTGAAAGTGAGGTCAGCCGCGGTCACGCCGTCGTCGGTGGCCCAGTAGGTGTCATAGTTCCCGTCTGTGAGGTTTCTCACAGAGAATGCCTTGCCGCGTTCGTTGGTGGCCTTGACGCTGGCACGCAGGAGAAGGTTGTCATGCAGTTCTGCCTGGATGCGCTGATAGAACTGCACGGCATGTGCCGAGTCCGTGGGGTGGATGAGTCCGTCCGTATTGACCGGGAAGTTGAGCAGGAGTGTGGCGTTATGCCCCACGCTGCGGTAGTACAAGTCGGTGAGATAATCGACGGTCTTCACCTTGTCATCCTGATCTTTGTGGTAGAACCATCCCGGCCGGATACTCACATCGCACTCGGCAGCCACCCATGTGTTGCCGTCGGGGTGCCCCCCTTGCAGCACCTCGAACTTCTCATAGCCCGCATAGACCTCGCCGGCACGGAGGAAGGACCAGTTGGTGGCGAAGGCATAGCCCTTCTCATTGCCCACCCACCGGCAGCCGGGACCGCCGTCGGAGAAGATGATCATCTGTGGCTGCAGCTCATTGACGAGTCGGCGGGCGCGCGGGAAATCATAGTAGGTGCGCGCCTCTATCGTGCGCTTCTCGCGGGCACCGCCATAGTAGCCGTCGCCGCCGTTGGCCCCGTCAAACCAGATCTCAAAGAGCGACCCGTACTGCGTCAGCAGCTCGCGCAGCTGGGCATGGAAGTACTCCACATAGAGCGGCGTGCCATAGAACGCCTGGTGCCGGTCCCAGGGCGAGAGGTAGAGTCCCAGCTTCAGCCCGTATTTCTGGCAGGCAGCAGCCAACTCGCCCACCACATCGCCCTTTCCGTCGCGCCACGGCGTGTTGCGAACGCTGTAGTCGGTGTACCGGGTAGGCCATAGGCAGAAGCCGT
>JAFSZU010000136.1 GCA_017455585.1 Bacteroidaceae bacterium | reverse complement strand
CTGCTGGTTGTTACCTTCGGTGGTTCGAATCCATCTCCGCCCACAGCGGCAATGCCGGTGCAAGTTGAATGCAGAAAAGCTCGCTTTTATGCTTAGACGCAGATCGGTATCGCGCAATTTCAAGGAATTGCGGCAATAGCTCAGTTGGTAGAGCACGACCTTGCCAAGGTCGGGGTCGCGAGTTCGAGTCTCGTTTGCCGCTCCACAGTTCAACGGTGCGTTAGTTCAGTCTGGTTAGAATACATGCCTGTCACGCATGGGGTCACGGGTTCGAGCCCCGTACGCACCGCCACTTTAAAACGGGAGCTTCTAAATGAAGTTCCCGTTTTGTTTAGGTATCAACCCATCAAAGCCAATGAAAAGACTTTTGAACCTGTTCCTCAATGAGCATTTTATTTTGTGCGCCATCGTTCTGAACACCATCAGCATGTTCGTTGGCGGCTTCTGGCCAGAGTGCTATTGGTTTGAAGTGCTGGATGCACTGTTCACATGTTTATTTCTTGTTGAAGCCATGTGCAAGATTTCTCGATGGGGCTGGCAGTCCTATTGGAGCCGGGGATGGAACCGTTTTGACTTCATCATACTTGTGATTGCTCTCCCCTCTGTGGTTAGTCCCTTTCTGGAGACATCCATGATGACACGCTCTGTGTTTGCACTTCGTGCCATCAGGCTGTTCAAATCATTCAGGATGGTGCGTTACATTCCCAATATTGGCAAACTGCTGAGAGGATTGAAGGTTGCCTTCAGAGCCACGTTGTTCGTTATGATAGCCTTCACGGTGTTTCTTATCGCGTTCTCGATTCTCTCCTGCACCATCTTCAGCAAGGTTGCTCCAGCGTATTTCGGCAATCCAGCCATTAGTCTCTATAGCATCTTCCGCCTGTTTTCCGTCGAGGGCTGGTATGAAATTCCAGATGTTATCGCCGCCCACGGCAGCGCGGCCTGGGGCATTTTTGCACGCTGCTATTTCTCAGCTCTTATGTTTCTGGGCGGCATCATTGGCATGTCACTCATCAATTCCATATTTGTGGATTCCATGGCCGAGGACAATAACGAGGAAGTTCTGGAAATATTGAAACGCATTGAAGCAAAACTGGATCAGAAATGAATCCGGCCCACCAATAGAATGACTGCCTGTTGTTGTGCTTTCAGACTGTTCTGTTTGCGGAAAAAACACCCAACTACCGTCAGAAGTCGAATTGGAGAGCGAAGCGCCAACCGTGCTTCTTCACGCTGGGATAATCAAGGTAGTTGAGACGGCGCACGTAGTCCACGCGGATGAATTTGAGGATGTTATGCAGGCCCACTGACAGTTCCATATAAGGTGTATCTGTCATAGGATGCACGATGGAGATGCCATCACGAGAGGGGAACTCATAGAGGCGTGCGTCTCCAGGATGCGAATCAGGGTTGTTCGTGTCAGTCAGGTGACCATAGAGCGTACGGAAGCCAATAACCTCGCGCCATTTCAGCCGTTTGATGAGCGGGACGCGATTAAGGAGCTTGCCAGAGAGGTCCCATTCCATCATGAAGGAGAGGTAGCGGTCGTTGATGAACTCCAGATTGTTGATCATGCAGAACATGTCGCGCGTGATGATGTAGGAGTTGTTGGCCACGGGCATGAGCAGATGGGGGAACGGCACACGGTTCCACTGTGCTGCAGCGCGGAGGCTGAAATCCACGCGGCCGTAGGAGTTGAGCCACAGACGGTGGAAGGCGGTGAGCTCGGTGACGTTGTAGTTGTAGTCTGCGCCGAAGAGACCGCGAATGCCGGTGGTGTGTGAGAGGGAGAAGACGGGGTTGTTGTGGTTGACGTACTGGCGGCGCTGCTTGGTGCAGATGACCTCCTCGCCCGGTGCCCATCGCAGGGAGGCTGTGAGTTCTGTGGCCGTGAGGTGTGGCACGTCAGTGCCGTCGAGTTTCCTGTAGAAGAGCGAGCCGCAGGGTGTCTGCCTCGATACACGCCCTTGCAGTTTGAAACCGAGATGGTTGTTGGTCTCCACCTCGTACTTCAGCAGTGCATGACGGCGGAACATCATGTGATCGACCGTCTGAGTGCGGAAGCTCACCCACACATTGTCTTTGTCTCGTCCGCTTTGCCACATGATGTCTGCGGGTGAGAAGACATCGCTCTGCCACTGCGCCGTGATGCTGTTGCGCGGGAACTCCAAAGGTGAATGCTGCTTGCGCAAGAAGGAATACTCTGCCTCTGCCAGTCCGTACCAGCGGCGGCTGTCCTTGCCGTAGGCCACATAGCCCTTGAAGAAGAGTTTGGGGAACAGTTTGGCCGTGGTCTGTGCGCCCAGGCGGAAGCGATAACCGTCGATGAAGTTGCGGGAAATCATGGACATGGCGGGTCCAAACTCCACGAGGCTGCTGTCTGGCTTGGTCTCGAAGTAGTTGCAGATGATGGTGCGCAGGACATAATAACCGAAGGAACCTGCGAGCTGTTTGCGGACACTGGTGGCCATGTCCTTCAGACCGCTTTCGCCCCATGAGAGGGTATCAACACGGTGCGCCTGCCAGAACGCCGGGTCTTCTATGTTCGGCGTTCCTTCGCGCCTGAAGTCGCTGGGGCGGAAGGCCTCGTCGGCAATGGCGTCGGTGCTGATCTGGGTGTAGTTGGTGGCGCGGTGGAGCATGAACATGCGCTGCCCCTTGAGGATGCCTATCTCGGCAAAGAGATCGTCGGTCTGGAGGACGCGCTGCCCGTTTGGCAGGTCGGTGAAGCGTTGTTGCAGGACCAGATTGGTGATGTAGTTGACACTGGAGCGCAACGGAAGGTTGAGTGTGCACTGGTGTACGCGGTAGGTGCTGTCTGCCAGCACCCAGAGCCGTCCCGAGAAGCCGAAGTCCTGCGGGTTCTGAGGCACAAAGCTCAGCTGGATGCAACGCTTGTGGTCCATCTCCACGGTGTCCTCGATGAAGAACTGGAAGAAGGAGATGGCGGCCCGCTTGGACAGGGGGCTGGTAAAACGGCGTTCCAGCAGGTTGATGACATCGTCATAGACATTCACGTCTGTGAACACACTGGCCAGCACGGTATTGATGTTCTCGCCCACGGGAATGAGGTCGGTGATGCCCTCGGTGTTGGTGCCCAGGATGTGGTTGCGCGTCTTCTCGGGCGCACGGCGGTAGAGGTGATGGGTGACGGTCTCGGTGTAGTTGAATGGCAGGATGTACTTGTCTGTCTGGGGGCAGTACTCTATCTGTCGCTTCAGTAGCGGCGAGCGCAACAGTGCCAGCGTGTCTGCGGCCTCCTGCGTGATATTGTTCAGGGCCGTGGTGATGCGCTGGTACTTGTAATAACTCACAAAGTCATTGGTCGAGAGGTCATGGTCCTTCTTGGCATCTATGACTTTGCGCATCAACTCTACAGCGGGGTTGCCCTTGCGGTGATAACGCTGCCGCTTGGGCTTGACAGTGACTTCATTCATGTCTTTCTCGACATAGACAAAATCCTTCTTCTTCTGCCCCCACACAGAAGCGGGAAGGAGCAGAAGAAGCATAAATAATAATATAATGTACGGGCGCGCGGACATTAACAAGCCTTGAAACTCATGTCCAGACCTTTGACGCTGTGAGTGAGGGCACCGACGGAGATGAAATCGACGCCGCACTCGGCGTAGGTGCGCAGCGTGTCGAAGGTGATGCCTCCGCTGGACTCTGTCTCGTAGCGGTGGTTGATGAGTTGCACGGCCTTTTTCGTGTCTTCGGGGGTGAAGTTGTCCAGCATGATGCGATCCACGCCACCGATGGCCAGCACACGGTTCAGTTCATCAAAGTTGCGCACCTCAATCTCAATCTTCAAGTCCTTGCCCTTGGCCTTCAGGTACTCGTGGCAGCGCGTGATGGCGTTCTCGATGCCCCCGGCAAAATCCACATGGTTGTCTTTCAGCAGGATCATGTCGAAGAGGCCGATGCGGTGGTTGCAGCCGCCGCCAATCTTCACGGCCGCTTTCTCCAGCATACGCATACCAGGTGTGGTCTTGCGGGTGTCCAGCACGCGGGTGCCTGTGCCCTCGAGGGCACGGACATACTTGTTCGTCATGGTGGCGATGCCGCTCATGCGCTGCATGATATTGAGCATCAGGCGCTCGGTCTGCAACAGGCTCTGCACCCTGCCCGTGACTATAATGGCCACATCGCCCGGCTTCACGTGTGAGCCGTCGCCCATGAACACCTCCACCTGCATCTCGGGGTCGAAGCGGTGGAATACTTCCTTGGCAATCTCCACGCCTGCCAAGATGCCTTCTTCCTTGATGAGCAGCTTGCTCTTGCCCATGGCATCGGCTGGAATACAACACAGAGTGGTGTGGTCGCCGTCACCGATGTCCTCGGCAAAGGCCAGGTCAATGAGGCGGTCATTCAGTTCTTCTACACTTAACATAGATATTATCTTTGACTGTTAACTATTTACCGTTTTATTAGCAATGGGATATGTTTACACGTTACTTGCCGAAACGGGCGTTTTTCTCTATCGTCCAGTCCTTCCGCTTAGAGAGGCCGCAGTTCTTGCCCTTGAACATCTTGGCTGCCTGCTTGTCTCCCTTTAGTTGCCAGTCGAGCCATGCCAGCGCCACCACGGTGAATTCGCCACCGTGCGGTTCGCGGTAGGTTCCGCCGTGGCCCACGGGGAAGTTGGCCGCCACGGCGGGCACATGGTCGATGCGGTGGAAATCATCCATGCCGTTACCGTAGGCAATATCCTTTTCGCCACCCAGGATATAGATAATAGGTGTATGGATGTCCTTCAGCTTCTCCTTCGGAGGCATGGGCATCCCGCCCACGGCCTGGTTGGCGTTCTGCTGGTTGAAGAGTCCGCTGTTGCAGATCATCAGTGTCTTGATGCGCGGGTCGGCACAGTTGTAGAGGGTCTGCAGACCGCCGCATGACATGCCGGCGACACAGATATTCTGCACGTCGATCTTCTGATAATAAGGCGAGGCGGGGTCGCTGTTCTGTTTGATAATCCAGTCGATGGACTCTATCTGTTGCTCAGTCCTCGACATGGGGCCACGGTACCATTCGTCGGTCATCGGGATATAACCCGTGGCGAGCACGATATAGCCGTTTGACGCTATCTCGTTGAGGAAGTTGATGTGCTCGAAAGGAGAGTTGGAGCAAGCACCGTTGCCCCACACCAGCACGGGCAGCAGTTTCTTGGCACCGAACGGCGCGAGGTCCTGCGGCACAATGATAGTGTGCTCGGGCAGCGTGGCATCTTCCTTCATGATGGCCTTGTAGGCACCCGTTCCACCGTCCTCAATAATGCGTGTGCGACCGCTGCGGGCGGCATTGAGGAAGGTGACCATCTTCTGCAAATTCTCTTCGCTATACATGCCCATACCGTGACCGCCTTCGGGCACGAACGTAGCCTCAGACTTGACACCGGCAGCTTGCAGCTGTTCAAAGAACTTCTTGCCCTGGCAGCACGGGACCACATTGTCCTTCTCGCCGTGGAAGATGATGGCTGGCGGGTCGTTGGCATCGATATAGGTGGTGGCACTCAGGCTGCGATACTTGTCGGGCTCTTCAGACAGTTTGGAGGCGAGCAGGATATCCTCGGGGCTGCGGTCGCCCATGGTGATATGCTCGCCACAGTCCATGGCTGTCAAGTCAATGGGTCCCGACCAGTCGCAGACGGCATTGACGGCACTGCTCTCCTGTGTGTAGCTGCCCAGTGAGCCTTCGAGGTCAATATCAACCGTGCCGACCCTAGTCTGCCGCGTGCCGCTGGTCATGGCTGTGATGGATGCAAGATGTCCGCCAGAGGAGAAGCCGCTGGTGGCTATGAACGACGGGTCGAACTTGTACTTGGCAGCCTCGCCGCGAACGAAACGGACGACTGCCTTGATGTCATGAATCTGTGCCGGCCACTGCGCGTCCATGCTGGAACGATGGTTGGGACACACGACGGCGTAGCCCGCATTGAGCAGTGCCTTGACAATGGTTCCCAGATCTGCGGCACCCTTGCTGTTGTTGCTGAACCAGGCACTCCCATAGATGTGAATCACAACGGGATAGGCCGTCTGCTCCTGCTTGGGGAGGTAGATGTCGCAGGTGTGGAACGGCTGGCCGTCGCCCGCGTAGTTCACATCCTTCCATTCCTGGGATGTTTCCAACTTCACTTGCGGCATCTGGAAGCCGCCGAAACCGCCCGCCGGTTGTGCAGAGACACATAGCACACTGGCAGTGAACAATGATGACAAAATGAATCGCTTCATAAATGGGGAATAAGTTATTAAGACGGTGCAAAGATAAGACATAGATAAGCGATGTAGAGTGCAATAAGGCAGATGCCTTCCCAACGGAGGATGCGGTGCTGAGTGCGGGCAAAGAACCAGAATATCAAGCCGCTGAACAGCAACATGCCAAAGTCCACGGGGGTGATGTCCTGCACGGGCAAGGGAGCGATACAGGAACAGGCTCCGAGAATCCAGAAAATGTTGAACAGGTTGGAACCGATGACATTGCCGATGGCCATGCCACTCTGTCCCTTGCGGGCAGCGATAATACTGGTGGCCAACTCGGGCAGGGAGGTGCCGCCAGCCACCAGCGTGAGACCAATGACGGCCTCGCTGACACCCAGACCGCGAGCAATGCCCGTTGCGCCGTGGACAAAGAGTTCGCCGCCGCCAATGAGTCCCGCTAGACCCAGCAGGATGAAGAGCGTAATCTTCCATCCCGCCATGGTTTCTACTGCAGCTGTTGGGTCTGCCGGCCCTGTTTCTTCCTGCTTCTGTGCCGGGCGGGCGATGGCGAAGGTATAGGCCATGAAAACGACAAAGAAACCCAGTAATACGATGCCATCGCCACGATCCAGCAGATTCCGACTGCCGGACACGCTGAAAACACCATCCAGTGCCAATGCAATGAGCACGACACTGGCCAGCAAGGAGAAAGGAATGTCCTTGGAAATAGTTGATTTCTGGACGGCTATAGGGGATATAGCAGCTGTCACGCCGACAATCATCAGCGTATTGAAAATGTTGGAACCAACCACATTACCGATGCCCATATCCGCGGCACCGTTTAAGCTCGAGAGCAGACTCACCACGAACTCGGGCAACGAGGTGCCAAACGCCACGACAGTGAGGCCGATGACCATTTCAGGGATAGAGAAACGACGGGCCAGCGCCACAGAGCCATCGGTCAGCAGGTCTGCTCCCTTGAGCACAAGGGCTGCACCACCAACCGCGCAAAGAATGTCAAATATCATAATGGTCGAAGTGTTGGATGGAGATCTGGCTTACATCAACGACACCAGACGGCTCAAACGACTTACAGATACGGCGTGCCTCGCCCACCATCCGCTCATGATGGACCTGGCACTCTGCAATGATGGGATTCTCAAACCATTGCATGTAGGTGGCATGTTTGCACTCCACACAACGGACAAACCCTCTTTCGTTATTTTTCTGTGCCATACCTTTATTTGTTTACGCCTGAACCATGACGTCCGCTATGTCAAATCATAAATCGGGCTGGGGACTTTCCGCTTCAGGACATCCAACTGGAAGTCCACACCCGGAATAATGCCATAGCCGCGCAGGACAGCATCCACCGTCTTGCGCGCCAGTTCAGGATGATTGTTTTCCTCGCTGAGGTGACACAGCCACACATGCCGCAACCGCGGACTGGAGGAGTTGGCCAGCAACTCCGCAGCCTCATGGTTGCTCAGGTGGCCGGTGGGACCGGCGATGCGCCCCTTCAGATAGGCCGGATAGGGACCGGCCATGAGCATCTCATGGTCATGATTACTTTCCAGAACCAGATAGTTGGCAGCTTCCACCTCTTCCTTCACACGCTCGGTCACATGACCAATGTCGGTTATCAGGCAGAAACGCACGCCGCACGCCTCCACGCTGAAACCGATGCAGTCCGTGCTGTCATGGGGAACGGTGAACGCCGTGATGGTGAAATCGCCCAACTGCAAAGGCACATCCTTTGTCAGCAAATGACAAAATTCTGTCTTCAGGCGCGGTGAGACACAATAGTTCCGTGCTATACCCTCATGCACAGCCTCTGTGCTATAGACCGGGAACTGATATTCTGCCGCCAGTTTCCCCACGGACTTGATGTGGTCTGCGTGGTCATGGGTAATCAACAGACCACGCATCCTGTCCCAAGGCAATCCATGCACACTCACATGACGCTTCAGCAACTTGATGCCGATGCCCGCGTCTATCATGATTGCATCATTGTCTGTCCACAGGAAATAGCCGTTGCCACTACTGCCACTGCCAAGACAAATAAACTTCAGCATAGATTTGTTGTTATATTCTGCCCGCAAAAATACAGAAAAAAACACAAAGTCATCACACATCCATCACTTTTTTATGGTCTTTTTGCAATAATTGACATTTGCGTCTGTTGACTCGCTTTAGTTAAATTTGCTTTTCCGGCAGTAATGTTGTATCTTTGCACCCGAAAAGAGGCGCTTGCAGCACCTCATAGAAAGCCCCAAAGGGTGTCATACGAAAGCCCAAAGGGTCTCATACAAAAGTCCCAAAGGGTGTCATACGAAAGCCCCAAAGGGTCTCATAGAAAGCCCCAAAGGGTGTCATACATGATAGTTCATTCCCCGTCGGTGTACCGCTGTTCACCGACGGGGAATTGTTATTCGCCGACGGCGAACCAACGTTCATCGTCCATGTTTACAAAGATACGCCTACGTCTTTTGATCTTTAGGCCAGCCCTTGCAACTCTTTACTCCCGCATCTAAACAGTTTTACACATGTGTCTTTGCTGCCTGACCTCCTACCCTATTCTTTTCCGCGTTCGGGCACTGCCGTAATTATTTTCATATAATAACAGCATCAAATCCACATGATTACACATTCTGCATTGGAGCTTTGCTTCCGCAAGCACAAATTATTGACATATTATGGGCACTTTCAACAAAGGTTTTATTGAGTCCACTTGAAAAAGTCCCGGAGGGACGAAGAGACCACAGGGAGGGGTGTAACCCCTTCTTGTGAATCAGTTAGTTACCTTTAAGCCCCGAAAGGGCGACAGGCCCAATTAGACTTTTTCAAGTAGATTATAATTGTAAGAATGAAAAATTTATATGAAAAATCTTGGTGGGGCAAAAAGTTTTCTATACTTTTGCAGCGCAACAATTCATTTACCACGATTTCTATTAACACAAACCATACATCTTTATGAAGAATTTACTTAAACAAGGGTTCCTGCTGGGCATCATCTGTGTGCTTGGCAGTCAATTGGCGTTTGCCGCCAGTTCACCGTCCGTCACCGATGACGGCCTTGTCATCCGTTATGCGGATGCCAAGGGAGCACCCATTCTTCGCGCCAACACGACACTCCCCGATGTCATCCGACTCAACGGCACAGGAGCAGAAACCACCGTCACGGTCTCTGCCACGGGGTTGACGCAGGACATCACCCTGCGCGTCGGTCCGGGTTTCGAGGTCACCCCCGCCACCATTGCCGCTGGCACAGAAGCCGCCAAGGTCACCGTGCGACACATCTCATCCCGCAACCACACCGATGGCCGTCTCATCCTCCGCAGCGGTGACATCCGCACCTATGTGACCATCTCCGCCGAGGGCACCCCCCTCCCCGTCAAGGATCTCTCCGCCCTCCCCACCGCATCTCCCTCCCCATCTGTGTTGGTGTTCGGCGGTTTGCCCGCCGAATCCGCCACCTTCGATGCCGCCGCCCTCTCCGATGCCGGCTTCACCATCGAGGTCAAGGCCCGCACAGACGACCCCTCCAAGAGCATCCTCCCCTTCGCCGTCACCCCCTCCGGACTCGGATTCAAGAGCTACATCCG
>JAFSZU010000135.1 GCA_017455585.1 Bacteroidaceae bacterium | reverse complement strand
TCTGACCACAGATTACACGGATGATTATATCTTTTTGTTCGACCAAATTATTATAGAATTTCACGGATTCTTGAGTGACGTTCGGCACAAAGGGAATGTTAACCACAAGACATGTAATCCGAGCAATCTGTGTAATCTGTAGTATATTAAGTTATTGTTGGATCTCCACCACAAAGTCGTGTGCATCGCGGGAAGCGGGCAGTTGGATGGTGATGGTCTTTGTTTTCTTGTTGAAGGTGAAACGCAGCCGCTCCTGGGATGCAAGGGCGCGGACGGCCTTGGGTTTGGCCTCTGTCCAGGGGATGGTTAACTCTTGAAGGTTGTTATCGAAAACATGGAGAAAGAGACGGCCCTCCTTTTGAGTCATCACGCCCCACTCCCCAGCGGGCAATGTCACAGGTTGCGTCTCATAGACACTCTCACCATTGGCACTCATCCAGTGACCAATGCCTTCCAGACATTCCAATGCGGTGGCGGGCAGTTCACCATTGGGTTGAGGGCCTATGTTGAGCAGGAGATTGGAATCCTTTGCGGCAGCGCGCACGATGAGTTGTACCAGTTCGCGGGTGGATTTGTAGTTCTGATCGGCCACCTTATAGCCCCACATGCCGTTCATCGTCTGGCACATCTCCAACGGCAAGTGGCTGATGTCCTGACCAGAGAGACCGGCGGTGTTCTCGCCCGGCAGGTCGCGCTCAAACATCTGGAAATCCTCGCCCTCAATGGGTGTGATGTGGTGGTTGTTTCCAATGAGACATGAGGGTTTGAGCTGGTGAATATAGCGATAGAACTCAGGCATACGCCAGTCAAAGGGCACGCTGTCTGCGTCATGGTCCCAGTATCCGTCAAACCACAGGCCACCGATGTCGCCGTAATCGGTGAGCAACTCTGTGACCTGTGTCTTCATGAACTCGAAGTAGCTGTCATAGTTGGGCTTGAGCTTGCGACCTGTTTTCAGACCTGTGCGACCAACGGGGTAGTCGGGGCGCATCCAGTCGAGAATGGAATAGTAGAGATGCAAGCGCACTCCCTCTTTCTCGCACGCCGCCGAGAGTTCCTTCAGTACATCGCGATGGAACGGCGTACCGTCATATATATTATAGGTACTCGTGCGCGTGCGAAACATGGAGAAGCCGTCATGGTGGCGGCTGGTGAAGGTGATGTAGCGTGCGCCGGAGTCCTTGATGGCCCGCACCCAAGCCTCGGCATCGAAGCGGACAGGATAGAAGCAGGATGCGGCCTTGCTGTATTCCTCATGTGTCAGGCCGCTGTTCAAATACCATTCGCCTTGGGCGAACTCACTGTATATGCCCCAATGCAGGAAGATGCCAAAGCGAAAGCCCTCGAACTGACGGCGGGCGGAAAGGTTATCGTCACTGGGTAGATATTGTGCACAGACCGAAGCCAGAGCGGTCACACACATGAAAAAGAAGAGAAATATACGTTTCATGGCGCGAAGATATGAAAAAGTTTGGAGTTTATCGTTTAGAGTTTAAAGTTTTTATTACCTTTGCGCCCAAATACAACATCTTTTGACAATTCCTCAGTATGGCAAATGCAAAATGGATAGGAGGCTTTCTGGGACTGCTCTCAGGGGGACCGATAGGTGCGCTGGCAGGATTTGTGCTGGGCACTCTCTTTGACAAGTTAACCTCAGACGGTGGTCAGTTGATGGATGACGGCAGTTATGGCGGCGACAGTTACAGCAGTAGCTACAGTGGCGGCAGTTATGTCAACGACGAGGCCATGGACACTGCCCGCGGCACTCGCAACGGCTTCCTGTTTTCGCTGCTGACGCTGGCCAGCTATATTATCAAGGCTGACGGTAAGATCATGCACAGCGAGATGGAGGCCATGCGGCAGTTCTTGCGCATGAACTTCGGTGAGATGGCTGTGACACAGGGCGAGCAGATTATGCGCCAGCTGTTTGAGCGCCAGAAACAGGTGGACGCGCAGCAGCCTGGAGCATATCACATTACTATCATCGACTGCTGCCACCAGTTGCGCAGTGTGCTCAACGAGAGCCAGCGGCTGCAACTGCTGTCACTTCTGGCTTCGCTGGCGAAAGCCGACGGCAACGTGGCTCCCGAAGAAATCAACGCCCTGCGAGAAATCACAATAGAATTGGGACTCTCTGAGATGGAACTGAACTCCATGCTCAATCTGGGCAGTACCACGCTGAAGGATGCCTACGCCGTGTTGGAAATCCCAGAAACAGCCACGGATGACGAGGTGCGCGCCGCCTATAAGCGTATGGTCGTCAAGCATCATCCAGACCGCGTGGCATCGTTGGGTGAGGATATACGCGCCGCCGCCGAGAAGAAGATGCGTGAGATCAACGAGGCCAAGGAACTCATCTACAAGGCCAGAGGGCTGTGAATTGAAAATTGAAAATTAAAAATTGAAAATTAAAAAATGAGAGGTGGAACAACGGAAAAAAAGGAAAATATATGGAAAAGTAACTGAAACATTTCCGTTATTTCAGATCGTTTCCGTGATTTCCGATGTAGAGAGTTGAGATGTAGAGATAACGTTATAACATGAAAATATAAAAACCTTCCTTATAATAATCGTTTAAATGCTTATGAAGAAGTCTTTACTACTAATCCTTGCACTGCTGACCAGTATGTTGGCCAGTGCACAGAATGAACAACTCTATGGTGTTTATCAGGGCACAGGTTCCCTGGTGAGCATCGGCACTCAGAAGGCTGAGACCTACGATGTGGCCATGCACCTGACCGACCCCGCACTGGCAGGACTGGAAATCAGGGGCATCAACGTGCCCATCCGCACAGAAGCAACAGGCATTACCAGCTACAAGGCATGGATTACCAAGGAACTCACGCTGGAGAGTAACCAGATTGCACCCGATGTGGACAGCATCAGCTTCACGCCCGACGGTAAATGGGTCGAAGTGACCTTCCGTCAGCCCTACGTGTTGACAGCCGAGGGCGTCTATGTGGGGTATTCTTTCACTGTCCCCTCCGTGGATACCAGCAATGACAGCGACCCTGCCAAGACACCCGTTATGTGCATCGCCAGCACAAACACGTCTAACCTTTACATCCATACATCGCGCACCTACCGCAAGTGGAAGCTGCTTGAAGAGACCACCCTCACTGCCGGGCGTGCCCCCGCCTTCGTGGTGCGTCTGGGCGGTGACCGCATCCGCCAGAATGCTGCCAGCTTCTCGGCTCCCGATGAACTCGATGCCTACGCCATGCTGGGCAAGCAGAAGACGTTCTCGCTCACGCTGAACAACCATGGTACGGCCAATATCTCACGCATCGAGTATGAAGTCACCGTAGATGGGCAGGTGGTAGATACACAGAGCAAGAGCGTGAGCCTCAAGGGAACCTACTATGGTCAGCACACCACCGTCAAAGTGAATGTTCCCGCACAGGAAACTGCCGGAGCCTTCTCTGTCGGCATCAACGTCAAGAAGGTCAATGGCGTGGACAATGAGGACGCGGATCCCATCACCACCTTCAACATGGCATTCCTGTCCGAGATGCCCAAGCACAAACCCCTCATGGAGGAATATACCGGAGGGTGGTGCGGCTATTGTCCCCGTGGCATGGCGGCCATGGAAGCGATGACAGAGAAACACGGCGACGAATTCGTGGGCGTGGCCTATCACAATGGCGACCCCATGCAAATCACCAACAACACGCCCAACACCCCCAGTGGCTATCCACATGCCTACATCGACCGCGTCATTGACACCGACCCCTTCTTCGGAACCAGCAACAGCAGCCTCGGCATAGAGAAGGACTGGAAGAACCGACAAGCCATCATGACACCTGCGGCCTTGGAGCTGAAGGCCACATGGACAGACGACACCCACACCGCCATCGCTGCCACGGCACGCGCCAGCTTCATCTTCACGCTGGAGGACAACCCCTACCAGCTCTCCTACATCCTCGTGGCAGACGACCTGCACAGCACCAGCAGCAAGTGGAACCAGAGCAACTACTATTCCGGCGACGGTACCAGTGACCCCTATCTCAAATCTTGGGCACAGCAGGCAGCCACCATTCGCGACCTACACTTCAACGACGTGGCCATCCAGCTCTCCTGCCAGGGCAGTGCTGCCTTGGAGAACAGTCTGCCGCAGCACGTCACGGCCACCCAGCCCTGCGAGCACACCTACACCTTTGACATCTCTGCCAACAGCCTCGTGCAGGACAAGAGCCAGCTGCGCGTGGTGGCCGTGCTCATCAATACCCGCACAGGTGAAGTGGCCAACGCCGAGAAGGCCAACGTGCCGGATCCGGAGGAGACGGGAATCAGTGAGCACAAGTCGGATGCCACCACTGCCACCTACACCGATCTGGCAGGACGTCGGGTGAATAGCCCCGTCAACGGCATCTATGTGAAGACCGTTACCCGCTCCGACGGCACCCGCCAAAGCTATAAGATCATTCATCAATGACCATTCATCATTCATCAATGACCATTCATCAATATAATCATTCATCATTCGGTTGGGTGTAGCGCATATTTGCGCGTCCTCCCCTTCACAGATTTATTCATCATTCAATCAAGCCACACCTATGAAACGATATCTTTTTCTCATGACCACAGCGCTGGTCGCCACTTTTGCCATAGCACAGACACGAGACAGCCACGGCATCATCACCGAGCAGCCGGACGGCGAGCTGCGCGCCTATCTGCGCAGTGGCGGTGCCACCTACGCCAACATGTACTTCCGCAACAGCGAGACACAGGACGGCATCGCATCCGAGGTCGTCTTCTCCGAGGACGGCACAAAGGCATACTTCAAGAATATCATCTCTCACGCCGCCACCGCCACATGGGTCGAGGGCGCAGTAGATGGGCACACCATCACCATCCCCCTGGGACAGAAAGTCTATTGGTTTGATGACGGCAACTACGGTATGATGCTTGCCCGCGTGAAGGTCAACGGCGGCATCGAGAAATACACTGTTGACTACAAGGGCACCGTCACCTACGCCATCGAGGGCGACAACCTCGTCCTGCAGGATACCAGCGGCGACCCTGCCAACAATGTCTTCGACGGGCTGGGGTTCGTCTATACCGATGCCTATGTTGGCGAGTGGAGCTACTATCTCGACTACGCCACCGTGATGACCTACAAGGATGTCCACCCCATCACACCGCCCGAGGAGCTGGAGACAGAACGCTACTCCATGGAGTATGAGGGTTCCGGGCATCTCGTCAACGTGGGCTTCGACGGCGGCGAGGTCTATATCCAGGGGGTGTCAGAGACTCGTCTGCCCGAGGCGTGGATGAAGGGAACCATCAAGGGCAAGAAGATTACCTTCCCCTTGGCCTACGCCGGCTTCTACTCCTCCTACCTCCTCTACTTCTGCGGGGCCGATGCCGAATACGGGCTGGACAGCAACGGCTATTACAACTGGCTCTACTACTGGAAGGACGGCAGCACCACCTGCGACTATGATGCCGCCACGGGTTCCTTCTCCACCCAGCAGACCATCTTCGCCAGCAACTCAGACAGCGGTATAGGCCTCGGAGAGACCTATCATTCACCCCGCTTCCGCCCCTACACCGAACAGGCTGGAACACCCGTGACACCCAACGTGGCCTACTATCAGGAGATGGGTGCTTTCACCATCCTCATGCTCAACGTGCCGCTGCTGGATACTGAGGGGCGCTTCCTTGACCCTGCCAAGGTGAGCTACCGCCTCTTTGTAGATGATGATGAGGAACCCTTCACGTTCTACACCGACGAGTATAAGCAGTTGCCGCAGGATATGGAGGAGATTCCCTATCTCTTCACCGACGAGACACGCGAGGCCTTCTCCCGTTCCTATATCTATGAGAAAGCCTATGCCCTCTACCTCTTCCAGACGGGCTTCGATCGCATTGGCGTGCAGACCATCTACCGCGGTGGCGGCGAGGAGCACACCTCGGCCATCGGCTACTATGACATTACGGGAGCACAGGTTGCAACTCCCACCATCCGTCGTGCCCAGGATGAACACTTTGACCTGCAAGGTCGCCGCGTCGCCAACGGCCACAAGGGGCTGACCATCACCCGCACGCCCGACGGCCGCGTGGTGAAACACCTCAACCGGTAGGGATATTCCCCCAGACGAAAAGGGAAATACGCTTGCAAGGGTATGCCGTTTGGCGTACCTTTGCAGTGTCAAACCCTAAAAAACAACAAATATGAAAACGTTTTGTACCAAATTTCTTACGATGAGCATCCTGCTCATAGCTGCCATCTCTCTTGTTGGCTGCATGGATGAAGATGACCGGATAGGCTACGACATCTCAGGGCATTGGTTCGGCGACATGGATATGTGGTATAATGGCGAAAAGGCAAAGGGCTCTGAGATAGAGTTTGCCTCTTCCGGATGGTATCGTGACCGCGGAACGGGAACAGAAGTGGACTATTATCGCCTTCACGCCGTGACCTCATACTTCAACTGGCAAGTGCGCAACCGCATTCTCTACCTCACCTTTGATGACCCCCAACTGGACTGCGCCATCGTTGATTACACCCTCACCGACGATTATTTCCGTGGTTATGTCGCCGACCCCGTCACGCTGGAGAACCAAACCTATTTCAACCTCCACAACTATGCTCATTACTGGGACAGCTACGGCTATGGCAGCTACTATGACTACTATGTCAAGGGTCAGACCCGCTCTGTCGCAGACAGCACCAGCTACCACGGCATCCGCGGCATCTATCTGAAGTGAACATCGGAAACAAATGGTAAATGGTTAAATAGTAAATGGTAAATAGTAAATGGTAAATAGTAAATGGTTAAATGGTAAATAGTAAATGGTTAAATAGTAAATGGTAAATGGCTTTATGGTAACCATCAATGTTTCAGAAGATATCCGGCAGCGGTGCCCCGAATTTGTGGGCACCGCTGTCTTTGCGTCTGTACGCAACACCGAGTACAACGAGGAACTGTGGCAGGAGATCAACCGCTTCATCGCCGACTATCGTCAGCGTTATACGGCAGACAGCCTCAAGGAGATGCCCAGTATCCAGGCCACCCGTGAGGCCTACCGCCGTTGCGGCAAGGACCCCAGCCGCTATCGCCCCAGCGGCGAGGCACTCGTCCGCCGCACTCTCAAGGGGCACGACCTCTACCGCGTCAACACCCTCGTGGATCTCATCAACCTCGCCTCCATTGCCTATGGATACAGCATTGGCGGCTTCGATGCAGACAAGATAGTTCTCCCTTCCGGCAGTCCCCTCCCCTCCGGCAGTTCTCTCCCTTCCGGCAGTCCCCTCCCCTCCGACCGTGCCTCTGCGGCGTGTTCTGTGCCCTGCGGTTTTGCCGCAGGGTTAACCCTCGGCATCGGGCGTGAAGGTGAACCCTACGAGGGCATCGGCCGCGGTCCCCTGAATATTGCCGGTCTGCCCGTCTATCGGGATACCCTCGGTGGCATCGGAACCCCCACCAGTGACCATGAGCGCACCAAACTCTCCCTCCAGACCACCCACCTGTTGGCCATTGTCAACGGCTATGACGGCAATCGGCAGAATGTAGTGGCCTGTGCCCGCTACATCCAGGAACTGTTGGTTCGCTACGCCCATTCAGACGGTGGCATCACTCTTGATTTCTGATGCTCCATACATTCCCGCCCTTTTTCATGAATAATCGGGGCGATATGTGCTTTTTATGGTAAAAAACTTTGGTCACCCCCGTTTTTTGCCTTACCTTTGCGGCCGTATTAGGACACGCGATTTCAAAGACAGATATAAAGGACATTATTTACTTTTGGACTATTATATGGAAACAACCCGCCAGAATAAAATTGCACGGCTCATCCAGAAAGAACTGAGCGATATCTTCCAGCGTCAGACGCAGGCCACCAAGGGAGTTCTTGTCAGCGTCTCTGTCTGCCGCATCAGCCCGGACATGAGCGTATGCCGCGGTTATCTGAGCATCTTTCCCAGTGAACGTGCGCAGGAAATCTGTGACAACATCAATGCCAGCGTGCGACAGATCCGTTATGAACTCGGGCAGCGCACTCGTCACCAGCTGCGCATTATTCCCGAGCTGAAGTTCTTCATCGACGACTCTCTGGACTATGCCGAGAACATCGACCGATTACTGAATGAGCCCCTCCATTCTGCCCCCGAGGGGGCTACGATACCCGCGCTGGCTGACCATCAATCAAATGAAGCCCCCCTGGGGGCGTAGAGGGGGCCTCTCATGTTTAGCTTCTTCATCGCCCGACGTTACCTCTTCGCCCGTAAACGCCATCACACCACAGGCATCATCACCGTTATCTCTGTCTGTGGCGTGGCACTGGCCACGGCGGCATTGGTGGTGACGCTCTCAGTCTTCAATGGTTTCCGGGACATGGTGGCCAGCTTCTTCACCGCCTTCGACCCGCAGTTGAAGGTGCAGCCGGCCACGGGCAAAATCATTTCCACCGATGACCCTGCATTGACACGCCTGAAAGCACTGGACTGCATCGATGTCTATACCGAAGTGCTGGAAGACCAGGCTCTCATAGTGGGCAATGAACGACAATGGGTGGTGACAGTAAAGGGTGTCAGCGACAACTTTGTGGAACTGACAGACATCAATAGCATCCTTTATGGCGACGGAGAGTTTGTCCTTCATGCCGACGTGCTCGACTACGGCGTGATGGGCATCCGTCTGGCATCTGCCCTGGGCCTGGGCAGCCACTATGACGGTGCCCTGCCCATCTATGCGCCCCGTCGCGGCGAGCGTGTGAACATGGCCAATCCCATGCAGAGTTTCCGACGCGAGGAGCTACTCTCACCCGGTGTTGTCTTTGCCGTCAACCAGAGCAAATATGACACAGGCTACATCCTCACCTCCCTTGGTTTTGCCCGCCGCCTCTTCGACCAGCAAGGGCAGGTGTCTGCCGTGGAACTGCGATTGAAACCAGATGCCAGCCTACGCCGTGCAAAGGCTGACATCCGTTCTTGTCTTGGCGACGGCTTCACGCTGCAGGATCGCTATGAGCAGCAGGAAGACACGTTCCGCATCATGCAGGTGGAGAAACTCATTGCCTATCTCTTTCTCACCTTCATTCTCCTTGTTGCCTCTTTCAATATTATCGGCTCCCTGTCCATGCTCATGATAGAGAAGCGCGAGAACGTGGCCACCCTGCGTGCCCTCGGTGCCAATGACCGGCAAATCAGCCAGGTATTTCTCCTTGAAGGCTGGCTCATCAGCGGTATAGGGGCTGCCATAGGCATCCTTGGCGGACTGGCACTGTGTTGGGCGCAAATTTACTTCGGCCTCGTGCGTCTGGGGCAGAGCGAGGGGTCTTTCATCATCGATGCCTACCCCGTCAGTGTTCACGCCACCGACGTGCTTCTGACTTTTCTTACCGTGTTGGCTGTGGGGCTGGTTGCCGTATGGCTCCCCGTTCGCCGCATGACCCGCAACCTGACGGAAGGCCGAGGAAAGAGTGAATAGGCTTTTGTATTCTACAGCATTGACAGGATAATAGGCATCATCTTGTGATGTGCTTTTGCCAAACAAATATGACAAAAATGCAAAGGGATGCTAAAAGTTGAGGGTCGTGCTGCTTTTTTTTGAGTTTTTGCTTTGACAAGTCATTGGAAAGGTGTATTTTTGCACCGCTCAATGCGAACAAACAATCAGTTAAACCATTAAATACTTTTTACACCTATGGCAAAATTTGATGCTTCCGTTTTGGAGAAGTATGGTATCAAGGGCAGCACTGTGATTGCCCGCAACCCGTCTTATGAGTTCCTCTTTGAGGAAGAAACAAAAGCTGGTCTGGAAGGTTTCGAGGTCGGTCAGCAGACCGAGCTCGGTGCTGTGAACGTCATGACTGGTATCTTCACCGGCCGCAGCCCCAAGGACAAGTACATCGTTGACGACGCCCAGAGCCACGACAAAGTGTGGTGGACCACCGAGGGCTACAAGAACGACAACCACCCGATGAGCGAAGCCGTTTGGGCACAGGTCAAGGACATCGCCATCAAGGAACTCTCCGGCAAGAAACTCTACATCGTGGACGCATTCTGCGGTGCCAACGAGGCCACTCACCTCGCTGTCCGCTTCATCCTCGAGGTGGCTTGGCAGGCTCACTTCATCAAGAACATGTTCATCCAGCCCACAGAGGAGGAACTGGAGAAGTTCGAGCCTAACTTCGTCATCTACAACGCCTCCAAGGCTAAGGCGGAGAACTACAAGGAGCTGGGTCTGAACAGCGAGACATGCGTGGCCTTCAACACCACCAGCCGCGAGCAGGTCATCATCAACACCTGGTACGGCGGCGAGATGAAGAAGGGCATGTTCTCCATGCAGAACTACTACCTGCCCCTCCAGGGCATCGCCTCCATGCACTGCTCCGCCAACACCGACATGCAGGGCAAGAACACCGCCATCTTCTTCGGACTGAGCGGCACAGGCAAGACAACCCTCTCCACCGACCCGAAGCGCCTGCTCATCGGCGACGACGAGCACGGATGGGACGACGAAGGCGTCTTCAACCTCGAAGGCGGCTGCTACGCCAAGGTCATCAACCTCTCCAAGGAGAACGAACCCGACATCTACGGCGCCATCAAGCGCAACGCACTGCTCGAGAACGTCACCGTTGACGAAAAGGGCAAGATTGACTTCGCC
>JAFSZU010000134.1 GCA_017455585.1 Bacteroidaceae bacterium | reverse complement strand
TGGTGCCCTTGATGCTGCTGATTTCCGACTCCGGCACGCGCAGCGTGATGCTGGGCATGTCTGTGAACTGCACGCCCAGCAGCCCGGCAGCCTTATTATACTGCAGGTCCTTGAGCGAGGTGTTGACGCGGTTGCCTGCCATGTCGGTGGAGATGGCCTTGGTGTAGTCCAGACGCTGTGTCTGGATGGCAGCATCGGTGGTACGGGCCAGGTAGTCGGCCTTGCTCTCGCCCTTGAGGCGCTTCATCCAGGTGTTCATGCGCTCGTTCACGCCCGCCTGCATCTGCTCATAGAGCGACAACGGACGAATGGGTTCTTCTGCAACATGTTGCACGTCACGCTGTGGATTGGAGAGGTTAATCTTCAGACCCAGCAACCCCGTGAAGTACCAGTCGAGGTCGATGTTATTGTGGCTGTCTTGACGGCTGTTGTACTTGTCGGAGAGTCCATTGGCCATCGCCTCCAGATTGATACTCACCCACTTGTTCACCTTGAAGTCCAGATCCAGACCTGCGCGGCCCACGAAGCGTGCTTGCGTGCCAGTCCAGAAGTAGCTGCTGACAGGACTGATGGCATAGAGTCCATAGGGGCGTGCATTGTCGTCATTGTCCCAGGCGATATTGACACCGCCGCCCAACAAGAGTCCTAACGAGAAGACGCGGTTGGGGCGGTATCCGCCAATGGCGTTGACAAGATCAATGCGGAAATCCAATGCGGGTGCAATGTATTTCCACTCGTAGGTATCATTGTTGGAGAAGCCTCCTTTGGCTTTCCAGCCGTTGACACCCAGCCTCAGCCCCAGCACGGGGTTGAACTGATAGCCCACGGCCACTTGTGCGGTGGTAGCTATGAGTTTGCTGAAATCGGCCTTGTCCAGATTATAGTTGGCACCATCTTGCCACTGGACGAACGGGTGGGGGTTGAACTCAGCATCTTGTGCTTGAAGTGTAATGGTTGTCAGCAGTAGGGTGGCAACCAGCAAGGATATTTTAGTTTTCATGTGTGATGCAATTATAAAAGGTTACTCAAGTTTCGCAAGTGATGCCATAGGCATCTGATAGGGGTAGCCAGCCATACAGCTGTGCCATAGGTACAGCGAAATGGCTGGCTACCCTTATTATGCCCCGCTGGGGCATTGTATCACAGTTTCTTAGCATACTAGCGAAAGATGAAAAGGTTATACATCTGCCCCCAGCTGTGATGGCCAGGGGCAGATGTCTCTGTTTAAGATTCAGTTATTTATTGAAAGCGTCGCGGAAGATGAAGTCCACAGCCACGCGGCGGAACTGCGAGCCCTCGTTGGGCGACACCTCGACGTTGAAGGACTCAGAGGTCTGCATGTCCTTCAGGCCCTTGACGTTCTTGAGGAGGTAGTTCCTCACGCTGATGGCGCGCACCAGGGACAGCTGCTCGTTGCTGGTGATGCCGCTGGCCTTGGTCACGGTCAGCTTCTCCTGCTTGCCGTTGATGTTGACGGGCTGGTTCTTGATGTCACCATACTTGCCGCTGTAGGCAATCTTGCCGTTGATGGGCTTGGCATCGGCAGAGCCTGTGTAGCGGATGTCCACGCCCTTGCCGGCCTTGACATACTGCGCAAAGTCACCGGCGAGAGACTGGTTGATAATCTTCAGCATGGCCGTGGAGGCGGCTGACTGGTCGGCATCATACTTGCCGGGAGCGAAGTCGTCCTGAACGCTGAAGGCGTCTTTCACCGTGTACTTGTAGCTCACGCGGTAGTCTGTCTTGCCGTTCTGAGTGGGCATGACCTCTGTGGAGACCGTGATGGTAGTGTTGTCGGAGAGGATGTTCTTGTCGCGGGCCTCCTGAACGGCGTTGGTGGCGATGGCCTGCAGACGCTGCTTGTTGACCATATCCTGGTGCAGGGCGGTGAGCGGCATGTAGCCGTCGCTCTGCACGAACTGTGCGTCCTTGGTGCTCACGTAGGTATATTTCTTGCCCGTGGCGGGGTTGATGGCCTCGGTGTAGAGCACCTCGAACTTGTCGCCGGGGTTCAGGTTATAGACGGTGTTGGTGAATTGCAGGTCGCTGGTGCCCTTGATGCTGCTGATTTCCGACTCCGGCACGCGCAGCGTGATGCTGGGCATGTCTGTGAACTGCACGCCCAGCAGTCCGGCGGCCTTGCTATACTGCAGGTCCTTGAGCGAGGTGTTGACGCGGTTGCCTGCCATGTCGGTGGAGATGGCCTTGGTGTAGTCCAGACGCTGTGTCTGGATGGCAGCATCGGTGGTACGGGCCAGATAGTCGGCCTTACTCTCGCCCTTGAGGCGCTTCATCCAGGTGTTCATGCGCTCGTTCACGCCCGCCTGCATCTGCTCATAGAGCGTCTGGGGTTTGACCTGCTGGGGGGGGACAGCCACCACAGTATTGTTCTCTGACCAAGCGTGCTTGGAATAACCGAAGTTATAGGCAACACCCACCAGCAGTGAAGAGAACCAGTCATCGGTGTTGTTTTTCCGGCCGTTGAAGTAGTCGGCGGTGTTGTTCACGCGATATTCGAGCGAGAGGCTCAAGGGTCTGGCCAGACGATATTCGAGTCCAACCCCCACGCGCAGGTTGTGGGCAAAGTCGGACTTGGTGCTGGATGTGTAGAAGTCCTTGTCTTTGAGGTAATTCAACCCGAATCCTCCCAGAGCATAGACATTGAGTGCGGGGTTGCTGCCCTTGTTGATGAGCCGTGAGATGCTGAACAAGGCATCGAGGTTGAAGCCCATGTAGTCAAAACTCTCGAACTTGTTGTCCCACTGCACCTTGGACTTGAATCCCTCAGCGCTGAGGCGTGCGCCCACTACAGGGGCAAACCAGTGACCCAGATTGACACCGAAGTTGGGTTGCAGCAGGTCTGTGCGCGATCCGGGCGTGAAAGGCAGTTGCAGACCGCCTTGTGCCTGGATGAAGGTGTAAGTGCGGAAATCATCATCGCCACCAGCTTGTGCACTGGCTGCAATCGGCGTGGCCATAACGGCGATGGCCAAGGCCCATTTCTTGAGGTTGTTCATTGCAAGTAATTTTTAGATTTATTGGTTTGATTCGTGTAATTTGCGTGGCAAAGATAGGATAAATAATCCATAACCGTGTCTGTTTTGCAAAAAAATCTTTATTTATCTATACATTTTTGTTAAAAAAGTGGCCTGTAACACTTTTTTTCCATACTTTTGCAACCACTTTACAGCACGTGAATCTCAATCAATCCTAAATTATCATAAAAAATGAAAAGATTATCCTATCTCTTTGGTGCGGCCATTGTCGGAGTCGTCATTATCTCGTTAGCTTCCTGTCAAGGGGACAAAACACAAGCCCTGCAGACTCAGGTGGACTCGCTGACTGCAACCACACAGAGTCAGGCCCAGGATCTGGCGTTCTACCAGGAATGCATCACCTTGTTCACCGAGGGCATGGACAGCATTGCCAAGGCAGACAAGAATCTGATGACTGTCGTCACCAGCCGCGAACAGACCGTGACCCGCGAGAGCATCAAACAGGAACTGGACAGCTATGCCGGTCTGCTGAAGCGTCAGCGCGAGCGCATCGCAGCCCTGGAAAGCCGTCTGAGCGATGCCAATCAACAGATGGAGCAGCTGAAGTCTCTGCTGGATATGTTGAACCAGCGAATCATCGACAAGGATGTCACCATACAGGATTTGCAGGAAAAGGCCGATGCCAAGGACTTCAAGATTGCCATGTTGCAGGATGAGGTCAACCGTCTTTACACCGAGAATGCCAACCTGAAAGACGAGATTTCCTCGCAGCGCAAGACCATCAACATCGCCCAGGGCATCATCAACGAGGCCTACTATATCGTGGGCACCAGCAAGGAGCTGAAGGCTGCCAATATCCTGTCCGGCAAGTTCCTGGGCAAGTCCAAGGTGGACGTGGACAATATCGACCTGAGCCTCTTCAAGCAGGTGGACATCCGCAAGTTCCACCGCCTGAACGTGGATGGCAAGATCACGCTCAAGAGTCAGCACCCGTCTGACTCATACCGGGTTGAATACGACAAGGAGAGCAAAACGTCCACGCTGTATGTCACGGACGAGATAGATTTCTGGAGTCTCACCCGCTACCTCATCATCCAGCAGTAAGAGGATGCCGCCTTGGCGGCCCGGCCATTCCATCAAAATACCCCAGGTGTGAAGCAGCTCACACCTGGGGTATTTTGCATTTACGCCCGCATGTGTCGGTTAACACGTCCGCATGTAAAGGCCAACACGTCCGCATGTAAAGGCCATCACGACCGCACGTAACGGCCGTCACGTCCGCTTGTTCAGAGGCTCACACCTGCTGATCGGCCACGGATTCCTTCAGCGTGGGATAGCTGATGCGTGTGTGGTAGATGGTCTTCAGCTTCTCGCAGAAGACGTTCTTGGCAGTTTGTATGTCTGCAAAGGTGATAGGACAGTCGGTGAAGTAGCCGGCCTGTACCTGGCTGTCTATGATGCGGTTGACCAGTTCGGAGATACTCGCCTCGGTATATTCCTTGAGGGAGCGGGCGCTGGCCTCCACGGCATCGGCCATCATGAGGATGGCCTGTTCCTGGGTGCGGGGATTTTGTCCGGGGTAGGTGAAAGGATCGGTAGATAGCTTGGTCTCGGGATGGGCGTTCTGAGCCGTGACATAGAAGTAGCGCACGAGGCCGTGGCCGTGGTGGGTGCTGATGAAGTCGCGGATGATGCGCGGCAGCCGCTCGCCCTCGGCCAGCCGCTCGCCCTCGCGGACGTGGCCGATGATGATGCGGGCGCTCTCCTCGGGCGTGAGCTGGTCGTGTGGATTGATGGACCCGGCGGCCTGATTCTCTGTGAAGAAGGCGGGGTTGACAGTCTTGCCGATGTCGTGGTAGAGGGCACCTGTGCGCACCAGTTGCTCCTTGGCTCCTATCTTGCGGGCCACCTCTGCGGCCAGGTTTGACACCTGCATGGAGTGCTGGAAGGTGCCGGGAGCGACCTCGGAGAGCGTGCGCAGGAGCGGGGTGTTGATATTGGAGAGTTCCACCAGTGTGACGTTGGAGGTGAAGCCGAAGAGGCGTTCCAGCAGATACATGAGCGGATAGGCGAAGAGCAGCAGGATGCCGCTGACGATGAGATGCTTATAGATGGACCAGTCGATGCGTGTGAGACTGTCTGGAGCCATGAATGTGCGGCCGTGTATGAGGTCGATGCTGAGATAGAAGAGGATGGACAGGGCCGTGACGGCGATGGCTGTCTTGAAAATCTGCGAACGCTGGGAGAGCTCCCGCAACGTGTAGATGGCCACCAGGCCCGCCACACACTGTGTGGTGATGAACTCAAAGGGATAGCGCAACGATATGGCACAGAGCATGATCGTGGCAGCGTGCACCAGGAAGGCCGTGCGGCTGTCCATGAAGACGCGGATAAAGATGGGCAGCATGGCGTAGGGGATGATATAGACCGACAGCAGCGTATGGCGCACGAGGAACGATGTCAACAGGGGGTAAAGGGCTGTGAGACACAGCAGCAGCGTGACACAGCGCGGGTTGTTGATATAGTCCTGCCGGAAGAGAATGAAATAGAAGACCATCGCCAACACGATGAGCAGGACGTAGATGACCTGCCCCATCAGCACCCCGTGCTGTCCGCCGGGCGAGTCGGTGCGGGCCGCCAGCTGGCGTTCATAACTGCTCAGAATCTGGTAGGCCTGTTCGCTGACGATTTCTCCGCGGTCAATCACACTCTGCCCCACCAGCACCATGCCCGAGCTGGGCGAGAGCGTGGCCTGCAAGGCTTTCCACTCGCTCTCGCTCTTCTCCTTGTCATAAACCAGGTTGGGCTGCAAGAAATGGTTGAGGTTCAGACGACTGAGCTTGCCACGGCTCAGCCCTGCACTGTCTGCATCATGCAGCAGGTTTTCGTAGGCAGCCTTCTGGCTGAACAACTGCGACACGGGACGTGCCACGGCACCGATGCCCTCGTAGATACGCACGCCCTGCGTACTGTCCCGCTGCAGCATCTCCTGATCGTCGTTGGAAATGATGCCGCGGTCGTATGCCTCGCGGAAGTGGGACTCGATGAAGATGCGGTAGATGGGCGACAGCTCTTCTGCCGTGGCCGTGCGGAACGCCTCACGGAAACGGGCCACCTGCTCATTCTCCACCTCACTGCGGATTTCGAAGTAGGGTTCATAAAGCTTGCGAATGCTGTCCCGCTCGTGCTCCAACTGCGCCTCGGTCTTGAAGATGGGGAAGTCAAAGGGGGCGATGAACTGGCTGTAGGGCCAGGGACGGCCCACGTCATAATGCAGGATGGAACGCCCGTCGGTGGGGAGGAACCAGACAATCAGAAAGACAAATGCCACGACCACGCCGGCCTGCAACAAAATGCTTCGCCACGTGGTCTCAACGGGTTTGTTATAGCGGCTCATAGGCTGAATTTGGGGTGTTTTTACGTTACAGAGGACAAAATTACATAAAAGTTTGGGATTATATGGCATTTTTTCACTACTTTTGCACAAAATTTTCTATATTTGGTGATGAATAGCACTCCAGTAAGGGTTCGTTTTGCCCCTTCTCCCACAGGTCCCCTGCATATCGGGGGTGTCCGCACCGCGTTATACAACTATCTTTTTGCCCGCCAACACGGAGGGCAGCTCATCTTCCGCATCGAGGACACAGACAGCACACGTTTCGTGCCCGGAGCCGAGGAATATATCCTCGAGTCGTTCCGCTGGTTAGACATCCAGTTCGACGAGGGCGTCAGCTTCGGCGGCGACCACGGCCCCTATCGCCAGAGCGAGCGTAAAGATATATATAAGGTATATGTGCGCGAGCTGTTGGATGCCGGCAAGGCTTATATCGCCTTCGACACGCCCGAGGAGCTGGCGGCCAAACGCGCCGAGGTGGAGAACTTCCAGTATGACGCCTCCACACGCGGGCAGATGCGCAACAGCCTGACGCTCGGACAGGAGGAGACAGACCGCCTCATCGCCGAGGGCGCGCCCTACGTGGTGCGTTTCCTCATCGAGCCGGGAGAGGACGTGCACGTGCAGGACATCATCCGCGGCGACGTGTGCATCAACAGCTCCATCCTTGACGACAAAGTGCTGTGGAAGAGCGCAGACGGACTGCCCACCTACCATCTGGCCAACATCGTGGATGACCACCTGATGGAGGTCACACACGTCATCCGCGGCGAGGAGTGGCTGCCGTCGGCACCGCTCCACGTGCTGCTCTACCGCGCCTTCGGATGGCAGGACACCATGCCCCGCTTCGCCCACCTGCCCCTGCTGCTCAAGCCCGACGGCAAGGGCAAACTCAGCAAGCGCGACGGCGACCGCCTGGGATTCCCCGTCTTTCCGCTGGAATGGCACAACCCCGAGACGGGCGAGGTCAGCAGCGGCTACCGCGAGAGCGGCTATCTGCCACAGGCCGTGGTCAACTTCCTGGCGCTTCTGGGTTGGAACCCGGGTGGCGAGCAGGAGATATTGTCGATGGAGGAACTGATTAAGCTGTTCAATCTGGAGAAATGCTCCAAGAACGGGGCGCGCTTCGACTACGTCAAGGGCTTCTGGTTCAACCGCGAATACCTGATGCAGCAGCCCGACGAGGCATGGGCACCCGCCTTCCTCGACATCCTGAAGGAGCAAGGCATCGAGACCACCGCCGAGCGCGCTGCCGCCGTCGTGGGCATGATGAAGTCCAAGGTGATTGAGTATGAGACCAAGGAAGGGCCGCGCAAGCGCAATATCTCGTTCGTGCGGGACCTGTGGCCGCTGTGCCGCTTCTTCTTTGTGGCTCCGACGTCCTTCAACCTCGAGGACAAGTTCATCCGCAAGAACTGGAAGCCGGAGACCGCCGCCGAGATGCAGCAGCTGCGCGACGTGCTGGCCACCGTCGAGGACTTCTCGGTGGAAGGGCAGAAAGCCGTGGTGGATCCATGGGTGGAGCAGACAGGCATCAAGCCCTGGAATGCCTGGCGCGTCTGCCTTGTCGGCGAGGGACAGGGACCTGACATGTATGGTCTGGCCGCCTTCCTGGGCAAGGACGAGGTGCTGCGCCGCATGGACTTCGCCATCCATTATTCGTTTAACGTTTAATCGTTTCGCGTGTCCCTAGCACAAACTCTAAACCCTAAACTCTGAACCCTAAACTCTAAACCCTTTGTATAGTCTTGCAATATACCTCTATATGCTGGCCGTGGGCTTCGTGGCCATCTTCAACAAGCGGGCGCGGATGCTGGCCGTGGGACACCGCAAAGCGTTCTTCCAACTCAAGCGACAGGTGAAGAAGGGCGAGCGGTACGTCTGGTTCCACGCCGCCTCGCTGGGTGAGTTCGAGCAGGGGCGGCCGCTCATGGAGCGTGTGCGGCGGGAGCACCCCGAGCTGAAGATCCTGCTGACATTCTTCTCTCCCTCGGGCTATGAGGTGCGCAAGAACTGGGACGGAGCCGATGTCATCTGCTACCTGCCCTTGGACACGCCCACCAACGCACAACTCTTCTTCCACTTCGTCCGCCCAGAGTGCCTGTTCCTCATCAAGTATGAGTTCTGGCAGAACTACCTGAAGGGCTGCAAGAAGCTGGGCATCCCCGTCTATTCCGTCAGCAGCATTTTCCGCCCCGACCAAGTGTTCTTCCGCTGGTATGGCCGCGGCTATGCCAAAGTGCTGGACAAAGTCGCCTATTTCTTTGTGCAAAACGAGCAGAGCCGCCAGCTGCTGGCTTCCCATGGCCACAAGAATGTCACGGTGGTGGGCGACACCCGCTTCGACCGCGTGCTGGACATACGCGATGCGGCCAAGCCCCTGCCCCTCGTCGAGCGTTTCGCCCAAGATGCTGAGGTTTTCGTGGCAGGCAGTTCATGGCCACCCGACGAGGCCCTGTTTATTCCGTGGTTTAAAAGAAGGAACCCCTCCCCCGCCCCCTCCCCTGTTAGGGAGGGAGGAGCCGTAGGGGTCGGGTGCTCGGCGTATTCGCCGAGAAAGCTCATCATCGCCCCCCATGTCATCGGCGAAGACCATCTCCGCAACATCGAGACAGCCCTCACCGGCCACCGCGTCCTGCGCTACTCCGCCGCCACCGAGGACAACGTGGCCGAGGCCGAGGTGCTCATCATCGACTGTTTCGGACTTCTCTCCAGCATCTACCGCTACGGTCGTCTGGCCATGGTGGGCGGAGGCTTCGGCGTGGGCATCCACAATGTACCGGAGGCCGCCGTCTATGGCATTCCCGTCCTCATCGGGCCCAATAACCAGAACTTCCGCGAGGCGCGCCACCTGCTGGATGCCGGAGCCTGCTTCGAGGTGCATACTGCCGACGACTTCGCCGAGACGGCCGACCGTCTCTTGAGCGACACTGCCGCCTACGACCGCGCTGCCGCCGCTGCCAAACAGTATATTGCGGACAATGCCGGTGCATCGGACACCATTTTCTACCATGTCTTCCCTCAAGCAGAAAACCGCTGACGGCCTACTCTGGGGGGCCTTCTCCAACGGCACCGTGCAGGTGCTACAGGCGCTCTTCGGGCTGGCGCTGCTGCGGCTCCTGGATCCCAGCGACCACGGGCGCATAGCGGCACTGGTCATCTTCTCCAACATCGCCAGTGTGCTGCAGGAGAGCGGGTTCACCGCCGCACTGGCCAACAAGAAGGAACCTACGCACGAGGAGTACAACGCCGTCTTCTGGTTCAATGTGCTCGTGGGGCTATCGCTCTACATCATCCTCTTCTTTGCAGCCCCCCTCATCGCCGACTTCTATCATGACCCCGTGCTCACGCCGCTGGCGCGCTTTGCCTTCATCGGGTTCTTCATCTCCAGCCTCGGCACCGCCCAGCGAGCTCACCTCTTCGGGCACCTGTGCGTCAAGCAGACCAGCATCACTCAGCTCACCGCCATCACCGTT
This sequence comes from Bacteroidaceae bacterium, assembly GCA_017455585.1. GTDB lineage: Bacteria > Bacteroidota > Bacteroidia > Bacteroidales > Bacteroidaceae > Physcousia. The sequence continues at coordinate 13,083 of JAFSZU010000134.1, read as the reverse complement.
TCCGGCATCGTGGGTGTGTGCCTGGCCGCAATGAAGTTCGCCTACTGGGGGCTGGCCGCACAATCGGTGGCCTATGTGACCGTGATGACGCTGATGGCCTGGCATTTCTCGCCATGGCGACCCACGTTGCACATCGACCTGCGCCCCGCGTGGCAGATGTTTGGTTTCTCCTCGAAGTTGCTCATCAACAGTCTGGCGTTCCAGCTCAACAACAATGCCTTCGGCGTGCTGCTCACCCGCTTCTTTGGCGCACACGTTGCCGGCATCTACAGCAATGCCCGCAAATGGGATGACATGGCCATTGCCACCATCGGCGGCATGATACAAGGGGTGGCACAACCAGTGCTGCGAGAAAGTTCTCAGCACAATTCACAATTCACAATTCATAATTCACAATTGCCTCCGGGCAGCAACCAAGCGAAGCCCAATTATGAATTATGCATTATGAATTATGAATTGATCAAAGCTTTTCGCAAACTCCTGCGCTTCACATGCTTCGTTGCCTTCCCCGCCCTCTTCGGCCTCGCCCTCATCGCAGAGGATTTCATTGTCTGCCTTACGGGTGAGAAATGGCGCGAGAGCGCACAGCTCCTGCAACTGCTCTGCATCTACGGAGCCTTCACACCCCTCGTCACCCTCTACAGCAACCTCGTCATCTCCCGCGGACGCAGCACGGTCAACATGACCGTAGGCCTCCTGAACTGCGCCCTCGTCTGGGGAGGCATCATCCTGCTGCATGAACTGGACTACGCGCTCCGCCCCATGGTCATCTATTACATCGTCCTCAACATCAGTTGGCTTCTGGTGTGGCAGTGGTGGGCCAGGCATCTCATCGGGCTTCGTTGGCGAGACGCCCTCAAGGACATTCTTCCCTTCCTGCTCTTTGCTGCCGCTGTCATGCTTGCAACGGGTTGGCTCACAGCCGCTATTGACAACGGTTGGTGGCGTATGCTTCTACGCATCCCCCTCGCCGCAATCTTCTACATCGGTATCCTTTGGGTGGCGCGGGCGCAGATTCTGCGGGAAAGCATTGATTACCTCATGAACAAGGGCGGCATCAAAAAGGAAAAGGCATCTTCTTCCAGTCACCGCCCATAGCCGACGATGCACTGATGCCGGGGGTCTGGCTCTTGCCGTTCGTCACGATAGACTTGCGTGACACCTGGTCGGTGATGTAATCTCCCAGGTCGCCCAGCGAGACACGGCCACCCGTTTCCTTGAGTTTCTTCAGCAGGTAATAGGTGAAGAGGCCGTGACCCTTCTCCTTGAAGGGGTACGCCGTCTCGTCGCCCTGAGCCGCCGAGAACACCACCATGCGTCCTTGCGGGGCATCTTGCTTGGCTTTGATGGCCACGCTGCGGGCCGATGCCAGCATACCGTTGCCGCGCTGCGAGCCGCTGAAGCAGGCATCCATGAAGACGGTGACACCGGCAGATGGCATCTCGCCCAGCTGCCGGTAGAAATCCTTCAGGCTACAGGCTGTCTCGAGCATCGCCCCCTGTCCGTCAGTGGGCAGCAGATAGGCTGTGCCGCTCTTCTCGTCGGGGATGCCGTGCCCGGCATAATAGACGATGAAGCGCGCCTTTCCCTGATACGCCTCGGCCACTTTCTGCATCCACGCCATCTCGGCAATGATGTTGTTGCGTGTGGCGTCCTTGCGAATATGAACGTTGTCTTCGGGCAAACCAAGTACTTGCAGGCAGTATTGCCGGAACATCTCACCATCGTTCAGCGCATATTCTACTTTCACCTCCTCCTGATAATTCTCGTTGGCAATGATCACTGCGAATGTGTTCTCGTTGGTGGCTGATGCCGTGGGCAGACCAGTATCGACATCGGATGCTGCCATCCTGTCCGTCTGTCCGTCTGCGGTCTGGCGTGCTGTCTCCTGCTGAGGGCGTTCAATAGGAGCTTGCGTCACCTGGTGTACGGAGGTCTGCGCGACAGCCGTCTGCATATCAGGCCACTGTTGCGGCATCTGCTGTGGTATCTGTTGCGGCACCTGCTGCGGCTCCGGCGTGGCCGTGTGCGTGGCGTAATAGGCTGCCACAGAGCTTTGTGAGATGCCCATGGATTCGCAGTTGCCCTCTGTGACCACGGACGGCAGACTCTCTATGGAATAGTTGCCCGGTGCAGCGCGGTCCCATTTGGGCACAAAGGCCTTCGGCCCTATAGACAGCAGGGTCTGCGGCAGCGCCAGCGACTGGAGTTTGGTGCTGGCAAAAGCCATTTCCCCGATTTCCTGCAACCCCTCCGGGAACTTGATGCTGTGGAGCCGCAGACACATGGCGAACGCCTGCACGCCAATGCGGGTGATGGTGGGTGGCAGCACGACCTCATTCAGCCGCATGTTGCCACCGCTGAAAGCATTCGCAGCAATCTCGGTGACGGTGTAGGACCGCCCATTGTGGGATACTGCCGGGGGAACGTTGAGCAGCGAAGCCGTCTGGCCGCCCTCCACCGCCACCGTCGCTGCCGTCTCGGACAGAACCACATATTTCAGTTCCAGCCCGTCGGCGTTCGTGGCGGTGAACCGGACTTTTGCGCTGCCCTGCGCCACCACCGTCAGGCACGCCAGCAGGAGAGCCAGCAAGGCATAACATCTGTACCTTTTCATATACTTGTCAGAAATAGAACAGGAAACCGGCGTGGAGCGAGAATCCATCGGCCCAGCCCTTCACGTCCTTGTTGATGTCGCTCACTGCCTTCCAGTATTCGTTCTTGCTGATGGGCAGATTATACTGAGGTGTGACTTGCAGATGGCACTTCTTGCTGAGAGCCACACGGAAACGGACTCCCAGAGTGAATGACCAGCAAGTAAGGTCTCCATAATTACTATCAATTATATCATCATTGTTGCCCACCGTGAAGCCCGGATTGGCATTCGAACCCAAATAATATACCTCATCATCTGGCAACAACTCATATCCTCCAGCATGGGTTATGACCAAACCCACCTGTGGTGTGAGTGCCATGCGGCGGCCCAGGATGAAGTCATATCCCACGTGTGCCTGCAACTGCGCGGGAGTCCAGCGTGAGACGTAATAGGTGTTTTCGTATCCCGCAACAGGAACGAGAGACATGTCTGCCACGGAATTGATGCCAATGCTGCCGATTACTTCGAAGCTAATGTGGTTGTAGGTGTAGCCCAGCGACAAACTGGGGCCGCCGTAGGGACGGATAAAGTAACCCAGCCCCATGGTGAAACTGTTCTTCTGCACGAAGGGATCCACCTGCTCTTCCGTTTGTGTCAGCACCAGCGAGTAGCACTTGCCGTTTTGCAGTTGTTTCACGCCATATTTTGCAAAATCCACGGTAACAGGGTAACTGCCCTGATGCAGGACTTTCAGACGTGGTGACTGGCCGTACATATAGACCCAGTATTCGCCTTCGCCTTTGCGCTCAGGGGTGCTCTCTGTGCGGCCTTCGAACTGCAAGCCATCTACAGGTGCCTTCACCTTGATGATGGCGCAGAGGCGCTCTTGCCCGTTCTGCATGTAGGCATGCATGGTCAGCGGGTTGGTGGCGTCGTCATCGGCGGTCTCTTTGAACGAGGTGACTTTGAGGGCATGGAATTGTGCCATGGCCGGTGTGGCCAGCAATAGCATGGCCAGCACAGTGACGATATAGGAAAACTTTTTCATGTCGCTATGATAATTGTATGGTTTGCTACTTATGTGGTTAATAGGTGAGGTCTTTACTACCCGGCTGCTCCAGTACAATCTCCAGAGTGTGATCGCCCAATTTGAGTTTGGCCACTTCCTTCCGACGCGTAGCCTCGTTGGTCGTGGCGGTCATGGCAATATAAACTCTGCTATTGGAGCCTATTCCGCTCTTTGGCTCCACCGTCACCCATTGGGGGATGGACGTAAATTCCCAGTCGTGAGTACTGGTGAGGTTGACGTAGTGGGTGTCACCCCACCAGTTGAAGAAACAGTTGTAACGGTATCCGTAGGAGTGATTGAGTTCAGAGATGTTCACCCCCTCGAAGGGTTCATCGGATTTGAAGGCGATACCTTCATGGATGACATCGATGGTGAGGCGCTTTCCATTTACCTCCAGATACATCGTCCCAAAGCGTGGAACGCCTGTGGTGTTCTCCTGGGTTTCACACACTATTCCCTGATACTCTACACTTGGTCCACCCTCGGTTGGGGTCACGGTAAGCCAGGAAGGTATGTTGGTGATTTTCCAACTGTAGGAACTCTTGATGGAGAACCCTTTTGTCAGATTATATTCGTCATACCATTGATTGATGGCCAGTATATAGGTGCCAGCAATGTCTCCCTCATCCAGAGAGATGTTGAATCCTTTAGTCTCAGTCGAAGAATTATGATATTTCTCCACGACATGGGTTTCCGAGGCTTCTTCCACTTTCTCGCAGGAGATGCAGAACAGGGCGCCAAAGGAAAAAATGAGATATGCTATTCTTTTCATGTCTTTCTTGTTCTTTAAGTTCGTTAAAAATAAAGCATCAGACCAGCGACTAACTGGAAACCGTTGCCCCATGACTTAATGGTGTCATCTACATCCGACAGTATTTCCAAGTTCTTACTGGTCATTCTAATCTGATAGCTGGGAGTAACATGGATGCGGAACGTCTTACCGAAGGGAGCCCAGAGAAGGCGTGCACCCAGTCCCAGCGAGTACGCCTCAGCGGACTCCAGATTGGCAACATCGTCCATAACAGAGCCCATCTCGCTGTCAGACTGGGCATAGTTACGCACCAGTGCCACTTGTGGCTGTAGAGCAAACTTGCGACTGATCTTGCAGTCGTAACCCAAACGCAAAGAATAACGCATACTATTGTATCTCGTGATGTCTCTATTGTCAAAAATCAGCTCGTCACTGTATCTGAATCCAAAGCCAATGGCAACTTCTACTATGAAATGGTTGAAGTTATAGCCCAGCGCCAGTTCAGGGCCATTGATGCTGATAGGGCAATAGCTGAGGCCAAGGGTGAGACCAGACCTGTTTTCTTCGTAGAAATCCACGTCGCCGCTCTTGGTCTTCAGCTTCAGCGTATAGGTGGTCTTGGACGACAAAGCACCGATACTGAGGCTATTGAACTTGCACTTCAAGGAGTAGTACTTCGGGTGCGTGACTTTCAGGCTCGATGCACCAGCACGCATATACACCCAGTACTCACTTTCTTGCTTGTGATGCTCTGTGGCAACGATATCTCCCTGGAATGAGAGATCGTCTTCGGGGAACTGCACTTTCACCAGTGCACAGTACTTGTCGATGCCGTCGGCATCGCTGTAGGTCTTGGCCGTCTCTGTGACAAAGGCAGTGTTCTCGGTGGTCTGCTCCATTGCCTCCGCTGTCAGACTCAGTTTCTGTGCCTGGGCTGCCATGACTGGTGTGAGGAAGGCAATGGCAGACAAGAATAACTTGATGGGTTGTTTCATAATGTTATGTAGTTATAAGGTGAATAATATCATAGGTCAAACTTGCTTAGGTCGAAGATGTCATCCTCCTTGATGTGCTGCGTCTTGCCGGCATCAAGGTATTCGGGTTGCCAAGTGCGCACGTGGATGACGGGGTGTGCCTCGTCTGTGAAATCCCAAAGCAGGAACACATAGCCGTCGTCGCTATAGGTCGAGGAGCGCCACTCCTGGCGCAGACGGACACCGTAGTAGTTGGGATTGGCCACTGACTGGCTGATGCTGCCGCATCCTTCGCCGCTGGCACCCACCTCGGTGAACTTCACGTCTATGAACTTGTTGCGCTTGAAGGCATTGGCCAGATTGGCCAGATACTGCTTCTTGGTTTGCTGCGTATATTTGATGGTCGCACTGCCCGGACGCATCTCACTGGCACGGGCGGTCACCACCTTGCCGGTGATGATGAGCGCATCGTCACTGAACACCTGCTGCAAGTAGGCCAGGTCCTTGGTGCAGTAGGCTGTGCGGAAGCGGTCGCAGTAGCTCAGGATCTGCATCCTGCGCTCCATGTCTGTGACACTGGCTCCGCAGCGTTCCATGCTCTCGGCCCGGTGCGTGTCGAAGGTGAAGCGGAAGTCGCTGATGCGGCCCTGCTGGTCGAACTCCACAACCGCCTCCTGATACAAGCCACCCGCACCCACGCCACGGCTGGCATTGTAGTCGGCATCCTGTGTATCCATGATGAGCGGAATCTGACGCACCATGTAGCCCTGCTGCATGGGCCAGCAACGGTCAAACACCTCTGCGTCATCGCAGAAGAAGTGCACGTGCTGCCACAACTCACGCAGCGAGTTGCGCGCATAGTCGTTCATATTGAGGCCCGTGAGCGAGAGGTCGCGCCCCGCCGTGCTGGCGTTGTTGATCTCGGTGAGCAATGCGCCCAGATTGGTTTCCAAGCGCTGCATGATGCCCCCTGGGTTGGAAAAGGAGGCATCGGTGTGCAGGTGCACTGTCACGCTCTCTGCCCTAAGAGTGGTTACCGTGCAGACGGCCAGGAGCAATGTGCAGACTCCGATAAGAATTTTCTTCATTGTATATTCAACTGGATTGTTCATTTCTTTGCTTTCACGCCGATGGCTCCGCGGCCCGGATAATTGGCCACGCCCTCCGCCGCACCTGTGCGCAGGTTCTTGCGCTGCAACCCTTCGCTCAGGACGGCCTCGATGCGTCCCTCTGTGTTGTAGATGATCAGGATGTAATCGTTGGCACTTGTCAGGTTACGGTAAGAGTTGAACTCCTCCACATGTCCTTGCTGCCTGAGCTGTGTCAGGCAATCGCGCAGTTCGCTGCCCCTGGTCAAATCCAGCAGCCGGGCAATGGTGATGTCACGATGGGTAGTGGGCTTGGACACAACGGCGGGACGGCTGGACGGTGACGGCTTCGAGGTGGCAGCCCCGGCCAGGGCATCGTTCTTCTTCAGATAGACAAAAGCACGGTACATATTGCCGCGAGGCATGGTGATGCGCCCGATCTGGCTTTTCAGCGTCTGACCTGTGACAGGCTTTGTACCCTGCCCGGCAGCATAGCGGTTGACTTGATGAAACAGTTCGCCTTCTGCACTGGTGACGGCAAGCTGTTGTGTTTCTGATGTTACGTCGGCATAGAGGTACCGCGCATCTTTCTTGATGGCATAGATCTGCTGTTTCTGCCCGCTCGTCTGCTGGGTGTCGGCGCTTGCTCCCGACGGGAACAGCAGTATGGCAGCAAGGGCAGACAGACAGATGGCATTTCTCAGTTCATGCTTCATGGGTTCGGACATATTATTTAAAGTAGTTTTTCGATACATTATGCAGCGGCACATAGACATAGAGCCGTCCATGAATCCTGTTGTCGCTTTGCTCCAGAACGTCGTTGGGAATAGTGACACTGAGCAGATGGGCATAGCCGCCGCTGCGGTTCACCTGAAGGAGTGTCCCATGATACTCGTGCCTGTCCTTCTTCTTGATGCCGAAATAACTCTGGCATCCCTCTTCCAGACTCATTAACAGCCAATGACGCAGAGGGAGGGACAACAGGTCGGTGGCGTAACCATAACGGTCGAAGGTCAGATCGAGCTGGACAGGACGGCAGAATCGGGGGGCAAGCATCATGTTGTAAAGCGTCGCCGTGGGCTTTGAGGGGCTGTCAACAAGGCACATGGCGCCATGGCCGTCATCTTCCCAGAATAGTTCATGGCGCATCTCCTTAGTAAAGAAGGTGTCAACGGAGTTCTCCATGGACAAGCAATCCATGGTGTCAAGGGGACTGTAATCCTGCAAACGGCGCAGATAGATGCTCTCCAGCTGCGGAGCATTGCAGCCCGAGAGCAGTTGCCAGTCCATGTCAAATGTCATGGACAGCAGGTCACGCCCCTGCTTCTGCCACTTCACGCGATATGACCGCAATTGCAACTGTTCACTGCAGAAGGTCTCGCTGCCATCAAGGGCGAGGGCCGTGGCGGCATTGCCTTTCAAGAATGTGACATGCTCGTGTGTCAGCACATGGTGCAGACTGTCGCCGGGGTGCTTGAGGTTACGCTCCAGCAGGTTGCGTTCCAGGAAATCATAGATGGGCGAGGGCTGCATCTTTCGCAACTCATCGGGAAAGAGGCCCAAGCCGATATGCTCCACCTGGCCGTTCTGCGCCACGCGGACTACAATGGGATGATTGCGGTATAAATGATGTGCAGAGGCTCCTGCGCGGAGGGTGTCAATGCTTGTCAGCTGCAAGCAAGAAGCCAAATGACGCAATCGGGCTGTTGCGAAGTCTGCCGACAGCAATGGGGGGGGTAAATTATGCTGAACAGCAGTGGAATCACGAAATTGTAATCAAAATGCAATCTTGTCATTTGGCTGAATAACATCATGCACGGGACAGGCGGATTTAGGCATCAGAATCCAGCCGCAGGTGGCATGAACGAGGCTATCACGCCGCAAAAGTAAACATTATAAGTGAACCGACAAAGAAAAAAGCAAAAAAAAAAGAAGCCGAGGAACTTTAGGAGGTCTTCACGCCTACCCCTTTGCTCCTCGGCTCCATAGAAATATTAGTCAGGTCTGTTTAAACGATTGGCATTATACATCCCTTATTCAAACGGGTTCTCGTCGAAGGGATTCTCCTTCACGTCAGGGTCTTTGTCGCCTTCGGTGTCGATGCCACCGTAACCGATGCCGTTACCGCCGGTGACGCTGCCGGCCAGCATCTGCTCTGTGCCCATGCTTATGGGGGCGATGCTTGGAATCAAATATGTCTTCTTCATAATAATATGCGTTTAAAGATATATTCTATTTATTATTTAGCTATTTACTATTTACGTTTTATTGACGATGGGGTTAATATCCAGTGGTACATAAATCGTAAATCGTAAATTGTCAAATCGTAGATTACTTGATGACTTTCTTGCCGTTGACAATATACACACCCTTGCTGATTTGACCATTTGACCATTTAGCATTTACCATTTGGCGACCGCTCAAGTCATACCATTTACCATTGGACGATTGACCATTTACCATTTCGTCAATGCGCGTGGGCTGCCCGTCAATGAAGAAGTTGAACTTCACCTCAAAGTCTGTTTCCTTGCCCAACACGGCATCCAGTTCAAACCAGCCACGGAAGCCCTTGATGCTGGTCTTGCCCACGGAGTACCAGAACTTGTTGTCACTCAGGAACAGACCGTCGGAGGGAACCTGCGTCTTCACCAGCGAGCCGGTGAAGCTGCCACTTGTATCCCATTCGTCTTGCTTCTCTACTCGAGACACGGCAGCAGCCAGCGTCACGTCGTCCGCCTCAAAACTGGCAATATCCTTGCCCGTCTTGATGAGGAAGGGCCTGCCGCCCGTCAAAGGTTTGCGGGCCGTCATCGTGTAGGTCGAGAAGTTGACAGTGATGGCCAGCGGCGTGACGTTATCCTCGTCATCGCCGTAATCTACTCCAAAGCCACTGAACTCGGCCAGCTCCATGTCGCTGCCGAAGACCTCTTCGGCCTTGGCCTTCGTCAGCGTGAAGGGCAGCACAATCGTGCTCCACTCCCCGGCCTTGATAGTCCGAGTCATGGTCACATTGCCCTTCTCGCCCGCCGTATAGGTGGGCAACGAAGTGGCATCCTCGTCGAAGTGGATGCGACCGTCATTCTCCTCGATCGTGATGGTGCTTTCCACCAGCTCCGTCTCATAGAACTTGCTGATGTCCGTCTCTGTCAACTTGATGGTCTTCAGCAGGACGGGATAGTCGCCCGACGTTTTGTCAGCAGCAACGACTATGGTCAGCGTGGCAATCTCACCGTCGTTCCCCGTGAACGTCTCGTCATACTGCGAGCCGCAGAGGAAGCGGATGGCGCCGTCATCCTGCGTACCCAACGTCAGGGTGTGCTCGTCATCCTCCGGCAGTCGTCCGCTGCTGAGTGCTCCCTTGATGCGTCCGTTGTCCGTTGTTACCGCTGTCACGCCCTCCGGCAGATAGAGGTCGAACTGGAAGCCGCGGATGGCCACCGTGTTCTTCATGCAGATGGACACATCCACCTGTGAACCCGCCAGGGCAGTGAACGGAGCAATGTAGATGACATTCTCCATGGAACTGACATCTGTTTTCTCTGCCCTCACAAGATCCGTCAAGCCCAGGCAGAACACCAGAAATGAAAAAATATACTTTTTCATAAAGATTGTGGTTTGTTATTTGTTTGCTAATATTTACTTTATTCTCACATATTTAAACTTACGTTTATCCTGAAGAGCCCCTACACTGATAGCTCTTATGTAACTTCGACCAAATATGGTTCCTGTCATGATGTAATTGGCAACGCCAATGTAGTCGCTTACGTCTATGATTCCATTGCCGTCAATATCGGCAGCCTTCACGTTGAGTCCCGCTGGAATACTACCCATGATGAGGTTTGCTACACCAATGTAGTCCGAGACATCCACTTTCCCATCACCATTGACATCGCCAGGCAAAAATGAAGAGATGACCAGCGTTGTCTTCAACGTCGCTGTCTCGTAGTATTTGTTGATGTTTGTCTCTGTCAATTTCATGGCTTTTAGGTAGATTGAATATTCTCCTTCAACCATATCTGCTGGAATCTGTACTAACAAGGTGGCAATCTCGCCATCTGTGCCAGTGAATGTCTCATCATACTGAGACCCACAAAGGAATCGAATGGCACCATCCTGTTGTTCTGTAATCGTCAGCGTATGAGCGTCTCCCTCGGGCAGTCGGCTTTTGCTGAGCAACGCTTGTATTCGCCCTTTACCATTTTTTACAGCCGTCACACCTTCTGGCAGATACAAGTCGAACTGGAACCCACGAATCGCCGCTGTGTTCTTCATCCGCAGAGACAGTGTCCTCTGTTGTCCCATACTTCCCGTTACCTTATTCATGTATATGACATTATCCAAGGCAGAAATATCGGTATCTGGCTCGTCTTCCTGAACGATGTATATCATCTTTGTCATCTCATCTGTCTCTGGAGCATAGATTTCAAGAGAGTCTATCCTGAAGATTTTGCTTTCATTGGCATCATACGTAAATGTGAATGAGCCTTCATCAACGCCTTCTGCCGCACCCTTCAAGTGTACCCATGTACTCAGCGAATCTGAGACAGACCATTCCATCTCCTGGTCGCCAAGGCCTGTGTTCTTGACTTGAATAGTGTACTCACCTCCATTGTGTCTCAGACGAATGGTATCGGGTACGTCCAATACAGGAACGTGGCGTTCATAATTTGCCGTATAGACCTGGTCCGTCATACGGCTGACCGTCAAATCTGGCTGATTCGAGACAATGATACCGCGGCTGTCTGTCCAATTTGCAAAACGATAGGAACCATATTCTTCAATAGCAGAGAAAGTGACAGACTGGTTACTCATCATATATGACCTGTACAGATGCCCTAAACCATCACTTCGTCCGCTGATGTCAGGCTCGGAACATGCGATGTAAGGCAACAGTCCCTCATTGGTCATGATGTTAATATTGCGATTACCATTGGGACGCAGAGTGTAGTCATAATCCAGCCTCACCATCAACTGGTCAATCACGATATTGGCCTGATGTTGTGTCTTTGACAGTACAATGTCACTCCAAGCTGATGGCCGTGAGAACAGCAGAATCTTATCATTGTTGTTGTTCAGGAGGTAAGACAATAGCGATGTACTAGCTACAGACGGTTGAATCGGTACAATCTCTTGTTTATTTGGATAATACCTTACGCCCCATGTATGAGGGTTGGCGGTGTTACGAGACATGTGGTTAAACCAATATATCTGGCCGTCTTTGCGGAACTGAGAAATACCGCTATGTGCCATATTCAACGTCATATAAGCCGAAACGCCTGCATTGCCTACCACATGTGCCTGCAAGTCAGAAACGCTGAGATTAACGATTCTGATATTCTCTTCTTCTGGGGAGAAATACCCCAAATCATAGATATTCAGTCTTACGCTTTCACCTTTGTTGATGGCTTCAAGCTGTTCTGCTGATATCGGAACCTCTATATACGTATTCTTCTCGGATACATTATTGGTATATTCGTCAATGATGCTTTCCGTCATCTTGGATATGTCTTCCCTAAATACCGATGCCAGTGTCTCGTAGTCATCTTTAGTGATGACAGAATCTACAGCCAGTCCAACCTTCTCTGCCCTTCTATACAGATCAACCAAATTGAATTCCGTACCGCCGTATGGCTTCAACATTCTGTATTCGTATGCCTTCCGCAGATAGTAGTCGTATTTCAGCAAGCGGTTCTCAGCATCCTGCTTCATCTTCTCGAAGTACAGCATGGCGTTGAGGTCGCGCTTGCTGTTGCCAATAAAGACATCGCGCTTGAAGGCATCCAATGCAAGAACATCATTACTGACATTAGACATCGTAGTCGCCATATCACTGAATACCTGATCAATATGATTCAGGAGTTCTGTCTTCTTGGCATTGAGTTCTTCAACCTGATTTACAAGACTATGCCATAGAGGTGAACTTGCAATAAGTTTATTATACTCTGCTTGGATTTCGCTATCTGGTGCCGTATTTTGAGTAATCACATCATAGACTTTTTGGATACTTGATTCCAGTGGTTCGATAGCTGTGGAAACAGATTTGTAAGCACTTGTTAATTGCTGAATATTAGAACCCATATTATTGGTTAGTTTCACGCCCTGGACTGCACTCTTTACGTCTGTTAACATCTGTTTGAAATCTATAGGATTGCTGCCACCACTTGACAGGTCTGAAAGAATAGAAGCAACAGGTGTGACATCAACATCCATTTTGAACAAATTGCTCACGTATCCTACAGCATTAACGACACCAGAAGCAACTTTTACGACATTCCCGACAACTGGGATGCAACTTACAACCGTCTTAGCAATATCAACTAATTTCTGGAACCAATTCTTTTTCTTTACGTTCTTTGTTGCCTGAGCCATCAATTGAGCCTGCAATACTTCAATTTGATGAGTCAAATTCTCTATCTGGGCGGTCATCGCAGCAGCTTCATCTTGAAGAACAGGAACTTCGAGTATCAACGCATTCAGCGACTCAATATCGTCATCGATAGACTTTTCTGTTGCATCTGCTGCAAGTAGGCTGGCCTTAATCTTATTCTGAAGTGTTTGGTCGATTCTGTTCAGCCAATAGTACAGATATAATGTGGGGATGGCAC
>JAFSZU010000133.1 GCA_017455585.1 Bacteroidaceae bacterium | reverse complement strand
GAGCGACTGCCTGTCGCCGTTGAGCCAGCACTGTGTGTTGTAGTACCAGTCCCGATAGTTGCCCAGGTCCACCTGATGGTCCATGTGTGCATAGCCTTCGGTGTTGTGGACGGCATCGTCACCAAGGTTCCATGCCGTGCAGTAGTTGACTTTCTCTTTATCGGGAATCAGGTTGTAGATCTCCTCGATATATCCCTGGAAGTTGCGGTAGTTCTTGAAGGCCTCATCCTCTGCCACGATAGCCTCCTTCTCCTTGTCGAGCCAGTCGCTGCAAGACGTGAGGAAGGCACCGCCGGCCAGCAAGAGCAGTGAACCGCACAAGAGGGATTGGATGTTATGACTATATTTCATCTTAATTACGTATTTCAAGTTGCGAATTATGAATTATGAATTACGAATTATGCATTAACTATAGGTAAAGCTTGAATCCGAAGTTATAACGTCTGACAGTGGGATAGGCACCGCCACTGCCGCTCCATCCGTAGTTGCTCTCGCGGTCGTCGGGCATCTTGGTGATCAGGAAGAGGTTATTGCCGTTCACATAGAGCTTGAGGCTGTTGAAGCCGATGCGCTTGATCCAACCCTTGGTCCAGGTGTAAGCTATCTCCACATTCTTCAGTCGGAAGTAGGAGCCGTCGAAGAGGAACTGCGTACCGTTGTTCCAGTCCTCGTCATTCTCGGGAACCGCTGTGGTGAAGCGCTGTGCCACGACATCGCCTGTTCCATCCACCGGATTCCACAATGTGCCATTGTCATAGACGGTGAGGAGGGTGCTGGGGAACGAGCGCAGCGTCACGTCACGTGTGACACCCGAGACACCATACAGCTGTGCGAACACGCTCCAGCCCTTCCACTCCCAACCGATGGTGGCATTGTAGGTGTGCTCGGGCGTGCCGGTGTAGCCGTAGGGAGCCTTGTCGTTGGTCTCATCCACCTTGCCGTCGCCGTTGAAATCGACGAGATAGTGGTCGCCCATGAGCACCTGGTCGTCGTTCTTCTCACGCTCAGGCGTGCTATACAGTTCATCGTAGGTGCCGATGAAGCCGTTGTCGATGAAGGAGGTGTATTGTCCCTGGGAATAGCCCTGTGCCTTGCGGTAGGACGGGATCAGTGCCGGGTCATCCTTCATCTTAATCACGTTGTGGGCGTAGGTGTAGTTGCAGTTGGCCCAGACGCGCATCTTGTTGCGGAACACCTTGTTGAAGCGCAGCTCGAACTCGAAGCCGGAGTTCTTGATCTTACCCTGGTTGACATCCGGGGTTTTGGCGGCGCCATAGTAGGATGGCACGGTGCGGTCGGCACCCGAGATGAAGATGTCATTGCGGTCGTCGCGGAACCAGTCGAAGCTGCCCGCGAACATGCCGCCGAGGAAAGCATAGTCGAAACCGAGGTTCTTCTTAACCACGGTGGCCCAGCGCAAATCGGGGCTGGCCACGGAAGCTTCCTTATAGCCGGTGAACGGGCTGTTGGAGCCGTCGAGATTCATCGCGTAGGGGCCAATGACCGACCACTCGGTCAGATAGGCCCAGCGTGAACCGGCGTTGTCATCACCGATCTCACCAATGGAGCCGCGGATCTTGAACATGTCGATAATGCCCTTGTCTCGCAGCGGTTTCATGAATTTCTCCTCAGAGAGCATCCAACCGGCAGCGCCGGAGCAGAAGAAGGCGAAGCGGTTGTCCGGGGAGAACTTCTGCGAGCCGTTGTAGGCACCGTTGAACTCGGCGAAATACTTGCTCTTCAGGTCGTAGGTGGTACGGAACACCCAGTCCTCACGGCGGAACTCCAGGTCGGCGTTACCGGCGTTGATGCGGCGCTTCCAGTTACCCATCAGCGACAGGTTATGGACACCGAACTGGCGGCCCCAGTAGAGCTGCAGGGACATCTCCGTGGCACGGTTGGTGCTGCTGACGCTGCCGGCCTGTTCTTTCCAGCCGCGGCTCTCATAGAAGTCGAAACCGGTGGTGGGGAATATCTCGGTGCCGGGGATGAACTGCCCGACCTCGGGGAGGAGATAGGCCGTCTTGGTCTGATGCTGGTCGGAAATACCGCGTTCTCCCTCGTCAAAGCGGTTGTCCCAGGAGATGGTTCCGCGGGCGACGAGACCCTTGGTCACGAAATCCAGGTTTTGCTCCAGCATGAAGTCTGTATAGACACGTGTGATGGTCTTTGTCTCATAACCGCACGTGGCCACACTCATCGGAGAGTTCTCCACGTTGGAGGCGAACTGCTTGGAGAAGCCCCAGGAGCCGTCGGAGTACTGCACAGGGAAGATGTTGGGCGGCATGCGATAGGCACCGGTCCACTTCTGCTGCTGGAAGAACTCACCGTTATTGCCATAATAATAGCGCGGAGCCTTCTGCTGGGCATTGGAACCTGCCAGATTGACCTTGAACTGCGTGGTCTTCGTGATCTGGAAGTCCAGGTTCGAGCGCACGTTCAGACGGTTGTAGGCGTAGCCGCCCTCATAGCCCTGGTGGTTGTCCCACACCTTGGTCATGTCGCCTTCGTTCTGGAAGTCGAACGCCACGAAATACTTCACGAACTTGGTACCGCCGGAAATATTGAGGTTTGTATTATAAGATAAGGTGTAATCCTTGAACATTTCATCCTGCCAATCGACGTTGGGATAGCGCTCGGCCTGGCTGTAGTCGCCCAGGTAGTTGCCGGCTGCGTCATAGTTGGGTTTCACCGTTGTATCCTGATTGCGGAAGTTGTTGATGAAAGTCTGCGGACGATAGTAGGCCCAGGCAGCGGAACCAGCCTTGGCCAGCTCATGCTCGATGGCCTGGTTGCGGAACATATAGCCGTCGTAGGCATCATACTTACGCGGCAGCTTGGACACCGCTTTCAATGTGCCATTGAAGCCCACGTCAATCTTCGCCTTACCCTCCTGGCCACGCTTGGTCGTGATGAGGATGACACCATTGGCACCTTCCACACCATAGACGGCGGTGGCGGAAGCGTCCTTCAGCACAGAGACGGTGGCCACGGAAGTGATATCCACAGACTTGATGTCGCGCTTGACACCATCCACCAGAATCAGCGGCTGGGCATCCTGGTTCCACGCGGCAGCACCACGGATGTAGATGCGCGGGTCCTCTTCACCAGGCTGACCGGAAGAGGCAATGGTGGCCACGCCGGGGAGGTTACCCGTGAGGGCCGAGCCCACACTGCCGATACCTGCCGAGCGTTCCAGCACTTCGCCGGTGGTCTGTGTGATGGCACCCACCAACGACATTTTCTTCTGCTGGCCGAAACCCACGACGACGACCTCATCCATGGGGTTCTTGTCTGTGAGCACAACCTTGATGTTGCGCTGCCTACCCACCTTCACTTCCTTCGAGTTCATCCCGACGTAGGAAAACACCAGCACAGACGACTCCGAGGGCACCTTCAACTGGAAGTTGCCGTCGATGTCTGCCACCGTGCCCAGAGAAGCGTTCCCTTTCACTTTCACCGTGGCACCAGGCAACGGTTCCTCGGTTTCATCAGTAATCAAGCCTTTCACGATGATGCCGTTCTGGGCAGACAGCACAGCGCTGAATGAGAACAACACCAGGGTCGTGAAAAGAGCCTGTCTGATCATTTGCTTAACTGCTTTCATTTTATCAGATTTTGATTCATATTTTGTTGTTAGTAGTTGATTGAGGCCGCCATTTGTGTTGCAAAGTTACTTACAACAGTCCCCACGTCCTTTACTTTTTTGTACCACAAAAGTTAATTTTTGTTTCATTCTTGCTGTTAGAGACATAAATAATGTTACCTTTGCGCAAAATATGTAACATTTGGCAAAGTTATGCAGCTGCAATTTGTGATTTTTTTGCTTTTCTGGTCAAAATTTGTCATCGCATGGACGGGCGTGGCCTGTCTGATTATCATGGCCCTCACAGGATGGGGCATCAGACGGTATCGCCGCAGCCACAAGCACCAGCAGCAGCAGCAACAAACACAACCCGTTACCAGAGTTGAAGACGAGACCCAACTGTCACAAGACCAGGCGACAGATGCCGAAGAGCCGCACGAATCAACAACATTTCCCGACCCGGTGGAAACCGAGAAAAAAGCCACTGCTGAAAGGGAAAAATCAAGACGCGCAGGCACAAG
>JAFSZU010000132.1 GCA_017455585.1 Bacteroidaceae bacterium | reverse complement strand
GTTCTCTTCGCGCTTGGCGTCGAACATCTCGAAGGCTCCACGTTCGCGGGCCATCTGCACGCTGCTGGCGTATGCACAGAGACAAACGGTCTTCTGCACCTCCACAGCGAAGTCGGTAGCCTCCTGCGTGCCATAGCGCAGTCCCATGGCTGCCAGCATGTCGCCCTCGGCGGTGATGCCGACACCTGTGCGGCGCCCCATGCTGCTCTTGCGCAGAATCTTCTTCCAGAGGTTGCGTTCGCTGAACTTCACCTCCTCGCTTTGCGGGTCTGACTCGATTTTCTGGAGGATGAGGTCTATCTTCTCCAACTCCAGGTCGATGATGTCATCCATGATACGCTGTGCCTTGCGCACATGGTCACGGAAGAGGTCGAAGTCGAAGCTGGCACGGGCGGTAAAGGGGTCGCGGACGTAGGAATAGAGGTTAATAGCCAGCAGACGACAACTATCGTATGGGCAGAGAGGTATCTCGCCACAGGGGTTGGTGCTGACAGTGCGGAATCCCAGGTCGGCGTAACAGTCGGGCACACTCTCCCGGAGGATGGTGTCCCAAAACAGCACACCGGGCTCGGCGCTCTGCCAAGCGTTGTGAACAATTTTCTTCCACAACGCCGAGGCATCTATCTCCTTGCTGACAACGGGTTCCGCGCTGTCAATGGGGAATTGCTGGACGTAGGGTGCGCCCTCGGATGCGGCCTGCATGAAAGCATCGTCTATCTTCACGCTGACATTGGCTCCCGTGACCTTGCCCTCCACCATCTTTGCATCGATGAATGCCTCAGCATCGGGATGCTTGATGCTGACGCTGAGCATGAGTGCTCCGCGGCGCCCGTCCTGTGCCACCTCGCGCGTACTGTTACTATATCGCTCCATAAAGGGCACAAGTCCGGTGCTGGTGAGGGCAGAGTTCTTCACCGGCGAACCGGCGGGGCGCAGGTGAGAAAGGTCATGCCCCACCCCGCCGCGACGTTTCATCAGCTGCACCTGTTCCTCATCAATGCGAATGATGGCACCGTAACTGTCTGAGTCACCGTCCAGTCCCACCACAAAACAGTTCGACAGCGAAGCCACCTGAAAGTGGTTGCCAATGCCTGTCATGGGCGAACCGGCAGGAATGATATAACGGAAATGATCCAGCAGGTCAAAGACTTCCTGAGACGTCATGGGGTTCTTGTACTTGCGCTCGATGCGCGCCACCTCCATGGCGATGCGCCAGTGCATATCTCTGGGACTCTTCTCATAAATATTGCCAAAAGAGTCCTTCATGGCGTACTTATTGACCCACACACGTGCCGCCAGCTCATCACCGGCGAAATAGTCTAATGAGGCCGCAAAGGCCTCGTCATAAGAATAAGTTTGCTGTTCCACAATAATAGTATGGTAAAGGTAAATACATGCTTTTTCCGTTGCACCGAAATGCGACGCAAAGATACAAAACTTTTACCTTTTGGCAAACTCTTTTATGATTTATTTTAAAAAAGTTTTCCGTTTTATGCAACCAAGCACACTACTGAGTGATCAGTCGCTTCTGTCCGTTGACAATCTGGAGACCGGGGCGAGCATGTGACAAATGCTTGCCGTCGAGGGTATAGATGGCTGTGTCCTTGTAAGATCGTTGTTCATCCATGGCTGCCGAGACATGGGTGACAAGTTCAAAAGCCGCCACACTCTCATAGAATCCGATATGCTCGATGACAGCCTTGCCTGTGGGGCTGGTGAGACCGAAGATGGTATTGCCCTGACAGATAGAGAAGCGGTCGCCGGTGTTGTTGCCGTCAAGTCCACTGCGCGTCATGTCCCACGCAATGATGACACCGTCGTCTGCTGCTTTCTTCGTGGTCGTGGGAGCCACCTGCGAGCCCTTGTTCACCCCGTTGAGCCACCAGAGGTAGTTGGCACCCGACGTGCGTGACAGGTTCTTGCCTTTGACAATGAGAAATTTTTGATTGGCATTGATCTCATAGTCCAACTTTTGCCAGTCCAGTGCCAGCGCCACATTGTTTGTGCCGCTGGCATTGACAGTAAGTGTGTTGGCATCGTCATCGTAGCTAATATTGGACTGTGCCACGCGATTGGGGTCGCCCGTGACCCAGTCCGTGGCATGGAAGATATAGCTTTGATCCTTGTAGTCCTTGACCAACCGGACATAATAGAGTCCTGGGATGGGTGTGGTGGCGGAGGCCGTGAGACGGAACGTGATTTCGGTCTTTGCCTTTCCGTTGGATTTACGCAGCAAGTTAGCGGGGATGAGCAACTCCAGGTTATAGAAGCCGCGGCTATCTTGGTTCTTCGCCGAGGCAGCCACCGTGATGTCTGCAATCTTGGTACCGTCGATGGTCACATAACCCATCCGGCCGTTGTCGGCCGTTGTCAGGCGCAACATGATGGCCACCCCCTCTGTGAGGCCGTCGGGATTGGCGAGTTTATACTGGATGTACCCGTTGGCTTGTGCATCGCGGTAGGTCTCACCGTTGTAGGTTCCCGTGCGGGAGTCACTGCTGTAGGCATAGCTGTGTCCGGCCTCGCTCTGCTGCTCGCCCGTAGCCACAAAGTCCAACGTCCGTGCGGCCAAGGCAGCAGCCTCTGCATCGGCACGCCCCATATCGCTCTGGTCATAGACTTCCTTGGTGGCTTGGTACCAGTAACAGGCGTAACGGGCATGGTGGATTCCGTAGAACGGCTCCAGCGTGAGCTTCGTCCAGTTACCCTTCGACTGCTCGCTGGCGGCATCGATGGTGAATGTCAGTTGCGAGAGATCCTTGGGTGTGATGCGGTTGAGCACCGATGCACGCTCACCAATCAGCAGCGGCGCACTGCTCAGGTCCTTGCTGGAAGCGCGGCTGCCGGGTGCGTGGTCCATGCGTCCTTCGCCACCATACTCGTTCTGCAACTGTTCATATTCCAACCCCGTCTCTTTGCTTTCCGCCGCCGTAGCTGCCGTGGTCTTAGCCGCCAGCAGGACTGGACCGAACTTGAAGGCGATGTAATCTCCGTAGCCCGGACACTCCTCATAGCGCAGCGTCATGGGCAGCCACACAGTAATGCGGTCGCCCACCTGCCATGTGCGCTCGATGGGCACATACGAGGCCTTGCCCTCTGTGACGGCGGCGTTCACATCAGCGCCATTGACTTTCACGGCATATTCCTTGCCTGCCCACGCCGGATGACGCATATATATAATATATGTACCCGCGCGCGAGACAGTGAGTTCAGACACTGCTGTCTGTGACGTGGGTATGTTGCTGCGGACGGGGTCGATATACGGGAACATGGTTTCCTGGCGCAGACCAAACTGGCTGCTCTTCAGCTCGCTGGGCACGAAGAGATTGACGTAAAGCGCCTTGTCGCCGTCATGTGTGTAGGCGAAGTGTGCATACTTCGAGTGATTCTCCATACCTGTTCCCACACAACACCACATGCCCTGGTTCACCTGCGAGTAGATGCGATAACCCTGCGGCCGCAGGGTAGTGAAATAGACATAACCGCCCGTCTTGGGGTCACGGGTGGAGAGGATGTGGTTGAGCATCGTCTGCTCATAGAAGTCGGCATAGCGTGCGTCATGGGTCTGGTCAAAGAGATTCTCGCTGAGCTTCAGCATGTTGTTGGAGTTGCAGGATTCAGGCCCGTCGAGGTCATTGATATAGCGAGCTGCCTCGGACTTGTTGAAGAAATGTTCGCGCGTGCTGTTGCCGCCGATACACACGGTGCGGTTCGCCGTCACGTCCTGCCAGAAGTTCTTGGCGGCACGCTGATAGTTCGTGGCCTTGCTGTCCTCATCGAAGATGCGGTCGAAGCCGATATACTTGGGCACCTGCGTGTTGGCATGCTTGCCATCTAAAAAAGTGGTGTTCAGCGTCTGCATCTCGTTCAGCATCCATTGGTGGCTGTATCGTTTGGCAGCGGTCAGATAGCGGGCGTCGCCAAAGAGATGATAGGCATCGGCCAAGCTCTCGTTCATACCTCCGTGCTCCCAGCCTAAGAGCTGATCCAGCTGTTCTTGCGAGAGCTTGCCAATCACATCGACTGCCCAGTCTGCCAGCTGGCGGAAGCACTCGCGCGCCGTCTCATTGCCCGCATAGACCCACGCATCCCGCAGTCCTGCCAGCACCTTGTGCTCACAGTAGAAAGGCACCCATCCGCCGTACTGACGGAAGTTGTCGAGGCTGCCGGCGTAGAGTCCTGTCCACACCTGGTTGATGGGCTGTCCTCCAATGAATCCGCGCAGTCCCTCGGTGTTCTCGGCAAAAGCGTTCTGACAGTCGCGCAGGACATCCACGCAATAGTCCAGCCGCTGGCGCAACTGCTGCTGCAACGATTCATCATCGACCGCCACACTTGCCATGGCCAGCGCCGTGAGGTAGTGCCCGCCGACATGGCCCTCCAGGCTCCAGTCGGAGAGTCCCCAGTTCGAGAACGAGGGATGCTTCTGCAGCCAGCCCTCATACTTCCCGCCCTTGACTTGATGGAGTCCGGCCTGACGGATGAAAGGTGCCAGCAGACGGTCGGCATCATAGCGCAGCAGCAACTGCGCATTGCCGTCCTGCGCCTGCTTCAACGAGCCGTCCAGCAATGTCACTTCACTGAGGTCGAAGTGCTGGGGATATAACAAACTCTGGGCAGACACCACCTGGGCGCATGCAGCCATCACAAGGGGAATGAGGAAACGCTTCATTATTTGACTATTTTACAATTTCACGATTTGACAATTACATTGAACGGCTCGTCCGTCAGTATTGAACCACAGGAGCCACTCACATTTTCGGGAATTTCCGTATGATTTCCGTGTTTTCCGTTGTTCCACTCTTAATTGCGGTTATCTTCATCCTTGTATCTCTCCACACCCAGTGCATCCATGATGACCAGTGTGGGGTCATAGCCCTCGGGCGTGGCCAGCATGACGGCTCCCGTGGGCAGTGTCCACTGCAACCCGCGACTGATGGTGTCATATTCCTTGCCATAGCGCTCACACAGTTGGACGACATACTCGTCCAAGGGCACATTCTGCGGCTGGAGCATGATGCGATAGACGGTCTTTGACTTCTTGGAGAACGAGACCTTGAACTTCTGCGATATGCCGCAGACAGTTCCCTTGAAGACATATTCACGCAAGTTGTTATCGCGGCTCACCATTTTATAGCCCTTGTGTTCCAACACCCTGGTGAACTCATAGATGTCACCTTTTACTTCTATCCCCTCAAATAGAATATGCTGCGGCTGGGCATCGTCGTTTGCGGCCTGCGGGTCACTCTGTGCCCATGTCAGCAGGGGCAGTAGTGCCAATAGAAAAGTTAGAATGTGTTTCATAATCGTGTTTATTGTGGGTTATTTGCGTCTTTGACGGCACAAAAATAAATATATTGTCTCAATTGTCCAAACCAATTCACATATTTTATATAACTTTGCCACCGGATTCATACCAAACAATTGGACAAATGATGAAAGATTCTTTAATGACCCGCCGCACCATCCGCCAGTATAGTGGGCGGGATGTGGAACCCGAATTGCTGAACCAGCTTCTGGCGGCATCCGCACGCACACAGACGATGGGGAACCTGCAATTGTACAGTGTCGTGGTCACACGCTCGGCCGAGCAGAAAGCCGCTCTGGCACCCGCGCATTTCAACCAGCCCATGGTGCAGCAGGCACCCGTTGTGCTCACCATCTGCGCCGACTTCCGCCGCACCACGACGTGGGCACAGTGCCGCCAGGCACATCCCGGCTATGACAACTTCCTGAGTTTCTTGAATGCCGCCACAGACGCGCTGCTCTTCACCCAGACCTTCTGCAACCTGGCCGAGGGGGCCGGGCTGGGCCTCTGTTTCCTCGGCACCACCATCTACCAGCCCCAAGCCATCATCGATGTCCTGCAGCTGCCGCAGCTGGTATTCCCCGTGGCCACGCTCACCGTGGGATGGCCGGCCGAGGAACCGCCGCTCTCTGACAGGCTGCCCGTGGAGAGTTTTGTCCACAGCGAGACCTATCACGACCCCACGCCCGAGGACATCGACCGTTTCTATGCCGAGAAGGAAGCCCTGGAAGTGAACCGTGAGTTTGTGCGCATCAATAACAAGGAGACACTGGCACAAATCTTTACGGACATCCGCTACACCCGCAAGGATAATGAAGCACTGAGCCAAACCCTGCTTGACGCGCTACGCCGCCAAGGATTCCTGGAATAACGCTCAATTCAGCAGCTGCTCCAGTTCGCTCACCTGCTCGGCGAACTGCGAGTCTGATGCCAGACGGCTTTCCACACTCTGGCAGGAATGAATCACAGTGGCATGGTTGCGGCGACCGATGGCCATACCGATGCGTGTCGTGGAAAGCGTGGTCAACTTCTGTGTCAGATACATCGCCACCTGGCGGGCCTGCACCACCGTGGCCTTGCGGCTCTTGGACAACACATCTTCCTTGTTGATACAGAAGAAGGTGCACGTCTGCTGCAGGATGTCCTCCACCGTGAGTGGGGGTCGCTCGGCCTGAGCCATTCCAATCGTGCGGGCAATCACGCGCTCGGCCAACGAAATGTCAATCTCTGCACTCCACACCACAGAATAGGCCATGAGCGAGTTCAGCACGCCCTCCAGGTCGCGGATGCTCCGAGTCACCACACGGGCAATGTAGCTCACCACCTCCTCGCCGATGCGCAAGCCGTCACGATGAATCTTGTGCCAGAGGATATTGCGGCGCAGTTCCTCGTCGGGGCGCTCCAGTTCTGCCAGCAGTCCCCACTTGAAGCGCGTCAACATGCGCTCCTCCATGCCTTGCAGTGCCACTGGAGGACGGTCGCTGGTCAAGATGAGCTGGCGCCCATTCTGGTGCAAGTGGTTGAAGATGTGGAAGAAGGTGAGCAGCGTCTTCTCCTGGGACGCAAATTCCTGCACGTCATCAATGATGAGCACATCAATGCTCTGGTAGAAGGCAATGAAATCATTGGTCTTGTTCTGCCGCACGGCATCCACATACTGCACCTGGAAGAGATGTGCCGATACATAGAGGACACGCTTCTCTGGATGCAGTTCCTTCAGGCGCAACCCGATGGCATTGACCAGGTGCGTCTTGCCCACGCCCGATGCGCCGAAGATGAACAGCGGGTTAAACGTGGATTGATCCGGGTTCTGGGCAATGGTCTTTCCCACGGTGAGCGGCAATTTGTTGGGTGTGCCCTCCACGAAGTTGGCAAAGGTATATTCGGGCTTCAACTGCGAGTCCAACGCCTGCATCATCCGGGGCGTCTTGTTCCCGTCATCCGGGTGAGCCGGTTTCTCCACAATGGTAGAACGATTGGTGGCATCCACGGTCTGTGTGATGTGGTTGGTGGCATCGGTGGTCACCGTCCAGCGCAAGAGCACTCGCTCGCCAAAGATATGACGCAGCACCGCCCGCAACAGCTCCACGAAATGCGCTTCGATGTACTCTACAATGAACGGACTGGGGACAGCGAGCACCAGCTCCGACGTCTCTGCATCGAAGGAGATAAAGCTGATGGGGGCAAACCACGTGTCAAACTGTTGCTGCGAAGGAATATTGTTTCGCAACAAACGCAGACACTCCGTCCATCGTTGTTCAGTGCTCAGTTGTAAGATTTCCATTCTTTTGGGTAAAGTCATGCGATTCGCAAGAGCCGAATTGCGGTGCAAAGGTACATCATTTTTTTCATTCCACCAAATGGCCCACAGACAATATGTCGGCGGTTTCACGTCATAAACGGCACGTTTTCAAACGCCTCCCCGTGAAACTCTAAAATGGCTTGCAGATGGCTGTTGCAAATTACAAGACTGTTGATTCCCAAAGAGATAGACAAGACTTAGGAATGACGCATTTATTTTTTTCATTTTTGTTAACCCACCCTTTTTAAGACGTTTAGCAAGGATGGCGACAAAACATCACGCGCGCTCCGCCTATTTGGAAAAATTCTTTTCTTCACCTGTGCCTAATCATTTTTTATGATGATCCGCAATCGCATCACCAAGGTCCTGAAAGAGCCACAAAGCGTACGCAGGGGAACAAGCCCGAGGAGGCGATAGAATAGCCCGAAGAGGCGATAGAATGACCCCGAAGATGCGATAGAATGACCCCGAGGAAGCGATAGTATTGATTATTCCATCATGACCGAATGATTATTCGGTCATGAAGGAATAACCATTCGGTCATGATGGAATAATCTACACGTGTGGGTGAGGAGGCCAGAAGAATCGGGTCTTCAGGCGAAAACGGCTGGATTCGGGGCGTGTCTTTACTGAAACAAGATTCACGTTTCGCAAGTGATGCTTACGGCATCGCCTGCGAAACGTGAATCATCTATTTTTTCGTGAGTCGGCTACTCGGCTCCCTTGTCCTTCTTGCCGAAGACAGAGAAGTGGACATAGCGTTTGGGATGGGCCTTGAAATCCTCCAGGAGGGCTGCGGAGGCGGCCGTGGTGCGGCTGAGGTTGCCGTAGAGGGTGGTGTCGTTGAGCAGCAGTCCCACGTTGTTGTCGGTGGAGTTCAGGCGCTGTGTCATCTGGTGTACCTCGTCCATGGTGCCATCCACGCGGGCCAGGGTACCCTTGAGGTCCAGCTGGCGCAGGCTGTCTGTGAGTGCCACGATGTTCTGCCCGGCCTGGTCAAAGGTGTGTGCCATTTGGGGCACATCTTTCTCCAGGAGGCGGTTGAGCTGTGTGGAACTCTGGTCCAGGTGTGCTGAGAGGGAATTGGCA
Organism: Bacteroidaceae bacterium; assembly: GCA_017455585.1. Lineage (GTDB taxonomy): Bacteria > Bacteroidota > Bacteroidia > Bacteroidales > Bacteroidaceae > Physcousia. The sequence goes on along the minus strand of JAFSZU010000132.1, from coordinate 23,868 downwards.
TTGGCCAGCATCTCGCGGATATGGGGGTCGGATGCCAGCACATTCAACGTGGCAAGCAGCGTATCGACTTTGGCCAGTGTCTGCTCCAGCTGTGGAATCATCTCGGCGGCACGCGCCATCAGGCCGTTGTTGGCGGCAGAGGGGATGGTGTCGCCCACCGCATAGCGCTCCACGGGGCTGTTGCCCATCCGCAGGTTCAGCGTGCAGCCGCCCAGCATGGCCTCGTCCAGCACGGCCACGGTTCCCGCCGGCACTCGCATCCCGTGCTCCACCGAGATCTCCACGATGACGCCGCGGCCGGGGCGTTCATAGTCGTAGGTGATGCTGCTGACGATGCCCACATTATAGCCGTCGGCATACACAGGGCTGGACTTGGCCAGACCCTTCGCATCGGCAAAGTTGATATAGTAGGTGTCCTGAGTGCTGAAGAGCTGCACACCCTGCAGGAATTTGATGGTGAAGAAGAGCAGCACCAGGGCCACGATGCCGGTCAGTCCAATCTTCACTTCGCGCGTAATCTTCATAGATGAGGTGATGAACAATATTATTTAACGAACCACAGATTACACGGATTTAACGGATTCATCTTCTGTTGCCTGCTTAAATCTGTGAAATATAGAACCAATTACACGGATTAGAGGCTGCAAAGAATCTGTGAAATCTGTGGTTATTCATAAAAAAAACTAATGATTGGTTACTGAATTACTTACAAGTCTCCTTGTACTTCTTGATCGCCTTGTAGATGGCGTCTGCCAACTGGCTGACGCCGCGGTCGCTGGTCAGGTATCGCTCCTCGCTGGCCGTGGTGACATAGCCCAGTTCGATGAGGCACGACGGCATGGAGGTGGCACGCAGCACGAGGAAGCCGGCCTGGTGCACGCCCTTGTCGGGGCGGCCAGCGGCACTGAACTGCTTCTGCACGAGTTGTGCCAGTCGCACACTCTTCTCCATGTTCTTGTCTTGCAGGAACTCAAAGATGATATAGCTCTCCGAGCTCTTGGGGTCGAACCCTTCGTAGCGGGTCTGATAGTCCTTCTCCAGGGATATGACAGAGTTCTCGCGTTTTGCCACGGCCAGATTGTCGGCGGCACGGTGCATACCCAGCGTGTAGGTCTCGCTGCCTGTCAGCTGCTTCTTGCCCGGCAGGGCGTTGGTGTGGATGGAGACAAAGAGGTCGGCTTTGGCGCGATTGGCAATGGCCGCGCGCTCGTCCAGCTCCACAAAGACATCGGTTTTGCGCGTATAGACCACCTTCACGTCTTTCAGATTCTGGGTTATCAGCCGGCCCACGGCCAGGGCTACCGCCAGGTTGATATTCTTCTCGCGGCCCTTGCCGTGGCCCAGCGCGCCGGGATCCTTGCCGCCGTGACCCGCATCCAGGACAAGCGTGAAGGGTTTGTTTGCCGCAGGACCGCCCTTGGAAACAGCCCCGAGCAGTGCAGGACACAACAGCCCCGCCAGTAACAACGCGGCGATAACGGGAAACTGTCTATGTGCACGAATCTGCTTCATTTTGCGGCGCAAAGATACAGAAAAGTTTAAACTATCTGCGCGTTTATGCTCATTTTTCTCACTGCAAAGGGTAAATAATGTATAAAAAACACCCAAATAGACAAAAAACTCTCAACTCTAAACGCGCAACTCTAAACTTTTCCGTATCTTTGTCCCTGCATAGTAGAGGGGTAGATGAGGCTCAAAACCTCAAACCCTCATAACCTCATAACCTCATAACCTCACCACCTCATAACCTCAAAACCTCACCACCTCATAACCTCACCACCTCAAAACATGACGGGAAAATATATTAAGTGCATCGAGATAGAATCGCTCTGGCGGGGTGTGCGGCACATCCGCTGGAACCTCCAGCCGGGTGTCAACGTCCTGAGCGGTATCAACGGCGTGGGCAAGAGCACCATCCTGCGCAAGACCATACGCCGCCTCACACAAGGACGGGACGAGCTGGAGCGCAACTACTCTGCATTGGGCGTGCAGCTCACCTTCGAGCCCGAGGAGGCAGACAGCGTGCGCTTCGACGTCATCCGCGGCACAGACCGCCCGCTCGTCAGCGCCGACGTGGTCAGCCGCGTCACCGAGGCACGGCTGCACACCGAGCTGGACTGGCAGCTCTACCAACTGCAACGCCGCTATCTGGACTATCAGGTCAACCAGAGCAACCGCATCGTCCAGCTCTTCACCGCCGCAGACCCAGAGGCGCAGCAGAAGGCGGCCGCCATTGCCGGCGAGAAGGCACACTTCCAGGACCTGGTGGACCAGCTCTTCGAGGCCACCGGCAAGAAGATGGACCGCACGAGTAACGAGATATTCTTCTTCCACCTGGACGAGCGCATCACGCCCTACGTCCTCTCCAGCGGAGAGAAGCAGATGCTCATCATCCTGCTCACCGTCCTCGTGCAGGACCGACAGCCCACCGTCTTGCTCATGGACGAGCCGGAAATCAGCCTCCACATCGAGTGGCAGCAGCGACTGCTGGAACTCATCCTCGACCTCAACCCCTCCGTACAAATCATCGTCACCACACACTCCCCCGCCCTCATCATGTCCGGCTGGGCCGACCGCGTGACGGATGTCGAAGACATCATTGTCAATGCATAATGCATAATTCACAATTCATAATTCACAATTCACAATGTTATGGCTGCAGGTCACGTTGCACTCCCAATTATGAATTATGAATTGTGAATTATGAATTTCCCCAAAGTATGAAGCGTCTCACACAGAACCTCAACTCGGCATATTTCGAAGCCGCCAACCGTCTCCGACCCTCGAAGGCGCGGCGCCGCATTCTCGCATACGTGGAGAGCTATGAGGACATCGCCTTCTGGCGAAGCATCCTCGATGAGTTCGAGACGCCCGACCTCTACTTTGAAATCAAGCTGCCGGGGCGCGACAACCTGCAGAAAGGCAAGCGCCAGGCACTCAGCAACATCTTCTCCACCGCTCAGTTGGGAGCAGCCATGATCGCCTGCGTGGATGCAGACTATGACTACCTCCTCCAAGACACCACCGAGGCCAGCCGCGAGTTCAACGCCTCGCCCTTCGTCATCCACACCGTCGTCTATGCCATCGAGAACTACCAGTGCTATGCCCCGTCCCTGCATCGCGCCGTCGTCACGGCCACCCTCAACGACCGCCCCACCCTGGACTTCGAGGCCTTCTTCCGCGAATACAGCCAGATCATCTGGCCGCTCTTCCTCTGGAACGTCTGGGGCTACCGCCACGAGAACTACAAAGGTTTCACCATGCTGGACTTCTGCGGCTTCGTATCATTCCACACCATCAACACCTCGCACCCCGAGGAATCGCTGGCACAGCTGCGCCGCCGCGTAAACCAGAAGATGGCATGGATGCAGCGCCATCACCCCGAAGCCAAAGGTTCCTACGCCCGCCTCAAGCAAGAACTGCGCGACCTCGGCGTGACCCCTGACACCACCTATTTATATATCCAAGGCCACACGCTCTTCGAGAACGTGGTCATGCCCCTGCTGGAACCCATCTGCACCATGCTGCGCAAGGAACGCGAGCGCGAAATCAAACAGCTCGCCCTCCACCCCCAGCAGCGCCAGTGCGAGCTCGCGGCCTACCAGCACGCCGTCATCCCCATCGACACCGTGCTCAAGAAGAACACCGCCTTCCGCGATGCTCCCCCCTTCCAGCGCGTCCGCGCCGCCATCCAGCACGTCATCGACCTCGCCGCCACCTCTCCCGTTTCCCCCGCTACCTCTCCCGTTTCCCCCGCTACCTCTCCCATTTCCCCTGCTACCTCTCCCGTTTCCCTAGCTAACTCCCACGTTTCCCCTGTGACCCCTCCCGTCATGCCCTCATTAGGCTCTGTTTCCGGCGGTTTGTCCGCCGGATTCCATCCATCTCACCACCCCTCACCCTCCACAACACAATGAAGCACTTCCCCTCCCCCCTCTGCCGTTTCGTGCACGCGCTGGCTCTGTCAGCGCCCCTCCTCCTCTCCCCTCCCCTCGCCGCCCAAACCGCCTATGACTATTCCCGCCTCTGCCGGGAGCGCATGAACCGCGGCACCATCGCCATCCGCACTTCCCCCGATTCCGTCCTTATCTCCTGGCGCTATCTGGAGCAAGACCCCATAGACGTCACCTTCGAGATCCTGCGCGACCGCAAAGTCATCGGTCGCCGCACCGCCCGCCAATCCACCACCTTCATGGATTTTTGCCCCTCCGACCAGGAAGCCACCTACACCGTCCGCCCCGTCTATGCCAACGGCAACATCCCCCGTGGCCTCAAGACCGCCGACATCGCCCTCCTCACCTCCTCCTGGACACTACCCGCAGATGCCCCCGTCGGCTATCTCGACATCCCCCTCACTCCCCCTGTTCCCGTGTCCGAGGGTTCTCCCGAGGGCTACCCCGTCATCTATTCCCCCAACGACGCCACCATGGCCGACCTCGACGGCGACGGCCAGCTGGAAATCGTCCTTAAGTGGGACCCCTCCAACAGCAAAGACAACAGCCAGAGCGGCATCACCGACCCCACCATCCTCGAAGCCCTACGCCTCGACGGCACCAGCCTCTGGCGCGTCAACCTCGGCCCCAATATCCGCAGCGGAGCACACTACACGCCCTTCATCGTCGCCGACCTCGACGGCGACGGCTGCGCAGAGCTCCTCGTCCGCACCAGCGACGGCACCATCGACGGCACCGGAACCGTCCTTGGCGACCCCAAAGCCGACCACGTCCGTCATCCCGATACCCATCCCTACCAGGCCAACGGCAACCCCGGCGAGCAATTCCGCGGCCCCGGCTGGCCCAACCACATGGATCCCAAGGCCAAACGCGGCGGTTTCATCTACAAAGGTCCCGAATGGGTCACCTGCTTCGACGGCCAGACGGGCCGCGCCATCTCCACCGTCGATTACATCCCCGAACGCGGCGACCTCAAGAGCTGGGGCGACAACTATGCCAACCGCTCCGACCGCTTCCTCGCCGCCAGCGCCTACCTCGACGGGCAACACCTCAGCGCCATCTTCTGCCGCGGCTACTACACCCGCAGCGTCCTCGCCGCCTACGATTTCGACGGCAAGGAGCTGAAAGTCCGTTGGGTCTTCGACACCAACACCCCTGAGTGGGCCAGCTATGCAGGGCAAGGCAACCACAACCTCCGCATCGGCGATGTCGATGGCGACGGCTGCGACGAGATCACCTACGGCTCCATGGCCGTGGACCACGACGGCCGTGGCCTCTACAACACTGGCATGGGCCACGGCGACGCCCTCCACCTCACGGCGTTCTTCCCGCCAAGTGTCACATCCCCCATGGTTGAGTGGGGCGCGTATTCGCGCCCAAATGCCCTCCAACTCTGGGACTGCCACGAGAACAAGCGCGACGGCAGCGACTTCCGCGATGCCCGCACGGGCCGCGTCCTCTTCCAGATCCTCTCTGCCAGCGACGTGGGCCGCTGCATGGCCGCCGACATCGACCCCGCCAACCCCGGTCTGGAGATGTGGTCATCGGCCTCCGGCGGCATCTGCAATGTCCGCGGTGAGATCATTGACAGCACAGCCCGCATCCCCATCAACTTCGGCATCTGGTGGGACGGCGACCTGCTCCGCGAGCTACTCGACCATGAGACCGTGAGCAAATACCAGAAAGGTTCTCGCGCGTGCGTACCTTTAATTAAATTAGAGGGCTGTGCCTTCAACAACGGCAGCAAGAGCAACCCCGCCCTCTGCGCCGACGTCATCGGTGACTGGCGTGAGGAAGTACTCACCCGCACCACCGACAACTGCCACCTCCGTCTCTACGTTTCGCCCCTACCCACCCCCTACCGCTTCCATACCTTCCTCGCCGAACCCGTCTATCGCCACAGCGTCACCATGCAGAACGTGGGCTACAACCAACCCACCAACGTTGGCTTCTACTTCGGTGCCGAGCTGGCGGGCAGCGGCCTCCTCTTCCATGGCTGGCAATTCTAAGATCCTCATCACCCTCCTCATCGCCCCTTGTCGGGTGTCGCCCCTGATTCTGTGACAGGCCATTCTCAAGTAACTCCTCATCGCCCCTTGTCGGGTGTCGCGCGTATTCGCGCGTCCATTGATTATCAACTTCAACCCATATCAACAATGAAACATCTCCTCACACTCGCTGCCTTCGCCGCAGCCTCCCTCACCCCTCTCTGCGCACAGACCACTCGCATTCTCTCCCCCGACGGCCTCACCTATCTCGACGTGAAGCTCTCTGACGGCCGCCTCAGCTACTCCGCCGGCTACCGTTCCATTCTGAAAGCCAAGAAGAAAGGCGCAAAGGCCGATACCCTGGATGTGCCCGTCCTGCTGGAATCGCCGCTGGGTGTCTATACCAACGTGGCCGACTTCAGCAAGGATCTCACCCTCGTTGAGACTGTCCACCCAGAGGGCACCATCAAGCACAGCTACCACCTGCGCCAAGGCAAGCAGAGCGAGGTCAACAGCGAGGAGAACGGCTTTGGCCTCGTCCTCACCACGCCCGAGGCCAAGAAGGGCGGCGTGCTGATGACCGTGCAGTTCAGCGTCTTCAACAACAATATCGCCTACCGCTACCGCTTCCTGCAAGGCGGCGAGACCGGCTCCATCGTGGTCACCGGCGAGGCTTCCGGCTTCCGGCTGCCCACCACCGCCACCGCCTTCATCTGCCCGCAGAGCGACCCCATGATTGGCTGGAAGCGCACCAAGCCCAGCTACGAGGAAGGCTACATCTGGGACGAACCCGCCACCACCCGCAGCCAGTACGGCCACGGCTGGACCTTCCCCTGCCTCTTCCGCATCCCCTCCTCTGCGTTGGTGAGCGGTGGTTTGCCCACCGCCAATGACAGCTGGCTCCTCATCTCCGAAACTGGCGTCAGCAGCAACTACTGCGGCAGCCACCTCAGCGATGCCACACCCGACGGCCTCTTCACCATTGCCTTCCCCATGGAGGGCGAGAACAACGGCTTCGGCAGCACGGGCGCACAGCTCGGACTGGGCAACTGCAAGACCAACGGCAACGACAACGTCACGGGCTTCACCCCTTGGCGCACCATCACCTTCGGCCCGTCGCTGAAGCCCATCGTCGAGACCACCATCACCTGGGATGTCGTGGAACCGCTCTATGAACCCTCCATTGATTATAAAGGCTCGCGCAACACGTGGTCGTGGATTCTCTGGCAGGACGCCAGCATCAACTACGACGACCAGGTGAAGTTCATCGACCTCGCCGCATCCCTCGGTTGGGAAGGCTGCCTCATCGACGGCGGCTGGTATGAGCACATCGGCCGCAAAGGAATGGAGAAGCTCTTTGCCTACTGCAAGCAGAAAGGTGTGCGCCCATGGGTCTGGTACAACAGCAACGGTGGCTGGAACGATGCCCCGCAGTGTGCCCGCCAGTGTATGCACAACTCCATCGTCCGCAAACAGGAGATGAAGTGGTTGCAGAAGCACGGTGTGGCCGGCATCAAGGTTGACTTCTTCCCTGGCGACAAGCAGGAAACGATGCGCCTCTATGAAGGCCTCCTCTCCGACGCCAACGACTACGGCATCCAAGTCATCTGTCACGGCTGCACCCTGCCCCGCGGATGGGAACGCATGTACCCCAACTATTGCAGCAGCGAGGCCGTGCTGGCCAGCGAGAACCTCTACTTCAGCCAGGGCTTCTGTGACATGGAAGCGCGCCACGCCTGTCTGCATCCCTTCGTGCGCAACACCACCGCCTCGATGGAATACGGCGGCACGGTGCTGCAGAAGCGTCTGCACCGCGAGCCCGACAAGGGCAACACGCGCCGCACCAGCGACATCTTCGAGCTCGCCACAGCCATCGCCTTCCAGTCCAGCGGACAAAACTTCGCCCTCACGCCCCGCAACCTCACCGAGCAGCCCCAGCTCGAGATCGACTTCATGAAGCAGGTGCCCACCACCTGGGACGAGACCCGCTTCATCGAGGGCTACCCCGGCAGGTACATCGTCATGGCCCGCCGCCACGCCAACCAATGGTACCTCATCGCCATGAACGCCGAATCCGCCGCCAAGACCATCACCCTTTCCCCGTCGTTGGTGCTCAACGGTTTCCCCGTCGAGAACATCACCCTCCTCCACGACGGCCCCGACGGCCAGACACCCCAGCAGTCCACCGTCACCCCCGACAAGAAAGGGCGCATCACCCTGACTCTCCAACCCCAGTGCGCCGCCGTGCTCTTCTGAAATAAACGTTATGCAAAAAAGTTTCTGGCACATAGCCATCCTCATCATCACGCTTGCTTCATGCACCGAAAGCAAGGTGAAATGGCGCATCGGAGTATCACAGTGCTCCGAGGATATCTGGCGCGACTGACAGAACGCGGAGATGAATCTGGAGGCAGCGTTTCATGAGGGTGTGGAACTGCACTTTGCCACAGCATGAGATGACAGCCGGCGGCAGATTCAGCAGATAGACAGTCTGGTAGCCAGCGGCATTGACCTGCTCATCGTGGCACCCAACCAACTACAGAGTGTGTCACCAGCCATTGACAGGGCGTATGACCGCGGCATCCCCGTCATCGTCTTCGAGCGCAAAACCGACTCGCAGAAGTACACCTCCTTTGTGAGTGCCGACAATTATGAAATGGGGCGCGTGATGGGTGAGTACATCGCCTCTTGCCTGGGCGGTGCAGGTCGCGTGCTGGAGGTGATGGGGCTGAAAGGTTCCTCGCCAGCCGACGAGCGTCACCGCGGCTTCCGCGAAGCCATCGACCGCTATCCGCAAATCAGCGTCGTGGCCACGCTACAAGGCGACTGGACGGAAGAAACAGCCTACGAAGCTGTCAGACAGTATATTGATGAATTAAGATTGATGACTGATGAATATAATGAGTATTCATCCATCAACAATCATCAATCATCAATCAACATTGACTGCGTCTTCGGTCACAACGACCGCACGGCCATGCGAGCCCGCAAGGCTCTGCTGGGGACTACCCCCTCGGAGGACGCAAAGGGGACCACACCTCTCTTCTGCGGCATTGACGGCCTTCCGGGCGAGAACGGAGGCATCTGCCAGGTGCGGGACTCGCTGCTCAACGCTTCCTATATCTATCCCACCCGCGGCGACCTGCTGCTGCAACTGGCCCTGGACATCCTGGAAGGACGCCCCTACGAGAAAGAAGTGATGCTGACCTCTGCCCTCGTGACCCCCGAGAATGCCAACGTCCTGCTTCTGGAGAGCGACGAGGTCATGCGCCGTTCGCAGAAACTGGAGCGCTTGCAGACAAAAGCTGATTCCTATCTCCAGCGCATCAACCAGCAGCGGCTGCTCAACGCCCTGGCATTGGGCGTCATTGTCCTGCTGCTCGTGGCCATCGCCCTCTTCTACCTCTACCACCTCAGCAAGGTCAATATGCAACGCGAGCGCGTGGTGCAAAACCTGTGGAATATGGAAAGCCCCACACCCGACCCCACAACCCACCCCTACAGCCCCTCCCAACCATCCTCCCCGCTCCCCCTCAAGGGGGAGAGTGGTCACCTTTTGACTGCTGAAGGGATTGCTACCTCTCGTATTCATTCCACCCTCCCCCATGAGGGGGAGCGCGGAGAGGGTCTGCCCACTTTCATCACTCGCTTTCGCGAGGTCGTGGAGAAACGCATGGCCGACAGCGAGCTGAGCGTGGAGGATATTGCGGCGGACATGAACCTGAGCCGTGTACAGCTCTACCGCAAGGTCAAAGCCCTCTCCGGCTCCTCGCCAGTTGAGCTGCTGCGCACGGCCCGCCTCAATCGAGGCTACCAGCTCCTGCTCACCACCGACAAGACCGTCTCCGAGGTCGCCTACGCCGTCGGTTTCTCAGCACCCGCCTACTTCACCAAGTGCTTCAAGGACGAGTTCGGCATGGTACCCGGCGACGTGAGAAAGTAATAGGCGCAGCCAATTATGCATTAAGAATTATGCATTAAGAATTATAATAATCGTTCATCCCCCTGCATATTTGTTGCATGGAAACAAATATTCAAGGGGATGAACAATATTTTATGTCCATATTTAAAGCAAGTTACGTCCTTTGCACCAGCGAAGCCGACAAGTGGAAATACACAATACACAATGCATAATTCATAATTCATAATTAACCAAAACAACATGCAAAAGCTAAGACGAATGTTGATGAGCCTCACGCTCATTCTTGCTGGCACAGCGCTCTGGGCGCAGCAAGTCGATGTCCGGGGCACCGTGCTCGATGACCTGAAGGAGGGTCTGCCCGGTGCCACCGTGAGAGAGAAAGGCAACGAAACCAACGGTACGCTGACCGACATGGACGGCCGCTTCACCATTAAGATATCGCGCGGTGCCACGCTGGTCATCTCCTTCATGGGCTTCGACACCCAGGAGGTGCCGGCCAAGGACGGCATGACCGTCACCATGGGCGAAGCTGCCTCGGAAATGAACGAGCTGCGTGCCTTCTATGAGAATGGCGGGTCGCTGTTCCTGACTCGCTATGCCACCAACCTGCCTTCATTCATCGGTGTGACGGGTGATGACGAATGGACAACGCCCAACAACTGCTGGGGACAGAACGAGGATGCGGCCGAACTCTGTGGCGGCCCGTGGTCGTTCCGCATCTTCGACGGACAGAACGATCATCCGCTGTGGCAGAACCTGATTGCTGGCGACAACCCCAACGAAGTCTATTGCACCGATGCCGGCTATCACATCACCAACTCCACGGCCCAGTACCATATCGGCACCGACTGGGGTGGCTATGACAATCATGCAGCATGGGAGGCACGCACGGGCGGTAAAGTACTCGGTGTGGGCGGCGACGGCGCTGTCGTGGCATGGGAATATCCGGCCACAGGCGGCAAGGGCGGCATCATCTGCATCGGTTCCGGTTGCTACGACTGGTACTCCTATGCCTATGAAGCTGGCTACGTGGAGAACTTCCACCAGAACATCGCCATCATCACTCAGAATGCATTCAATCACTTGATGAAGTAATGCGTAATTCACAATTCATAATAGAATCCTTTATGAAAACTTTAAATAAATCTCTCATCCTCGGTTGGGTGTACTGCGTATTCGCAGCAACCCCAGCCCTCCTCGCCTCCTGCTCAGAAGACGACTTTGGCCCCGATGCACCCAAGGACTGGGCCACCGCCACCACCTTCTTCAATTCCACAGACGAGGCCGGTTTCCTGACCTACTACAATCCCGCCATCGGACGCTGTGGCGACCCCATGCCCTTCTATGACCAGAAGGCTGGCGAGTTCAAAGTGCTCTACCTGCAAGAGTACGAGAACAATGGTGCTTGCTACCATCCCTTCTGGGGCATCAGCACCAAGGACGGAGCCTCCTACGAATCCCTTGGCGAGGTGCTGCCCACTGGCACCTCCACACAGGAGGCCGACGCCTCATTAGGCACTGGCTGCGCCATCTATGATGAGAAGGACGGCCTCTACTACATCTACTACACGGGTCACAACGTACTCCTGAAGAACGTAGAAGTGGTGATGCGCGCCACATCCCCCGACTTCAAGACCTGGACAAAGGACTACACCTGGATGCTCAAGGGCGATGACTACGGCTACAGCACCGTTGACTTCCGCGACCCGCAAGTCTTCAAGGCCGAGGACGGGCTCTGGCACATGGTGATTGTCAGCAACTTGAAGTTTGCCAAGTTCAAGTCGGCAGACCTGAAGACGTGGGAACACGTGGGGCAGTTCCCCATGATATGGGACCGCATGTGCGAGTGCCCTGACATCTTCAAGATGGGCAATTACTGGTATCTTGTTTATAGCGAAGGCTACCGCGCCAGCTGGAGCCGCAAGGTGAAGTACATGATGGCCACCTCATGGGAGAACCTGAAAGCATGCTTCAATGACCCGGGGGCCAACTGGCCGCAGGACGGCAAGGAAGGAGTGCTGGACAGCCGGGCTTTCTATGCCGGCAAGACGGCCTCCAACGGCACCGACCGCTACATCTGGGGCTGGTGTCCCTACCGTACTGGCACCACCATCCACGACAAGAACATCAATGTGGGTGCCGGTGGCGAGCCCAACTGGTCCGGTGCCCTCGTCTGCCACCGCATCATACAGCACGAGGACGGCACCCTCACCCTCGGCCAGGTGCCCGCCATGGCCGCCAAGTATCACCTGCAGCAATCCCTCACCGTCATGGCCAGCAACGGCACTGTGTCTGGCGGTTCCGCCGCTAACGGCACTGTGTCCGGCGGTTCGTCCGCCGGAATCACCACCCACTCCGGCAATGACGCCTACCTCCTCTTCCCCCGCCTGGGCACACGCAACCACATCTCCTTCACCGTCAAAACCAGCAACAATTGGGACCGCTTCGGCATCTCACTCGTACGCGGCTCCGACTCCAAGCAGTACTACACCATGGTCGTCAACCCCGAGAACGAGAACTGGCGTAAAGTGAACTTCGAGCAGGAGGGCGAGGAAGGACGAGGCTTCATCGAGGGCATTGACGACTATGGGTTCTCTCGCCCTGCCGATAACGCCTACCATATCAACATCTTCACCGACAACAGTGTGATGGTCATGTATGTAAATGACAATGTCTGCTACACCAATCGCATCTACGGCATCCAGAAGAACTGCTGGAGCATCAACAACTACGGCGGCAGCATCACCGTCAGCGATGTAAAGGTAAGCCAATACTAAAAGTTAATAATTGGAACGACCCCGAGGAAGCGACAAATTGACCCCGAGGAAGTGATGAATTGACCCTGAGGAGGTGACTGTCTTGTTCATTCCATCATGACCGAATGATTATTCCATCATGAACGAATAATCATTCGGTCATGATGGAATAATCGACACATGCGCGTCTGTCTGCCAGCACACCTGGGTGAATATGCCAGAAGATTCAGGTTTTCCAGCAAAAATCAATTGACCGGCACGCCATTATCTTTCCTCTAAAGAAAACTTAAATTCTTTATCGGGCTGGCTTATATTTCGTGATATATATCTATCTTTCCTCTAAAGAAAACTTATTTTCTTTATAGGACTGGCTTATATTTCGTGTTTTTTATCTATCTTTGCGATTATTTTGCTGCAAAATTACATAGTTATATCAAAAAATGAAACGAAATAAACATGATTTCACTAAAAATCTATAAATAACGCCTTCCTTCTCGCATTTTTCCCAGTCTCTTGGGTCAACATATCAATAGAAGTTGTATCTTTGTAACCCGTACAACTGGTTCTCACGCATACTCGCGAAAAATGTCTGACTTTACAACGGGAAAAAACGATGAATGGTATGAAGGATTATCCCGATAGGATGACGGCGGAGCAGGCGAGGGCGTTTGGCGAGGACGTGCTGAATATCGTCAGCCAGATACCACGTGGGAAGGTGACGACATACGGGCATATTGCTGCGCTGGCGGGATGGCCCAGTCATTCAAGGATGGTGGGAAGAACGTTGCGATATACACCAGGTGCGGTGGATTTGCCGTGCCATAGGGTAGTGAACAAAGAGGGGCGGACGGCTCCTGGCTGGAGTCGTCAACGAGTGTTGTTAGAGACTGAAGGCGTGGCTTTCAAACCTAATGGGCATGTGGATATGCAGCGGCATCTTTGGGAACCGGCGGTGATGCAGGATGGAAAAGGATGATAGAAGAGGATATTATAAATTAAAGCAAATTAGTATGAACATTGGAGACAAGGCGCCCGAGATTCTGGGCAAGGACGAGCTGGGACGGGACATCCGTCTGAGTGATTATAAAGGCCGCAAGCTGGTGCTGTACTTCTATCCGAAGGATAATACAAGTGGCTGCACTGCTGAGGCTTGCAGTCTGCGAGACCACTACGGTGATTTGCAGGGCAAGGGCTATGAGGTAATTGGCGTGAGTAAGGACTCGGCGGCCTCGCATGTGAAATTCAAGGAGAAGTACGAGTTGCCGTTCCCATTGATTGCTGATGTCAATCACGAGTTGCTGGAAGCCATGGGTGCATGGGGCGAGAAGTCGATGTATGGCAAGAAGACCATGGGAACCATTCGCACCACCTTCGTCATCAATGAAGAAGGCATCATCGAACAGATCTTTGCCGGCAAACAGGTGAAGACCAAGGAGCATGCCGAACAGATATTGTCGTTATAATTTATAGAAAAATAAGGTATGGAGAAGTTTCAATTGATGGCGCTACCGTATGCACCGGAGGCTTTGGGGCCGGTGATTAGCAAAGAGACGATTGCATTCCATCACGGAAAGCATTTGGCCGGGTATGTAAATAATCTGAATGGGCTGCTGGAAGGGAGTCCGTTGTCAGGACTACCTTTAGAGGAGATGGTGCTGAAGGCAGAAAGGCTACGGGTAGGCGACGGAACGTCGGGAATGGGCGGCATGCTGAATAATGCCGGGCAGATCCTGAATCACAACCTGTATTTCGCGCAGTTTGCAGCGCCCAAGGCGGACAATAAACCTATTAGGAAACTCGCTGAGGCTATTGTTCGTGACTTTGGTTCCTTCGAGGCGTTCAAGGTGGAGTTCCAAAAGAAGGGCGCTACGCTGTTTGGAAGTGGTTGGGTCTGGCTGTCTGCTGATAAAGATGGCAATTTGGTGATTACACAGGAACCGAATGCTGCCAATCCTATACAGAAAGGTTTGAAGCCGCTACTGACCTTCGATGTCTGGGAGCATGCCTACTACCTGGACTACCAGAATCGTCGCCCAGACCATTTGGCTGCACTATGGCAGATCGTGGATTGGGCGGTTATCGAGCAGCGTTATGTATAGTCATTTTATTTTCATCCACTCCTTACGTTCCGTTTCCGACATTTTCTCGATGGCATAACGAAGCATGGTGCGGGGCATCTCGTGGGCGTGCTGACGCAGGAACTCCCGAAGCAGCCCCATTGAGCAACGCTTTCCCATCTCGCGCAGCATCCATCCCACCGCCTTGTGCATCAGGTCGTGTGGATGATGCAGGTGGATTTCGGCATAGCGCAAGCACCATGAGGGGTCGCCCTGCTGCGAGGTTTTCCAGGAACAGACGATGCTCATGCGCTGCTTCCAAAGACAAGGACTTTGGGCTAAAGAATCGAGCACATTTCTTTTGTATTCTAAGGATTCCCGAGTCGCAGGAATTACTCCTTGACTCCTAAACTCCTTAGAGTTAATGTCATTCCCAAGAAAGGTTGGCAGCAGCAGCCAATGCCCCAAAATCTTATGCACCGACAAGTCCACCAGGTCCCAGTTGTTGGCTTGCTCGGCATACTGGAGGTACATCTGAACAATCTCATCGCGCTTGGCGATAGCACTGGGGTCGTTCTCCAGCCGCTTGGTTGCCTGTCTTTCGAACTTCGAAACGAGGATTAAGAAACCGCAGAGGCGCACTTCGTGCCAGCGGCTCATGAGGAGCTCGGGGATTTCGCTCAAGGGGAAACCTTGACCCGCCATCTTGACCACCTCTCGCGTCTGCGGCACCTTCAGGCCCAGAAATTCATCACCTTCGCCGTATTCACCAGGGTCTGTCTTGAAGAAGCCCATCAGTATCTGTCGCTGCTTCACGTTCTGCAGCGACTTCATATATTCAATGATTTCCTTTGCAGTTGCCATCTGATCGGGGTGACCTTCATTCCTGGAAGGTGCAAGGCTGTGAAAGAAAGGTGGCAGAAGGGGATGTCAACGGAAGCTGTCTGTGAGCAACTTGATTTCTATGGTGGGGCTGATGCGCTCGTAGAGGATGTTATAGACGGCATCGAGGATGGGCATGTTGACGTGCAGGTGGCGGTTGATCTCCTTCATGCACTTGCAGCCAAAGTAGCCCTCGGCAATCATTTCCATCTCTATCTGTGCGCTCTTGACGCTATAGCCCTGCCCTATCATCTGCCCGAAGACACGGTTGCGCGAGAACTGGCTGTAGCCGGTGACGATGAGGTCGCCCATGTAGCAACTCTCGAAGATGCTGCGCTGAATGGGGTGCACGGTGGCCAGAAAGCGGTTCATCTCCTGCAAGGCATTGGACATGAGCACCGCCTGGAAGTTGTCGCCGTACTTCAGGCCCTTGCAGATGCCGGCGGCGATGGCATAGACATTTTTCAGCACCGAGGCATACTCGATGCCGATGACGTCGCGCGAGGTCTTGGTCTTCACATAGCCGGAGGCCATCATGTCTGCAAAACGCTGTGCTTTCTCCTCGTCGGAGCAACCCACGGTGAGGTAGGTGAGGCGTCCGAGAGCCACTTCCTCAGCATGTGAGGGTCCGGCGATGACGGCCAGGTTCTCGTCAGGAACGTTGTATGCCTGGTGGAAATACTCCGAGACGCAGAGGTTGTCGTCGGGCACGATACCCTTGATGGCGGTGATGTTGAACTTGTCGCGCAGCCGCACCTTGAGTTTCTTCAGGTGTCCCTTCAGGTAGGGCGATGGAGTGACCCAGATAAGCGTGTCTGCACGCTCCACCACGTCGTTGATGTCGGCGGAGAAATGGATGCGATCGACATCGAAGTGCACGCCAGTGAGGTAGGCGGGGTTGTGGCTCAGACGCTTGAAGTCATCGATGCGGTCCTGACGGCGCAGATACCAGCAGATGCTCTCGTTCTTCTCCAGCATCATCTTGGCGATGGCCGTGGCCCACGAGCCGCCACCCATCACAGCGATACGATAAGAAGACCCGGACTCTTCCCCCGCCGTCCCTGTTAGGGAGGGAGCAGTATCATTTGACTTTTTGTTTCCGAATCCTAACATTATAAATACTTTTATTCACCACAGATTACACGGATTTAACAGATTATATGTGTAGTGATATATTAAGTAGGTGCACACAATTAGTTTTATCTTTCACTACGAATTATAGTCATGTAATTCTATTTAGTTACTTATTTCCAATATTACACAGATTTCTAAAATGGTAAGGATCTATCCCAGTCACCTGTATATGAATCAGTGTAATGCCCCAAAAAACTGATGGAAGCAAGCAGAAACAAATCCGTGTAATCTGTGTAATCTGTGGTTATGCGAGGTGTCCGAGGTATTCTTCCAAATCCTGCACGCTGGGTTTCTCGATGTCCAGTTTGTACTTCTTAATCACCTCGCCAATCTGCTGCTGCACCTTTTGGGCCTTCTGTCCTGTGAGGTCGCTGACGAGGTTGTAGCCACACTTATATAATATAGGCACGATGCTCTCGGGGAAACCGAGAGCCACGAACGCCTCGGATTTGTCCTTGGGAATGCGCTTTTCGGGCTTCATCTGCGGGAAGAGCATGATTTCTCCGATGGCGAACTTGCCCGTCATCAGCATGGCCAGACGGTCGATGCCGATGCCGATGCCGCTGGTGGGCGGCATTCCGTACTGCAGGGCGCGCAGGAAGTCGTGGTCGATGATCATGGCCTCGTCATCGCCCTTGGCGGCCAGACGCATCTGCTCCTTGAAGCGCTCTTCCTGGTCGATGGGGTCGTTGAGCTCGCTGTAGGCGTTGGCCAGTTCTTTGCCGTTCACCATCAGTTCGAAGCGCTCGGTCAGTCCGGGCTTGCTGCGGTGCATCTTGGTGAGCGGCGACATCTCCACGGGATAGTCGATGATGAAGGTGGGCTGGATGTAGCTGCCCTCGCAGAACTCGCCGAAGAGCTCGTCGATGAGCTTGCCCTTGCCCATGGTCTCATCCACTTCCATCCCTTTCTCCTTGCAGAAGGCGCGGATCTCATCCTCGCTCTTGCCTGTGCAGTCGAAACCCGTCTTTTCCTGAATGGCCTCCAGGATGGGTAGACGGCGGTAGGGAGCCTTGAACGAGATCACCTGTCCGTCAATCTCCACCTCCGGCTTGCCGTTGACGGCGGTGCAAAGTTCCTCCACCATCTTCTCGGTGAAGGACATCATCCAATTGTAGTCCTTGTAGGAGACGTACAGTTCCATGCAGGTGAACTCGGGGTTGTGGGTCTTGTCCATACCCTCGTTGCGGAAGTTCTTGCCCATCTCATAGACGCCTTCGAAGCCGCCGACGATGAGACGTTTCAGATACAGCTCCGTGGCGATGCGCATATACATGTCCTGATTGAGCGCGTTGAAGTGGGTGATGAAGGGACGGGCTGTGGCGCCGCCAGCAATCATCTGCAGGATGGGCGTCTCCACCTCTGTGTAGCCCGCCTCGTCCAGGATGCGGCGCATGGTGCGGACGATGATGGCGCGCTTCTCGAAGGTCTCCTTCACCCCGGCATTGACCACGAGATCCACATAGCGCTGGCGGTAGCGCAACTCTGGATCATCAAATGAATCATAGACATTGCCATCAGCGTCTGTCTTCACGATGGGCAGCGGCTTCAGGCTCTTGCTCAGCAGCTTCATCTCCATCACGTGGACGCTGATCTCGCCCGTCTTCGTGCGGAAGACATAACCCTTCACACCGATGAAGTCGCCCAGGTCCAGGAGCTTTTTGAAGACTACATTATACATGTCTTTGTCCTCATCCGGACAGATAGCATCCCGCTGCACATACACCTGAATGCGCCCCTTGGAATCCTGCAATTCTGCGAAGGCGGCCTTGCCCATGATGCGCTTGCTCATGACTCGCCCGGCAATGCTCACCACGGGGCTATTCTCCGGTGTGGCCTGCTCGCGCACATCATTCCCTTCCTCGTCCTTGCCGATGATGGGAAGATCCACAAAATTCTGCACAATATCCGTGCTCCAAGCAGTAACCGGGAACTCAGCAGCGGGGTAAGGCTCAATGCCCATGTCCCGCAGTGCCTGCATATTTTGGCGGCGAACAATCTCCTGTTCGCTCAACTCAAGTACTTTCAAATCCACCATGTTTTATTATGATTATATGTTTTACTATTTACTATTCACGTTATAAGTATGATTAACGGGCGCAAAGGTATAAAAATATATTGTATTCCTCACATCCTCATCCATTTTTTTGAAAAAATCGAGAAAATCGATACGGGAACATCTAAAACTACCTTCATAAGGCACAACATTACCTGGACTCCACAGCCCGCGCCAAGGTGGATTGATTCGTATGCCCGGTTCTCACTTGGCATGAGATTTTAAGGAACTCACCTTATGAATAATTATTGCAAAAGTTGCAAAAAAAGCTTGTAAAGAACAACGGATTTTGGAAGATTAACGCAATTCGGCCCTCCAAACGTGAAAAAAAACTAAAAAGAATGAGGCGGAGGCATAAATCGTAAAATCGTAAATGGTCAAATCGTAAAATATCACTACCTTTGCGCCCGCTTTCGGCACAGGCCGCTGTCAGGATGCAGAGTTCCCTGTTAAGCCTATGCTCGACCGACAACAACAATTTAAACCATTACACACAACAATGGCAGACTTAATCAAAATTGCTGAAGAAGCATTTGCTACGGGCAAGTCCTTCCCCAAGTTCAAGGCTGGTGACACCGTGACCGTGGCTTACAAAATTGTCGAGGGTAACAAGGAGCGCATCCAGCTCTACCGTGGCGTGGTCATCCGCATCAGCGGCCATCAGGATCAGAAGCGTTTCACGGTTCGCAAGATGAGCGGCACCGTGGGTGTGGAGCGTATTTTCCCCATCTCCAGCCCCAACATCGACAGCATCACCATCAACAAGGTGGGTAAGGTGCGTCGTGCCAAGCTCTACTATCTGCGTGGCCTCACCGGTAAGAAGGCCCGTATCGCAGAGAAGCGTACAGCCCCTGCTCAGGAGGCATAAACCTTTTCACCCAGAAAAATGCACCGCCGCTGTCCCGCAACAGTGGCGGTGCAATTTTTTATCCCTCTTTTTTGAATTTGGTTACCATTCAGATAGATTGACTTTACTCTCCAGTCTGCATGAGGAACACGGATGCAGACTATCTGTACTCCCTCCAAATTCACCACCTCCACATCACTGTCAACAAAAATGTTCTCATTCACCTTGTCGCTGTTGATTGTATTCCAAAAGTCTGTGATAATCTTTCGTGGTTCATCCACCCCAGTTATTTGGAATCGCTTATTGATGTCCTTCTCCTACAGGTCTTCATCCACGCCAAGAAGAATCAATCCGCCAATGGTATTGGCAAAAGCCGAATACGTTTACCATACAGATTTTGGCACCTCAGCCTTCGCTTTCTTGCATTCAAGTGTCACCCGTTCGCCTTTCAGCAATGTCTCTCTTATAGTTTTTTCGTCTATGCTCATATCTTTATAACAATTTTATTCCGTGAATCCGTAGATCCGTGAATCCGTGGTTTTGTGAATCCATTCACCTTGAACCGTCAGCGCCTCGCCCTTATCTTGCTCTTCCCATATTGTTGGCATACTTAATGAGTAAGGCTTGAGTATGCTTAGAGTATGGCTAGAAACAGCCTATAGTATACCTACAGTATGTCCGGAACATTGATAAGCACTTTCCATTCGCCTCCGAAATCGCTGCCCTCATGAGCAATTACCCCCATAGCCGTCAACTTCTGCAGATCCCTTTCTATGGTTCGTGGAGACACCGACATGCTCTCCGACATCGTTTTAGCTGATAATGCCGGAGATTCATGCAACTCCCTTACTATAATTCGCTGCCTTTCAGTGAGTCTGCTCCATATATCATCTCCAACACTCTCTCCGACATTCTCTCCGACATCACGCTTGCTCTCTTGGTCTTTTTCATCGTGTGCCAACTGCAAAGTCATCATCGTCTCGTCTGGCTGGGGCCTCTCCGTCAACTCCGGCACTGGCCAGTGGTTATCGTCCCATCCCTTTCGGATAATGTCTGCGCCGCTACCCGCTTTTTCACCATTCCCCAGGAACATAAACAATTTCTGTAGCGTCGGGTTCCTACAGATGCTGTGACTCCCCGCATAGAAGTCAGCCACTGAGATTAGCATGCAGCCCGGATTGCGCATAGTAATGCCTTCTCGCCTTCCCACCACAAGTATGTTCCCCTGCTGGGCGTAGTTGCAGTGTATCAGCGTGTTGGCCAATGCTTCTCTCAGTGCAACGTGAGCCGTCGATTCTTCTTGGCGGTCAGTGCCCTTCAACATGAATGGCGTAGGCAACAGTTGCGACAGCTTGCCATACGTCCTGTAGAAAAACTGGAACAGGTTCGCCTCCCACGTCCCGTCTGGATACAAGCGGTCCGTCCATCTCAGTCGTGGGTCAGACGATAACTTCTCCTGATAGTCCACGAATTATTGGGGCACACAACTCTGGTCGGTGATGCTCTCCGTCTTTCCCAGCATCAGTATGCCTGCACGAGTGAATCCCTCGGTACCATCCTCACGGTTCACGTGATAGGCACCTATCTTGGTCAGAAACGCCATGTCGTCCAACTCGTTCCAAGGATGATTCTCGTACCTGAGCAGAAAACGCTGACGATAAGCACGGAGCGTACCGGGGTCGATGTCGTCAATGGTGTAGTTCGCCAGAATCTTGCTGTCGAACGACCACCTCTGACTCTCTGCATCAGCCATCATCAGCCTCACCTCCGAGTCCGTACAGTGGTAGTCGCCCTCATGGTTCCTGCGCCAAGTGTTCCCAAACGGGCTGCCGTTCAGATATACCGGTTTCAGGTCGTAGGCAGCCTTGGGCACGCGGAACACCATAAATTTACAGCCACCCATCTCTTCAACGGTTAGGTCGTGGTCAGCCAACATCGTGGCACTCACCTTCCCTTTGTTATGTGCGCAGTCCCAGAACGTCTTCTTATATTTCGCTATCTGACTGTCATCGAGTCCGTCAGGAGTCAGTCTGCCGTCCTTCTCCTTGATGCCAAACACGATGATACCTCCATGCGTATTTGCAAAGGCAGAGAATGTCTCCCAGAAACTCTCTGGGAATCCACCCTTGGCATACTTGTACTCCAGCTCAGTACCCTCTTCCTGCCCAATCAGTTTTCTAATATCTTCTTGCGTCATCATATCTCGTCTTACTTTATTCTTATAACGTTTTTATTCCGTCACTATTTCATTAACTTTGTGCTTTACGGTATTAACAGGCCTCTATATTCAAGGTCATGCTTCATAATCTCTTCCGTATGATGGATATCAATGTCGATTTGTTCTAACCTGTCATCCTTTTCCTTATCGGAATGACGGTTGTCTTGAAGTACGCTTAACTTCATTTTGGCTTTAATGCATTATGAATTGCCAATGCACTTACAGGAGTATTAGAGTTGAACAAATGTGCCAAGCTCTGACCTGCAAGCAGGTTTCCCCACTTCTCATATTTCTGAATGTCATATAGACATTGTCCTATTCTGTTATCTTTTATTTGTTCCATATACTCAGTTTTTATTATAAACACCTTCTTAATTATATATAACAATCGAGTTTACTTGGTTCAACATATAAGAACACGGGATACAGCAAGTTCTTGACCATTAGCTGTATTTGGTGCCTATTACGCGCTTGCTCCTTCATGTTTGGCCCTAAAATAACTTTTGTCAAAGTCAAGGGAAATGACTCTGCGCCATTGACCCTATCAAACAAATTACATTCAATATAGGGAGTTATAATTCCATTAGAAAGCAAATCCCACTTTTTCGGTCTGTCGTTTTCTATCAAAAGGCGAACTTCCTTTTCATAATCAAAACATGTGGGTTTCATATAATATTGCCATTTCCTTTCAAGAGAAAGAAATTTAAGTTTCAAATTAGATTTTTTAAGTTCTTCTTCTATTCTTGCAAGATATTGTTGGATATCCTTGTTGTCATTTCTTTCATAATTGACAGGATATAAATTGGATGTATCATATTTTGCTTTAAATTCTAAGCAGACCCCTTTGGCATCATCTCCATATAGACGCCACATGTTGAGGTCATCCTCCAAGATAGAGAAACTTGTAATGAATCTCTTGTCTGCTTCCCTCATGACCGAATGAAATGTCTAGTCTTCCTCACTATCGCTAATACACTTTTCATTGCTGGTCAGGAAACCGACTTCTTTTCTGTCATTCATGGCTGGAAGAGAATACATCCTAACCTTTTGAGATTGTAGCATCTTTAATAATGTGTTCAGACTCGTATACTTATAAAAACTACAATACCCATCATAACTTTTCTTATCTAACAGAAGTTCGTTCTTTCTTTTCTCAAAGAAAGCCTTTATCAACTTCGATTCTACCCCGTCCTCTTTTTTCCAATCATTTATATAGTATTTCTTGTCACACATGTCGAAGCCAATACATTCTATTGGCACGTCTATTCCAAAAACGTTTTTTATGGCTTCTAATACATGATACTTTTTTTCGATAGCACTCTCATATTCTCCAAAGATGGTGTTGATTATCTCATCGACAGGACACTCAAACCTGTAATCCTTTATTTTTTTCCTGTCGTGATATAACTGAATAAAACTCCCGTGTTGCACATTACCGGAGAATACCGGAATGTCTTCTTTCTCGAAAACACGGCGAATCCTTAGACCTTTATGATCATAGTCTAAAAGGAAGAATAACTGCCCATTGATGTGTACAGTTATTGACTCGTATAAACTATCGCCTGCACCGTCCTCTTTGCATGTAATTCGATAACAAGGATCTTTATCTAAACCCAATGACAGGACAGCATCTTTGATAAGTTCATATGCATTCATTTCTATCATAATATATCGATAAAAGAATTCAATCCATCCTATACCTCCCCTCATCCCCCTGCTGCCTCAGCTTCTCCCGCCTGTAGCTGGGCGTGGTCCTGAGGTCGCGATGGTAGGCGAAGTAGAGGTTGGTGCGCGAACCGAAGCCGCAGCGGCGGGCGATGTCAACGACACCAAGCGAGGTGTAGCGCAGCAGCTCGTCGGCCATGCGCAGTTGGTAGGCCTGACGGAAGTCGATGCCGCGCATGCCGGTGAGCAGGAAGATGAGCGAGTCGATGTCGCTGGTGCGGGCGCCATGTTTCTCGCAGAAAGCGGTCACGTCGGTGCGGCCGGCGGACAGCGAGCGCAGGAAATCGTCCATCACGCGGATGCCAGTCGGCTGTAGGTTGCGCTCTATGG
>JAFSZU010000131.1 GCA_017455585.1 Bacteroidaceae bacterium | reverse complement strand
TTCACTCGACCCATTAAGGTGGCTATAGCGGCGGGGTCCCACCTCTTCCCATCCCGAACAGAGAAGTTAAGCCCGCTTGCGCCGATGGTACTGCGGAAGTGGGAGAGTAGGTAGCCGCCCCTTTATCAGGAAGCCCCCGGGACTCATCTGTGAGTTCCGGGGGCTTCTGTCTTCAGTCCCTGTGGGTCAGTGGGGTAGGGGGCAGAAGGGGAGGGTGGAGAGTGGCGTTCAGACCTTGCTGGCTATCCGCTGGAAGGTGCCGAAGTCAGTGTCGAGGCGTGATAGCTCGAAGGGCTGAAGGTGGAGTGAGAAGGTTCCTTTCAGTTCGTGGAGGCCGAAGAACTCTCGCAGGATGCTGGCGATGTTGAAGGAGAGGCTGTCGCCTCGTTTCATGAGTGTGCGGCAGACCCCGGTCTGCCATGTGCGGTCGTGTTCTTCGAAACGTAGGGTACGCAACAGGACAAAGGCAGCTGGCATGCCGTCTGTGCGCAGCAGGAAGTCGGTGCGGCGGCGCGGGTCTTCGACCTGCAACAGGTCAAACAGCCGCTCAATGGTCTGTGGGTCTCTTGCAGCGGGCAGCCATTGTTTGAGCAGTTTCTGGCGGTCTATCCAGCGTTCCTCTGTGCACAGGTACTGGGCCAGACGCAGGAATCCTGTATCGTTGATGGTCAGGGACCCACCGATGAGTCGTGGTGTGGCTGCTTTGGCCATGGTCACCGTGAACGCCTTGGGTTGCCAGTGGATGAGCCGCAACATGACCTTCCAGAAGTCATCGGGGCTCGTTTCCTGCATCAGGCGTTCGCCTATCAGATAGCCTGCCGTGCGGAAATGAGCGTTGGAGAGGCTGGCGAGGTAGGTCTGCAGACCGTCCCAATCGCGGGCGGCGAACAGTCCTGTGAGCCGTTGCAGGATGAGGGGGTGATAGTGCTGGTCCATGGACGTGGCTTCGCCGCCGTTTCACATTTCATGTTTAAAGTTTAATGAGACTTCCTGCCTTTGTAGATGAGGAAGGCTACGAGGCCGACGAAGAGGGCAATCATGGCCAGTCCCAACTCATGGCTGTACTCGTTGACCTTCTCCATGAGCTGGTCCTCAGGCACCACGCTCTGGAGGCTGTAGCCGATGGCGGCGAGGATGATGTTCCACAGTCCGGCACCGATGGTGGTATAGAGAATGAAATGCGAGAGGCGCATCTTGGCCAGTCCGGCGGGGATGCTGATAAGGTGGCGTATGCCGGGTACTAGTCGGCCGATGAGTGTACCCACGGCTCCGTGGTCGTAGAAATACTTCTCGGTCTTCTGCACCTTTTCCTCGTTGAGGAGGCAGAGGTGGCCAAGCGTGCTGTTGGCAAAAGCGTAGATGATGGGGCGCCCCAGGTAGCGGGCGGCGGTGTAGTTGATGAGTGCTCCGAGGTTGGCTCCGAGTGTGGCGCAGAGGACGACGAGGATGACGTTGAGGTCACTGCCATCGGCGGCCGCGCGGTAGGCGGCTGGCGGCACCACAAGTTCGCTGGGGATGGGGATGACGGTGCTCTCGAGCATCATCAGGAAGGTGATGGTCCAGTAGTTGAGGTGCTCAATGCACCAGGTGATGAAATCGGACATATTTGTTCGCGGCTACGCCGCAGTTTAATGTTTAGTGTTTAGTGTTTAAAGTTTAACGGGGCACAGTTTTTTTGTCACACGAATTTCTTGCGGAACTCATTGCGGGGGGCAAGGCGGTGGGCGATCCATGCCGAGGCGTTCCACAGGGGGAGTGCCAGGGCCAGGATGGGAAGAGAGAAGATGAAGCGATGGCGGTAGCCGATGGCTTGCGCGGCGCGGTTGAAACTAATGATCTTGAAGATGAGGAGTAGCAACAGCAGGAACGCACCCGAGCCCAGGGCTATCCAGCACGTGGACGTGAGAGGCACATGCAACAGCATCATGACTGGCCAGACGGATGCGAGCAGCAGGAACACCGCCCATGGAAACATCATGCGCAGGTTCTGCTTGGTCCGGTAAGAAAAGGTGTGAAGCTGGTGGCGGCGTGTCTCCATGTAGAATACGCGATGCTGTTTCCACAGACGGCTCGCTGCCATGTTGTCCTGGATGACGATGGCCTCCGGTGCAGTGACCACCGCCGTGTTTGTGGGTGTGGACAAGCGATTGACCAATAGTTCTGCTGCGCCTGTGAGCAGGTTTGTCTGCTCTCCGAAACCTTCAGACTGCAGGAATAGCGAGCGGCGGATGGCGACATTGCACTCATCTGCGCGCACGGCGGGGTTCCCGTTCTGCATGTGTCGCAGGTTGGCCAGTGTGTTCCACAATCTGAAGAATCCCACCTTTACATCAAACCAGGTTTGCCGTTGTTCATCATATTTGGCCACGCCCAGGAGGATACCCTTGTCATCGGTGGCCGCTTCGCTGATGTCCCTCAGCCAAAGACTGGTGGCGGGCTCGCAATCGGCACGTGTGAGCACCACCCACTCATGGCGTGACGCCCTCAGCCCCAGCGTCATGGCCAGCCGCTCCAGACTGATGTCGCGTGCCGAGGCTGGTGTGTGAGTGTGACGCAGTTGGGGATAAGTCAGCTCCAGTGCCTCCAGTATATCTTTTGTCTCATCCGTGGAGGCAATATCCACGACAATCACCTCGAAGTCATTATACTCCTGCTCCAGAATCCGTGGCAGATGACGGCGCAACTCACCGGCTTGGTTATGAGCAGGGACGATGATTGACAATGGACAGAGAACCGTGGACAATGGAGGGGAGTTGAGGGTTGAGAGTTGAGGGTTGAGGGTTGAGAGTTCTCCAAGTTTGGAGCGGCCAGTTGGGCCGAGCGGAGGGTTGAGAGTTGAGGGGGAGAGGTTCTAAAGGTTTTTCAGGGCAAAGGCTTTCACCAAGGGGCGGCAGTTGTATTGCGAGGCCATGGTCTCGCCGTAGGCACCGGCGGACCGGATGGCGATGAGGTCGCCGCGGTGTGTCTGGGGAAGTGTGATGTCGCGGGCAAAGGTGTCTGAGGACTCGCAGATGGGGCCGACTACGTCGTAAAGCTCCGGCGGACAAACCGCCGGAAACAGCGCACGGGAGCCGCCGACAGGGGATGGGGAGCCGCCGACAGGGGATGGGGAGCTACCGACAGGGGATGGGGAGCTACCGACAGGGGATGGGGAGGCACCGGTGGAGGAAAGGGAGGTGGTGGTGGCTTGTGCAGAAAGGTTCTGGATGGCGTGGTGGGCACCATAGAGGGCGGGACGGATGAGTTCCGTGAAGCCAGCATCCACAATGACGAACTGCTTCTGCTTGCCGTGCTTGACATAGAGCACACGGGTGAGCAGAGAACCCATTTGTGCCACCACGGCACGCCCCAGCTCGAAGTGCAGTTGCTGACCCTCACGCAGCTGGAGTCCACGCTTGAAGGTGTCGAAATAGGCTTTGAAATTTGGAATGGGATGTGCATCGGGAGCTTCATAGTCGATGCCGAGGCCACCGCCGACGTTGATGTTCGGCGCATAGATGCCCTCGCCATCCAGCACTTCCTGTAATTCGTTGACGCGTTCGCAGAGGGCTTCGAAGTCGGTCATCTCCAGCAACTGCGAACCGATGTGGAAGTGTAAACCTGTGAAGTTAATGAGCGGCATGGCCTGTGCCTGACGAATCACCGGCACCATATCCTCCATGGCAATGCCGAACTTGTCCTCGGCACGGCCCGTGGTGATGTGTGCGTGAGTGTGTGCGCCCACATCGGGGTTGATGCGGAAGCTTACGCGCGCGCGTTTATTTAATAAGGTGGCTATTTCATGGATGACCTGCAGCTCTTCTGTGCTCTCCACGTTGAACATGCCGATACCGGCTTCCAGTGCCAGCCGGATTTCCCAATCGGCCTTGCCCACGCCGGCGAAGACAATCTCGTTGGCCGGGAACCCTGCATCTAATGCGGCGCGTATCTCGCCTCCGCTCACGCAGTCGGCACCCAGGCCGGAAGCGGCTATCTGGCGGAGCACGGCTGGATTGGAGTTCGCCTTGATAGCATAGTGGACATGATAGTTGGGCCGACCGTCTATTTCTGTGTGAATGGCCTCAAGGGTCTGTGCCAGCAGTTCCGTGTCATAGATATAACAGGGCGTTTGCTGCGTCTGGAGTCGTGTTAAATCGAATTGCATGAGGTTGTGTTGTGTTGTTTAGGAGGGACGGCGGACGTGGTCGTTATAGGTGAAGAGTGTCTGCTGCAGTGCTTGTAGCGTGCGCTTCTTGTCGGCTTCTGCCACCACGAAGGAAATGTTGTGTGAGGATCCGCCGTAGCTGATCATGCGCACAGGAATCTGCTTGAGCGCGTCGGTGGCCAGTGTCTCGAAGCCGATGTTCTGGGTGGAGAGGTCGCCCACGACGCAGATGATGCACATGTTCTCCTCCACGGTCACGGTGCCGTACTTCTTCAGTTCATTGGTGATTTCGTTGAGGTTCGTGCGGTTGTCGATGGTCACGCTCACGCCCACCTCGGAGGTGGCAATCATGTCGATACTGGTCTTGTAGGTCTCAAAGATCTCAAAGACCTTGCGCAGGAAACCGTGGGCCAGCAACATGCGTGAACTCTGTATGCCGATGCAGATGATGCCGGACTTGGCAGCCACGGCCTTGATGGTGCCGCGGTGCATACGGTCGTTGATGATGGTGCCGGGGGCGGTGGGATCCATGGTGTTGAGCAGCCGCACGGGCACTCCGGCGAACTTGGCGGGCTGGATGCAGGTGGGATGCAGGATTTTGGCACCGAAGTAGGCCAGCTCGGCAGCTTCCTCGAAGTAGAGCTGGCGCACAGGCTCTGTGCCATCTACGATGCGCGGGTCGTTGTTGTGCATACCGTCGATGTCTGTCCAGATCTGGATCTCCTCGGCATTCAGGACGGCTCCGATGAGGCAAGCGGTGTAGTCCGAACCGCCACGCAGCAGGTTGTCGATCTCGCCGTAGGCGTTGCGGCAGATGAAGCCTTGGGTGATATAGATGTCGTATCCAGGGTTGGCGGCCAGTTGTTCGGTGGTCTTCTCGCGGATATAGTTGAAGTCGGGCTCAGCGTTCTTGTCGGTGCGGATCATGTCGAGGGCGGAGAGCAAGATGGCCTTCACACCCTGTTCCAGCAGATAGTTGGTGACCATGTTGGTGGATATGATTTCTCCCTGTGCCAGAATCACTTTCTCCTCGAAACTGGTGAAGAGCGTCTTGGTGAAGGAACGCAGGTAGTCGAACTCCTCTTTCAGGAATGCCTCGGTCTTCTGGCGCCACTCGTCGGTGGCGTAGAGCTGGTCGATGTGCGCCATGTACTGTTGCTCCAGGCGGTTGATGATGTTGTGTGCGCCCTCGGGGTTCTTCTTGTAGAGATAGTCTGCAATCTCCACGAGCGTGTTGGTGGTGCCACTCATGGCAGAGAGGACAACAATCTTGGGTTCGCCATCTGCGGTGATGAGTTTGGAGACGTCTTTCATTCGCTGGGCGCTGCCCACGCTGGTGCCTCCGAATTTCAGGACTTTCATTTGTGTTATGTTATTCGCGGCTGTGCCGCAGTTTATTGTTGTTTATTGTTTAACGTTTATGCCTCTTCTTCTGGTGAGATGGTTGCCAGGGGAATGTCATCTGCTTGGGGGAGGGTTGCCCCGGCGGCAAAACCGCCGGGCACACGACCCTCTGCGCTGGGCACACGACCCTCTGCGGCGTTCGCATTGCCCTCTGCGCCGGGCACTTCGGCGCGGAGCAGCCGTTGCTGTGTGCACTCATAGACGGTGGCGGGGAACTGCTGGATAAGGTGATTGTTGTGGGTGACCATGATGACCGCAGTGCCCGCCTGTGCCAACTCATGGAGGATGGTCACGGTCTGATTGCCCGATTCGGCATCCTGGTTACCCGTGGCCTCGTCTGCCAGGATGAGGCGCGGCGTGTTCAGGATGGCGCGGGCGATGCAGACGCGCTGCTGTTCGCCGCCCGAGAGTTCGTAGGGCATCTTGTCCAACTTGTCTTCCAGCCCCACGCGCTGCATGACCTCAAGGATGCGCGCCTCGCGCTCGGCCTTCTTCTTCCATCCTGTGGCGCGGAGCACGAAGTCCAAGTTGCGGCGCACGTTGCGGTCCATGAGGAGCTGGAAGTCCTGGAAGACGATGCCGAGCTGTTTGCGCAGGGCGGGCAACTGTCTGCGGCGGATGCGGGTCATGTCGCGCCCTAGCACTTCTGCCGTTCCCGACGTGATGTCCAGTTCCCCGTAGATGGTCTTGAGCAGCGATGACTTGCCGCTGCCCACAATGCCCGTGATATACACAAACTCGCCGGGGTGCACCTGCAAGTCCACGTCTCGCAGGACGAGGTTGTCGCCGCGCTGGATATCCACGCGCTGGTAGTTGATAATCAATGTTTCTCCCATCCGGGTTGATGTCTTTCTTGCAGCTCCTTGGCCATCTGCTCGATGCGCAGGCCCTTGGAAGTCAGGAGCACGATAAGGTGATAGAGCATGTCGGAGCCTTCATAAATCATGCGCTCGTCGGTGCCGTTGCAGGCCTCGATGACCAGCTCCAGAGCTTCCTCGCCCACCTTCTGCGCCATGCGGTTGAGTCCGTCGCGGAAGAGGCTGGTGGTGTAGGAGCCTTCAGGCATCTCGCGGTGACGCTTCTCGATGAAGTCCTGCAGGTCGGAGAGGAAGAGGAGGGGATTGTCTGAGTGCATAGTGTCTTTTAAGTGCATAGTGCTGGAGTGCATAGTGCATAGTGATTGCTGTGACTCTGGATTTTCATTTGTGTCTTTTAAGTGCATAGTGCTGGAGTGCATAGTGCATAGTGATTGCTGTGACTCTGGATTCCCACTAGCAAAGGTATCACTATGCACTTCTGCACTATGCACTATGCACTCAGAATCACTATGCACTATGCACTCATTCTTCTCTCCCCAGCAGGTGTCTGTGCCAGTGTGACAGACGGGGCCGGTGGGGTGGACACGGATGAGGAGGGTGTCCTGGTCGCAGTCCAGTTTGATGCTGACTACGTTGAGGAAGTTGCCGCTGGTCTCGCCCTTGGTCCACAGGCACTGGCGGGTGCGGGAGTAGAAGGTGACACGACCCTCGGCCACGGTCTTCTCATAGGCTTCGGGGTTCATGTAGCCCAGCATGAGCACCTGCCGGGTGTCGGCATCCTGGATGATGGCGGGGACGAGGCCGTTCATCTTATTGAAGTCTGGAGAATCTGCAATCCCACCACTTGCAGACCCACCCCCTTGCCCCTCCCTATGAGGGAGGGGAGTGGTTACTTGTGACGGCTTATTATCCATATTATTATCCATATAATCTATATTGTTTGTTGTAGCATTATCATTTTCAAAGGTATCTACTCCCCTCCCTCTCAGGGAGGGGTAAAGGGGGCTTTATCTCACCACAATCCCCTCATTCCTTAAATACTCTTTGAGCTCTGGTATCTTGATTTCCCCGAAGTGGAAGACGGAGGCGGCGAGGGCGGCATCGGCATGGCCGTGGAGGAAGACATCGCGGAAATCCTCCTTGCAACCTGCCCCGCCGGAGGCGATGATGGGGATGGACAGCGTGTCTGAGAGGCGGTGCAGTGCCTCGTTGGCGAAGCCAGCTTTCACGCCGTCGTGGTTCATGCTGGTGAAGAGGATTTCCCCGGCTCCGCGCTCCTGCACCTCATGTGCCCACTCAAAGAGGCCGCGGTCGGTGGGGATGCGTCCGCCGTTGAGGTAACAGGTCCATGTGCCGTCCTCGTCCATGCGGGCATCAATGGCCACGACACAGACCTGAGAGCCGAAGTGACGGGTAATCTCGTCGATGCGCTCGGGGTGGCGCAGGGCGGCACTGTTGATGCTCACCTTGTCGGCTCCGGCGTTGAGCATACGCTCCACGTCGGCCAGCTCGCCGATGCCGCCGCCCACGGTGAAGGGTATATTGACCGTGGCGGCCACGCGGGTGACCATGTCGGTGAATGTCTTGCGCCCCTCATGGGAGGCGGTGATGTCGAGGAACACCAGCTCGTCGGCACCCTGGAGGCTGTAGGTGTGGCCCAGTTCCACCGGGTCGCCCGCATGGCGCAGGTTCACGAAGTTGGTGCCCTTGACGGTCTGGCCGTCTTTGACATCGAGGCAGGGTATGATGCGTTTGGCGAGCATGGGTGGGCGCGGCTTCGCCGCAGTTTATTGTTTAATGTCTAATGTTGAAGGGTGAGGGGACGCGCGAATACGCGCTGCACCCAACTTTCAACTCTCAACTTTCAACTTTCAACTCTCAACTTTCAACTTTCAACTTTCAACTCTCAACTTTCAACTCTCAACTTTCAACTTGAGCCCTTGCGGGAACTCTTGGAGGAGTTGCGGGAGGTCGATGCGTCCCTCGTAGATGGCCTTGCCGAATACCACGGCGGGGATGCCGGCGTCGTTCAGCTGGCGGATGTCGTCGATACAGCTGACACCGCCGGAGGCGATGAGCTGACAGGCGGGGAAGGCCGACATGATTTGCTGGTAGAGTGGGGTGGCGGGGCCTTGCAGCATCCCGTCCTTGCTGATTTCCGTGCAGAGGACATGCTTCATGCCCGCCGCCATATATTGCTCCAGGAAGGGCAGCAGTTGCTGTTGGCTCTCCTCTTTCCAGCCGTTGATGCTGATGCGTCCGTCCCGCACGTCGGCACCCAGTACCAGCCGTTCCGGGCCAAATTCCTGCAACCAGCCGAGTACACGCTCCGGCTCTGTCACGGCAATGCTGCCGACCGTCACCATGGCGGCTCCGGCATCGAAGGCCAGACGCAAGTCCTGCTCCGTCTTCACACCGCCGCCGAAGTCCACGATTAGCCGCGTCTCCTGTGTGATGCGCCGCAGCACGTCCACATTCACCACATGCTTGGAGCGGGCACCGTCCAGATCCACGACATGCAGACGGCGGAACCCCAGCGTCTCCATGTGGCGAGCCACCTCGGCGGGGTCGTCGGCATAGACTTTCTCGGTGGCATAGTCGCCTTTCGTCAGGCGCACACAGCGTCCCCCGATGATGTCAATGGCAGGTATGAGCGTGATCATGGTGCAGCAACTTTCAACTCTCCAATTCGGGCGCAAAGATACGAAAAAAACTTATAAAGAACAACGGATTTTGGAAGATTAACGCAATTCGGCCTAAAATAAAAGCAAAACGGGGAAGAATGAGGAATCTCATGAAACGGGGTAACGCAAAAATAAGAAGATCTTCTGGCATACTCACCCACGTGTGTTGATTATTCGGTGGTGATGGGATAGTCATTCGTTCATGATGGAATAATCATTCGTTCATGATGGAATAATCATTCGTTCATGATGGAATAATCAACATGACCGCCTCTTCGGGGTCATTCCTTTGTGTCTGTGGCTCTTTCCAGGCGTTGGTGGTACGATTGCGTATGGCAAAAAAAATCCGCCGAGTTCCATGATGATGTCTCGGCGGATGTGATGTTATTGAGTCCACAAATATCCAAAATGGAGCATTGAATGACGTTTTTGTGTTATTAAAGACCTTTGAAGAGACTGCTCTTCACGTAGATGCGGTACTGGCGTATGCTCTCGGGTGCACCGGCCTCCACGCGCGGCAGGTACTGGAATCCCGTGAAGGTCTGGTCCTGACCCAGGTCAATGATGAGGTAGTGGGGGAACTGCACGCCGCGGTTGGTGCTCCAGTAGGTGCTTTCTTGCAGGTCGAAGATTTTGTCGCCGGTCTTGTTGCCAGTATCGATGTCCTCGTCGTCGCAGTAGGCCACCTGCCAGGGCTCGCGCGAGAGGCGCTTGCCGTCGGCACCGAGCATGTACCACTCAGCGATGCAGCAGTACTCGCGGTTGTTGTGGCTGTTGAGGGCTTCGATGCAGAAGTAGCGGCCGCTGACGGGCTGGTCGAACTTCACCTCCTGCCAGCCGTTGCCGGGCTTGAATTCACCTTCCAGTACAGGTTTTTCGCCAGTGAGGTCGAGGTTCTGTCCTTCGAGGCGGTGTGTCTGCGGGCGTTCCAGGTTCAGCTTGTCGATGATGGGTTTCTGCAGACCCTCTATAGTCTTCTCGCCGCGCGGTCCCATCACATCCAGCACGATGACCTCATTCTGTCCTTCCTTCAGCCAGCAGCCGGGGACGTAAAGTGTCTGCTGCGGGCCGATGTACCAGTGGCGACCGATGGCGTGACCGTTGACATAGACCTGTCCCTTGCCCCAGTTCTCGAGGTTCAGGAAGGTGTCACCCACCTTCTTCAGGTCGAAATAGCCACGGTAGTAGCCCCGACCAAAGCAGAGGTCTTCGCTGTCCATGGCATAACGCATGGTGCGTCCAATCCGGATTACGCTGATAGACTCGCGTGTGACAGGCTTTTCATGCTGCTTCTTCAAGGCTTCGACAGCCACTGCGTAATCGTCAGGGATACGCAGACATTCCCAATGGTTGGGCGTGAAAGTGACTTTCGTCTCGTCAACACCGCCGAGATGCGAGCTGAGTGTTGCCGTGATGGTGGGGCTTCCAATTAAACCCTTGAAATCCTTGATGGCACGACCGAAGTTGATGCGCCCCATACCTTCGACAAGGATCTGCAGTTCCTGTCCCTGCTTGATTGCAGGAAGTACAAGTGTCTTCTCGCTTTTCACACGGTCAACCTTGCCAATGTACTTGCCATCGATGAACACTTGTGCATAGTCATGGGCATCTAATGTGAGCGTGCAAACCCATTTATGATCCAAAACAGTTACGCCCTCTACCTGCACATCATTGATTTCAGGCAGACGTGTGGAATAGAGCATACATCCCCAGCCCATGTCCAGTTCCTCGAAGGTCTTGGGGGCACCAGAGGAGCGGAAGAGCTCAGAATGTGCGTGGGCATATTCCCAATCAAAACCATTGTAAAGCGGCGCGAACTCCGTCAGTTCGAACTTGGGAATGGCTATCGTGGGGTATTCCTTCGGCACGGCGGGCAGTTTCTTGGGTGCTCCCCATTTGCCGGTAACGGGGTCATAGTCACCGCTGTACTTCTCCATGGCCTTGCGCAGGGTCCAATATTTGTCGGTCGTCTGTCCAGCCTCGTTGATGGGCGCGTCGTAGTCGTAGGAGGTCACGTCGGGCGCGAAGCCGGGGCTGTTGGCACCTGCCCAGTGACCCCAGTTGGTG
>JAFSZU010000130.1 GCA_017455585.1 Bacteroidaceae bacterium | reverse complement strand
GCGCTTGTAGTCTGGCTCGGCAACAGTCAGCTCATAGCTTGCTGTCCAGCCCTGGTCGGCATCGGTGGTGGCGGTAATGATAACCTTGCCGGCCTTCAAGCCGGATACCGTACCGTCGGCAGCCACGGTGGCGATGCTCTCGTCGGCAGATGTCCAGGTGAAGGTGGCACCGTCGAGATTCTTCACTGCGGGCAAGAACTGTTTGGGAGTACCCACGATGACGAGACGTGTCTCATTGCTGAAGGTGACGTATGCCTGATCGTCAAGCAGACCGTAGCCATAGCCGTCGAGTGTGCCCTTTGCAGGCAGGACGAATGCCTTCGAAGTCTTGTCGTAGAAGCCGAAGACGCCATCGTGACGCATCACAGGCTTGAAGGCATAGACGGTCTCTCCGCTTTCGCTGATGGTGCAATAGTAGTAGCGACCACGCATGGGGTTGTCCCATTCGGGGTTGGCGAAGAGTGACAGGTTGCGTGTGGTGGCGTTGGTCGTGGTGTTGCCCGTTTCATATGTTTCGCCGTTCACCACCAGTTTGGTCACGTCGGCAGTCACCTCGTAATCGGTGTTGAGGCTGAAGGGAGCGAAGTTGTCGCCAGCTCCTGTCGTGCCGCCCGTGAAGTAGCCAAAGTGAGCACGGTCGTTACCGTTCATGTAGAGCGAGATACCCGTTCCTGCGTAGGTGTTACGAGCGCTGAAGATGCCGCACCAGCCCGTGGAAGTGTCATAGACCTGGAACTTGGCATCGATCTGAGTGGCCGTGATCGGGTTGTAGGGCAGGGTGAATGCGTTCTCTCTGCTTGCACCTGTGCTCTCGATGTATGCCAGCTCTGTGTATTTCACAGGATCAGCCCAGGTGATTGCCTTATAAGCGACAGGGAAGACACGCTTCTCGACCTTCAGGTCCTTGAAGGTGAATGCAAAAGGTGCAGGCCAATTCCTTGCCTTGTCAGTATCGCCTTCTCCATTGCCATGCTTACCGTCGTCGCAGACGCCGAACTGGATGCACAGCAGGGCATAGGCATGATTAGCCACGAAATTGGTCGAATAGTGCTGATTGTCAACCTCCGTGTTGGGAAGAGCCACATGGCCGAGTGCTGCATCGGGATTGTTGAATGCATTCTCCGGCATGTTCTCGTTGTCCAGCACAAAGACGGGCAGCGTGGTGTATGAACTCCAAGAGTACCAGGCCTTGCCTGTGTAGTCGAACGAGAAGCGGTAGTTCTCGCCCTTGTCCAGACCTTCAATCTTATAGGACAGGGGTTCCCATCCACCTGCACCTTCGTAGGGATCAATAGTGTTGCTACCAGTAGCAGCGTCATAGACATTCTTGCCGAAGGTGTTGTCGTATGCCGATCCGGGATAGCTCCAGTTGGAGAGGTTGCGATAGTCGGTACCGATGGCTGTGACGGCTTCGTAGGCCAGTTCGCCGCGGTCTTTGAAGCCTTCAGCCGTGTACTCATACTGATGACCATTGTAGATGACCATCTTACCCTCATAAACAGGGATACCTGCATCACCGGCAAGTGCCTGTCCGTCGGCACTCAGCTCGAACGCTGCACTGTTGGCAGAGCCGTAGAAGGTGTCCGTGAGCTTATCCTTCAGGCCACCCTTGCCCTCTGCATCCACAGCGGGAACGAGGTCCATCACAAGGGTCTCGCCCTCATAGAGCTGTAGGCTGTAGATTGTTACGAAGGGATTGTAGCAGTCGGTCTGTGTGCCGCCTCCGGGGACGTCCTTGTTCTGTGCAAAGACATAGAGCGGAGTTTTGCAGTCGGCAGTCTTCGGAGAATCGGTGATGGTGCCTGTGGAACCATCAGCGGCAACAATATCCATCTTGCCGGCAGCAGCATCAAGGACAGTTCTAATCTTTTGGCCATAGAACATCTGGGTCTTGTCGCCTGTCTCACCACCGAGGTTGATAGTGGCATTGGTGGTGAAGAAGCAGAAGCGGTCTTTCCAGCCACCACTGTAATAGCCGCAACCGTAGGCTGCCTTCCAGTCACCGCCTTCCTCTGCAACCATCGTGCAGATGGCCTTTGTGTTGGCTTTCGGGATGTAGTTGAGGTTGATGTAAGCACCGTTGGGACTCTTGAGGTACTCAATCTCCGTTACCCCGCCGCCAGCCACCTTCAGGGTGTTGACTTCGGTGAAGACGCCATACTCCTCGTACTGGCCGAGGTTGTTGTAGGCGTAGTACTTCATCGTGGCCTTGTCATAGACAAAGGCATCCGTTCCAGTGTACGTCGAGATGTCATCTACCGGCGTAGCTTCAATGGGGTCTGCTGCCTGTGAGGAAATTACCCCCCCCAGCAGGCATAAAGCTAAAAGCAATAATTTTTTCATAAGCTTTAAGTTTGTTAGTTAATAATGAGGTTTATTGTGAGAATTTTACACATTTGCGCTGCAAAGTAATACATTATATGCACATGATATGGAAAATATCTCGTCAAAAAACAGCAAGCCCTGTTCAACGGCTTCATTTTAACCTTTATTTACACTTACAGGTGCTTCTGCATCATGGCGGAAAGGGGGTTATTGTGGAATGAGACAGCCTACGGTTTAACGTTCATCGCTTTCACCGCCGCAAATATACAACAAAATCCTGAATACGCGCAAGAAATTGCGACAAAATCACATTTTCCGGTGCGCATACAGTCCCAATCCACAGGTCTCAGAAGGGACACCTCCAGGTGCAACAGCCGACACACGCGGCCGTGAAGGCCAACACGTCCGCACGCAAAGCTTTTCTCGTCCGCACGTAAAGCGCATCACGAGCGCACGTAACGGGCTTCACGAGCGCACGTAAAAAAACCTAAATTCTATCCTTTTCTTGTTTTTTCTTCACTTTTCGCACAAATCTGATACGTACTTCCATTTTTCTTTGTAACTTTGCGCCCGTAACAGCGGCAAGAATGCAGCAGACAGACACTTTTTTTCCGCCGAGTATCAACCTCGCAGGACGGTTGGTGACATTCGGGGAGCCACAGGTGATGGGCATCCTGAATGTGACATCCGACTCGTTTTTCGCCGCCAGCCGCGTCAGTGGCGCGGAGGCGGTGGTGGCGCGGGCGCGCCAGATCCTGGACGAGGGCGGGACGATGGTGGATGTGGGCGCGTGCAGCACACGTCCCGGCAGCACGCCGGTCGATGAGGACGAGGAGTGGCGACGGCTTGATGGTGCGCTTGCGGCGCTGCGCCGCGAGCTGCCGGAGGCCATCGTCAGCGTAGATACGTTCCGCGCCGATGTGGCGCGTCGCTGTGTGCAGGAATATGGCGTTCAGATCATCAATGACATCAGCGGCGGCGAGCGTGACCCACAGATGTTCGAGACGGTGGCCGAGCTGGGCGTGCCCTACGTGCTGACGCACGACGGTAGCCTCTCCCCCACCCCATCCGCTGCCGACGAGGCGTGGCTGGCCAGCGTGGCACGCTATCTGGCCGAACGGCTGCAACGCCTCTATGACTTGGGGGTGGCCGACGTCATCCTCGACCCCGGCTTTGGCTTCGGCAAGACGCTGGAGCAGAACTACCTGCTGCTGCGCCGCCTCGGCGACTTCATCCGCCTCTTCCCCTCCTGCCCCTTCCTCGTGGGCGTCTCCCGCAAACGCATGGTGTGGCAGCTGCTGGGCATCACGCCCGACGAGGCACTGAACGGCACCACCGTGCTGCACACCGTTGCTTTGCAAGCTGGCGCCCACCTCCTGCGCGTCCACGATGTGCGGGCGGCGGTGGAGGCTATAAAAACGATAGAAGCTATAGATGCTATAGATGCTATAGATGCTATAGAAGCTATAAACCGTAAATCGTAAATTGTCAAATCGTCAAATATAGATGTTTCTCACCTTCGGTATTAAAGACGCAATAGACATCCTGCTGGTGGCGATGCTGCTCTACTACAGCTACCGCCTGATGAAGGAGTCCCGCTCGCTGAATATCTTCTTTGGCGTGCTCATCTTCGTCGTCTTCTGGCTCTTCGTCTCGCAGATCCTGGAGATGCGGTTGCTGGGCACCTTCCTGGACCGTGTAGTGAGCGTGGGTGCCATTGCCCTGCTGATCCTGTTCCAGGACGAGATACGCAAGTTCTTCTTTACTATCGGCACGCACGAGCGCGTGCGCGCTGCCGTGCGGCTGTTCAGCGGCGAGAAGAAGCAGACCCACACGCGCGAGGACATCATGCCCATCGTCATGGCGTGCCTGTCCATGTCCAAGCAGAAGGTGGGCGCGCTCATCGTCATGCAGCGGTCACTGCCGCTCAATGATTTCGTGCGCTCGGGCGAATATATTGATGCCAAGATCTCCCAACGCCTCATCGAGAACATCTTCTTCAAGAACTCTCCGCTGCACGACGGCGGCATGATTATCAGCCACCAGCGCATCACCGCCGCCGGCTGCATCCTGCCTGTGACGCACGACATGAACATGCCCAAGGAACTGGGCTTGCGTCACCGCGCCGCCATGGGCATCTCGCAGGAAACCGACGCGCTGGCCATCGTGGTCTCCGAGGAAACGGGCAACATCAGCGTGGCCTTCCGCGGCAGCTTCCAACTGGGCGTGAGTGCCGAAGACCTGGAACGCATATTGACGGAGGATGCGTTCTAGAAGCCCCACCCCCTTTACCCCTCCCTGTGAGGGAGGGGAGTGGTTACCTTGCAAGATTGACATGAATATATATGATAATGAATATAAACTGCAACATAGTATGGAAAAGAAACAGTCACAAGTAACCGCTCCCCTCCCTCACAGGGAGGGGCAAGGGGGTGGGTCTGTACAGACAGGTTTACCCGACAACGCCTTCCGCGAACTGAAGGAGGGCGAAGTATATGAACCCCTGATGCGGGCCGACCGCAGCTACCCCGAGGTCAACGCCTGGAGCGTGACGTGGGGTATCATCATGGCCGTCATCTTCTCTGCTGCTGCCGCCTATCTGGGCTTGAAGGTGGGGCAGGTCTTCGAGGCCGCCATCCCCATCGCCATCATTGCCGTGGGGCTGAGCA
This sequence comes from Bacteroidaceae bacterium, assembly GCA_017455585.1. Lineage (GTDB taxonomy): Bacteria > Bacteroidota > Bacteroidia > Bacteroidales > Bacteroidaceae > Physcousia. The sequence continues at coordinate 11,283 of JAFSZU010000130.1, read as the reverse complement.
CCGCCGCCAAGCGCAAGGGCGCGCTGGGCGAGAACGTGATTATCCAGAGCATCGGTGCCTCGTCGGGGGTCATCGTCGCAGGTGCCATCTTCACGCTGCCGGCTCTCTACATCCTCCAGGCCAGATACCCGGAGATCTCGGTCAGTTTCTTCCAGGTCTTCCTCTCGTCGCTCCTGGGCGGATGCCTGGGCATCCTGTTCCTCATCCCCTTCCGCCGCTACTTCGTCAAGGACATGCACGGCAAGTACCCGTTCCCCGAAGCCACCGCCACGACGCAGGTGCTGGTGAGCGGCCAGCAGGGCGGCAATCAGGCGCGTCCGCTCATCTGGGCGGCAGCCATCGGAGGACTCTATGACTTCGCTGTCAGCACCTTCGGCTTCTGGCACGAGACGTTGACGACCCGCATGACGGCCTGGGGCGAAGACCTCGCCCAGCGCGTGAAGCTCACCTTCTCCATCAACACGGGCGCGGCGGTGCTTGGCCTCGGTTACATCGTGGGCCTGAAGTATGCCAGCATCATTTGTGCCGGCAGCCTCTTCGTGTGGTGGTTCCTCATCCCGCTGCTGGGCATGACCACGGTGGATTCGGAGATGCTCTCGCTGAAGGATCCTCAGTTCATCTTCACCAACTACGCCCGTTACATCGGCATCGGAGCCATCGCCATGGCCGGTGTCATCGGCATCGTCAAGAGTTGGGGTGTCATCAAGGGTGCCGTGGGGCTTGCCAGCCGTGAGCTGCGTGGCAAATCCAGTGCTGTCGCCGCGGCCTCCCTGCGCACAGAGCGCGACCTGAGTATGCGTTTCCTGGCCATCGCCATCGTGGCGGCTCTGGTCATCGTCCTCGTCTTCTTCTATATCGGTGTGATACACAACCTCCTGCAGGCACTGGTCGCCTGGCTGGTGGTGAGCGTCATCGCGTTCCTCTTTACCACGGTGGCCGCCAACGCCATCGCCATCGTGGGCAGTAATCCTGTCAGCGGCATGACGCTGATGACGCTGATCATCGCCTCCATCGTTCTCGTGGCTGCCGGTCTGCAGGGCACCAGCGGCATGGTGGCCAGCATGGTCATCGGCGGTGTCGTCTGCACTGCGCTGTCCATGGCGGGCGGCTTTGTCACAGATTTGAAGATAGGCTATTGGCTGGGCACGACACCCGCCAAACAGGAGACGTGGAAGTTCCTGGGAACGCTCGTCTCCGCAGCAACCGTCGGCGGTGTCATCATCATCCTGAACAAGACCTACGGCTTCACCGGCGACCATGCCCTCGTGGCACCACAGGCCAACGCCATGGCGGCCGTCATCGAACCGCTGATGATGGGCCAGGGTGCACCATGGCTGCTATACGGCGTCGGTGCCATGCTGGCATTGATGCTCAATGTCCTGGGTGTGCCGGTGCTGGCCTTCGCCCTCGGCATGTTCATCCCGCTGGAACTGAATGTCCCGCTCGTCGTGGGCGGTGCCATCAACTGGTATGTCACCTCGCGCTCCAAGGATGCTGCCGTGAACACCGCCCGCGGCGAACGTGGCACACTGCTGGCCAGCGGCTTCATCGCCGGAGGTGCCCTGATGGGTGTGGTCTCTGCCCTCCTGCGCTTTGTGGGTTACAACCCCGTCAACCCCGACTGGCTGGCCAACCCGCTCTCCGAAATCTGCTCCATTGCCGCCTACGCCCTCCTTATTATATATATGGTACGCGCGAGCATGGCCGTGAAAAAGTAATTAGTTTTTATGAATAACCACAGTTTTCACAGATTAAACAGATTCATTGCGTCCTCTAATCCGTGTAATTTATGCCAGAATTTCACAGATTTGGAGAAGACAAATCCGTTTAATCTGTGTAATCTGTGGTTCGTATAAGGTCATTTTGTTCATTATTACCACTATGCACCACAGGTTCTATTATTTCTTATTTCTAATTTCTTATTTCTTATTTAGCCCCCTCTCGGTTTCCGCCGCAGAGTGGCAGCGGCTGTCTGCTGTCATCATGACCCCGTGGGGCGAACGGATAGACCCCGAGAATGTGTGGCAGGAATATCCCCGTCCGCAGCTGGTGCGGCAGGACTGGATGAACCTCAACGGCGTGTGGGAGTACTTCCGCCGCACAAACATGGTTCGCATGTCCTATGAGACCCGCGCCACCCGCTTCACACAACGCATCCTCGTGCCCTTCGGCGTGGAGTCGGCACTCTCCGGCATCAAGGAAACCGACCTCAGCAGCGTGGCACAATCCACGCTGATGTACCGCCGCACCTTCACCCTCACCGATGCCTTCCGGGGCAAGCGCACACTGCTGCACTTCGGAGCCGTTGACTGGCGCTGTGCCGTCTATATCAATGGCGAGAAGGTGGGTGAGCACGACGGCGGCAGCGACCCCTTCACCTTTGACATCACCCACTACCTCACCGCCGAGGGCGAGCAGGAGCTGCAGGTGGCCGTCTATGACCCCAGCAGCCGGGGCGGTCAGCCTCGCGGCAAGCAGACCACCAACCCCAGCGGCATCTGGTACACCAGTTGCAGCGGCATCTGGCAGACGGTATGGCTGGAACCTGTCAATGACTCTTATATCGAACGCTACGAAGTAGTGCCCGATGCCGCCAGCGGCACTGTGCGCATCAAGGTGCTGACCCACGGAGATCCCTCCTGCAAGTATTATGTCGTGGCACGTGACGGCGATGACATGGTGGCTTCATCCGACAAGGTGGGAGTGGATCAGGAGGTGACACTGGAGATTCCCAATGCCAAGCTGTGGTCGCCCGACTCGCCTTTCCTCTACAATCTGGACATCTACCTCTGCGCCGAGAACTGTCAGGAGTGTGACCGCGCTCGTGGCTACTTCGCCCTGCGCACCTTCTCCAAGGGCATGGTCGATGGGCACCCCGCCTTCCTGCTCAACGGCAAGCCCATCTTCATGTACGGCCCCCTCGACCAGGGCTGGTGGCCCGACGGACTGCTGACACCGCCCTCCTACGAGGCCATGATCTATGACCTCCAGACCATCAAGTCCCTGGGCATGAACATGGTGCGCAAGCATATCAAGGTGGAGCCGGACCTGTGGTATGAGTGGTGCGACCGCAACGGGCTCATCGTCTGGCAGGACATGCCCAGCGGCAGCGAGGGCGGCAGCATCGGCACCAAAAAGGAGATTCAACGCAATTTCTACAATGAGTGCGAGCGCATCGTCACAGCCTTGAAGCAGCACCCCTGCATTGGGGTGTGGGTGCCCTACAACGAGGGTTGGGGGCAGGATGCCGACGCCGGTGCCGGACACACCACCCGCGGCTACTTGGTCGTGCGCAATGCCGATGCCGACATGGGCCGCCTGATGAACGCCGCCTCGGGGTGGACAGACTTCGGCTTCGGAGACATCACCGATGCCCACAGTTATCCCTCGCCCAACGGCACATCCAACAGCAACAATGAACGCATCAACGTCTGCGGCGAGTTCGGAGGCATTACCCTCATGATCGACGGTCATCTCTGGGCCGGCAGCCAGCAGACCTACACGCAGGTGGAAGACAGCAAGGCCTATACCCAACGCTTCAACCAATACACGATGGCACTGCAGGCCTTGCAGAAGACCAAGGGTCTGTGGGCGGGTGTCTATACACAGATTACCGACGTGGAGCAAGAAGTCAACGGCATCTTGACCTACGACCGCAAAGTCCTGAAGGTCAACGAGCAGCAGCTGGCATCCCTGCGGTCGCATATCGAAGATGTCATCCACCGGCGCATGACAGGTGCCACCAGTGTAGTCAAGGCGGGCGACAACGCCACCGCCATCAAATGGCGCTACAGCACAGCAGAACCCGAAGAGGGCTGGCAACTGACCGACTTCGACGACAGCGCCTGGAAACAGGGCAACGCCGGTTTCGGCAAGATCTCGCAGCCCGATGCCCGCGTGCGCACCACCTGGAGCACACCGGAGATATGGATCCGCCGCCACTTCACCTTCGAGGGCGTGACACCGGAGAATGTGAAGGACCTGCGTCTGCGACTGTTCTATGACGAGGACTCGGAGGTCTATATCAACGGCATCCTGGCCTTCTCCATCACCGGCTACAACACCACCTACCAGCTCTTTGACATCACCGACGAGGCACGGGAGGCGCTGCAACTGGACGGCGACAACGTCATCGCCATCCACACCAAGCAGACATCCGGAGGACAGTACATCGATGCGGGGTTCAGTATCTGTTCATTCCAGGACACCGATTCCTTGGAGGTGCAGCCCATGACAGCACAAGCCGCGCCACAAGCCATCGAGGATCCGGAGCGGGCTTACTTGATGTGCTATGCCAAGACCAACGACCCGCAAATGTTCTATGCCTACAGCCTCGACGGCATCACGTGGCAGCCCATGAATCAGGGACATAGCATCTTCGCAGGGAGGGATGGCACATTGCAGGTGCAGAACCCTTTTATCGCCCGCATCACTGATGCCGAGACGGAACAGGAAACCTTTCATCTGGTACACGCCAATGCCAACGGCAACGAGGGATACTATCACTGGGTATCCAACGACCTGCTGCACTGGAGTCCCATCAATGGCACTGACGGACTGACACAGACGGGCACCGTCTATACGCCAGAGATTGCTTACCACCCCGGCACAAATTACTATGTCTGCTACTGGACGACCACAAACAAAGGAGAATATGCACTCTTCCAGACACGCACAAAGGACTTCATGGATTACACGGCCGCAGCCGCTTTCTTCAAGCCCGACTTCCCTGCCCGTGACCTGCATATCTTCATGGACGGCAAGACCTACGTGGCACTCTTTGTCAACGACACCGACGGGAACCTTTACGCGGGCACATGCGGCACCATTCTGGCCAACCGAGGCAAGTTCTCTAACTTCAGACAGCTGAGTCCATATATAACCAACCCTGCTACCTTTCCCGCTTTTGGTGGTGACGGCTGGTTTTTGCTGGGCATGATAGACGAGATGCCCTGCTTCTTCAGCGCAGCCATGGCCGCAGCCACCGACATCACATTCCAAATGTACTCGCCATATTCGCTGCCCCAGAACATGATGGGCGGAAAAGTGCTTGTCGTCTCACGCACGGAGCTGCAACAGCTGCAACAGGTGCTCGACGGCACCTTCACATCTGTCCACGCGCCCCGCAGCAGCCGTCCCGCCCCCAACGACATCTATAACCTTCAGGGACAGCGGGTGAACACATCCTCCCGTTCTGGTGTTTATATCACCGGCGGCAAGAAACTTGTGAAATAAAAAAGAATCAACGAAACACTCTCTATACACCCTTCGTTGGTGCCAAGCGGTTTACCCGCTTGGATGATCAAAGCCACCTAACCCCTATATCTTATCAATATGACACTCATTGAAAAAATCATTGCACGCGCGCAAGCCAACCCCCAGCGCATCGTGCTGCCCGAGGCCGAGGAGGAGCGCACCCTCATCGCGGCTGACAAGGCTCTGGCCGACAAGCTGGCCAACATCATCCTCATCGGCAACCCCGACAAGGTTCACACACTGGCCCAGAAACACGGCCTCACACACATCGGCGAGGCAACCCTCATCGACCCGGAGAACTACGAGCGCAGCGAGGAACTGGCACAGCTGCTCTGCGAACTGCGCAAGAGCAAGGGCATGACCATCGAACAGGCACGCGCCCTCGTCAAGAACCCGCTCTACCTGGGATGCATGATCATCAAGACCGAAGGTGCCGACGGACAGATCAGCGGTGCCCTCTCCACCACGGGTGAGACCCTGCGTCCAGCCCTCCAGATCATCAAGTGCACACCGGGCATCACCTGCGTCAGCGGTGCCATGCTGCTGATTACCGACAAGCCTGAGTATGGCGAGGACGGTGTCCTCGTCGTAGGTGACGTGGCCGTGACCCCCATGCCCGATGCCGACCAGCTCGCACAGATTGCCGTCTGTACCGCGCAGACCGCCAAGAGCGTGGCAGGTTTCGACGACCCGCGTGTGGCCATGCTGAGTTTCTCCACCAAGGGCAGTGCCAAGCATGAGGTAGTCGATAAGGTCATTGAGGCCACCCGACTGGCCAAGGAGCGCTGTCCCGAGCTGAAAGTGGATGGTGAACTACAGGCTGACGCCGCCCTCGTACCCTCCGTGGGTGAGAAGAAGGCTCCCGGCAGCAGCATCGCCGGACACGCCAACGTCCTGGTCTATCCGAACCTTGAGGTGGGCAACATCAGTTACAAGCTCGTGCAGCGACTCGCTGGTGCCATCGCCATCGGCCCCATCCTCCAGGGTATCGCCCGTCCCGTCAACGACCTCAGCCGCGGCTGCTCCGTGGATGATATCTATTATTTAATAGCCATTACAGCTTGTCAGGCAATGGATAGCAAATGAAGTAAAGAACAGACCCCCTCCCCGCTCCCCCTTGTTGGGGGTGGGTGGTCACCTTCATGAATTTATAATGAATAAAATGAATACAGCAGACAAAACAAACCACTCCCTCCCTACAAGGGAGGGTGAGGGGAGGGTCCTCATCCTTGTTCTTAATTGCGGTTCCTCTTCCATCAAATACGCACTCTACAACATGGATGACCGCAGTGTCATCACCAGCGGCGGCATCGAAAAGATCGGACTGCCAGACTCCTTTATCAAATACAAGGTTAACGTTCCTTCGGGTTCTCCCGAAGGTTCTCCCGAAGGCCCCCAGAAGTTCCAGTTCGAGGCCCCCGTCCCCGAGCACACCGCAGGCGTGCAGCTCATCTTCAAGGTGCTGACCGAGGGCGAGCATGCCGTCCTCAGCGACCTCCATGAACTCAGTGCCGTGGGCCATCGCATGGTGCACGGCGGCGAGAAGTTCTCCAAAAGCGTCCTGCTCACCCCCGAGGTGATGGAGCAGTTCGCCGCGTGCAACGACCTGGCACCCCTGCACAACCCCGCCAACATCAAGGGCGTGAACGCCGTCAAGGCCCTGCTGCCCGACCTGCCGCAGGTGGGCGTCTTCGACACCGCGTTCCACCAGACCATGCCCGACTACGCCTACATGTACGCCCTCCCCTATGAACTATACAAGAAGCACGGCGTGCGCCGCTACGGCTTCCATGGCACCAGCCACCGCTACGTCTCGCAGCGCGTGCTCGAGTACCTCGGGATGCCCGTGGAAGGCTCGAAGGTCATCACCTGCCACATCGGCGGCGGTGCCAGCATCGCAGCTGTCAAGGACGGCAAGGTGGTGGATACCTCCATGGGGCTCACGCCCCTCGAAGGTCTGATGATGGGCACACGCTCCGGTGACATCGATGCCGGGGCCGTCACCTTCCTCATGGACAAGCTCGGACTGGACACCAAGGGCATCTCCAACCTGCTGAACAAGCAGAGCGGCCTGCTCGGCGTGAGCGAGGGACGCAGTGACTTCCGCGACATCCTCGCCGGCATCGCCGAGGGCAACGACCTCGCCCGTCTGGCCAAGGAGATGTACACCTACCGCATCAAGAAGTACATCGGCTCCTACGCCGCCGCCATGGGAGGCGTGGATGTCATCCTCTTCACCGCCGGAGCCGGAGAGAACCAGTATGAGGTGCGCGAAGGTGCCACCCGCGGTCTGGAGTTCCTCGGTGTGGAGCTGGACGACGAGAAGAACCGTGCCTGCCGCGCCAAGGAAGCCGTCATCAGCAAGGACAGTTCCAAGGTCAAGGTCTGCGTCATCCCCACCGACGAGGAACTGATGATTGCCCTCGACACCCTGGCGCTGGTAAAGTGACCCTACACACAATCATTTTCCACGACCGCACGTAATTCACCTTACGTGCGGTCGTGTTTGACATGATGAGCGGTCGTGTTTGACGTAATGAGCGGTCGTAACTGGAATGAGAATTACACGCGCAACCTGAGCCCTAAAAAGGAAAGAGAAGCCTCTTTGGCTCCTCTCATTACAATCTAGGCGGAAGGAGAGGGATTCGAACCCCCGGCACGTCTCCGTGCGCCGGTTTTCAAGACCGGTGTAATCGACCACTCTACCATCCTTCCGTGGATTAAATGCACACCTTGAGAAATGCACAAGTGTCGCTTTTGCGGTGCAAAGGTAATGAAAAAATGGTAAAGATGCATCATCTTTGAGAGATTTTTTTGCATAGTCTGTCATAAATATGCCATATTTGTGCCCCAGAGCCGTTAAAAACCGCTAAAATTTATCGCAGTTCTTGTTTCATTCACCGTCTTTCACTATCTTTGCGCTGTGACCCGGCGGGGTCTGTTAACATCAACCTTTATAACCAATCAGGAGGACACAACTATGAAAACCCAGAAAGAAATGCTCTTCCAGCAAGAATATGAGCTGGACAATTACCTGAACGAGGACAGCGACACCCGTTATTATGAGGCAGCAAGCAACGCCACCATTTGGTACAGTTGAATCATACAGCCTCTTTTTGCCCACACTTTATTGCGAACCCGCACAAAAAAACGTGCGGGTTCGCTCTTTTTTGTTTGTTTTTTCGCGCGCGTTCATATATATTTTGTAACTTTGCGGCCAAAATTTGCACGACTATGCACACGAGAGAAGAGAAATTAGCAGCTTTTGGCAGGTTGTTGGACGTGATGGACGACCTGCGGGAGAAGTGCCCGTGGGACCGCAAACAGACCAACGAAAGCCTACGGCCCAACACGATAGAAGAGACCTACGAGCTGGCAGATGCCATTATCAAGAATGACAAACAGGATATTTGCAAGGAGTTGGGCGACGTGCTGCTGCACATCGTCTTCTACGCCAAGATAGGTTCCGAAACGGGTGACTTCGACATCGCCGATGTCTGCAACAAGCTCTGCGACAAGCTGATCTATCGCCACCCGCATGTCTTTGGCCCCGAGGCTGAGCGCATCGAGAAGGGAGAGATAACGGTGGATCAGGTGCTCAAGAACTGGGAACAGCTGAAGGTGCAGGAGAAAGGCGGCAACAAACGTGTGCTCAGCGGCGTGCCCGATGCACTGCCCTCGCTCATCAAGGCATACCGCATCCAGGACAAGGCCCGCGGCGTGGGCTTCGACTGGGATCAGCGCGAACAGGTGTGGGACAAGGTGCGCGAGGAACTAGGTGAACTGGAGGTGGAGCTGAACCGCGAGGACAAGGAGAAGAGCACACAGGAACTGGGCGACTTCCTCTTCTCGGTCATCAACGCCGCACGCCTCTACAAGCTCAACCCTGACACAGCCCTGGAACTCACCAACCGCAAGTTCATCCGCCGCTTCACCTACCTCGAGGAGCACAGCATCCGCATCGGCAAGCCGCTCACCGAGATGACGCTGGCAGAGATGGATGCTATCTGGAACGAAGCAAAACAACAAGAATAATAGATCACCACAGATTTCACAGATTAAACAGATTACACCTACTCATTTGCTCATCCGTGAAATTGTGATTGAAATCACACAGATTATGGTTTTAGATAATCAGATCAATCTGTGAAATCTGTGGTTCGTAAAGAAAGTATTATGGAATTAGCAAGCAAGTACTCTCCCGCCGAAGTGGAGGGAAAATGGTATCAGTATTGGTTGGATAACAAGCTGTTCAGCTCCAAGCCCGATGGCCGCGAGCCCTACACCATCGTCATTCCGCCACCCAACGTGACGGGTGTGCTCCACATGGGCCACGTGCTCAACGAGACGATTCAGGACATTCTCGTGCGTCACGCCCGCATGGAAGGCAAGAACGCCTGCTGGGTACCGGGAACAGACCACGCCAGCATAGCCACTGAAGCCAAGGTGGTAAACCGCCTGGCCGAACAAGGCATCAAGAAGACCGACCTCACCCGCGAGGAATTCCTGAAGCACGCCTGGGCGTGGACGGATGAACACGGCGGCATCATCCTCAATCAGTTGCGCAAGCTCGGTTGCTCCTGTGACTGGGACCGCACCGCGTTCACGATGGACGACGTGCGCAGCGAAAGCGTCATCAAGGTCTTTGTCGATCTCTATCGCAAGGGACTCATCTACCGTGGTGTGCGCATGGTGAACTGGGATCCCAAGGCCCTCACCGCCCTCTCCGACGAGGAAGTGGTGTATAAGGAGGAACACACCAAACTGTACTATATGAAGTACTATCTTGCGGATGAAGTTTCCATCGCCGACGGCGATGGAAACATCATCCACAAGGACGAGCGCGGCTACTATGCTGTCGTGGCCACCACCCGCCCCGAAACCATCATGGGTGACGTGGCCATGTGCATCAACCCCAACGACCCGAAGAACCAGTGGCTGAAGGGCAAGAAGGTCATCGTCCCCGTCGTGGGTCGTGTCATCCCTGTCATCGAGGACGAGTATGTGGATATTGAGTTCGGTACCGGCTGTCTGAAGGTGACCCCCGCCCACGATGTCAACGACTATATGCTGGGTGAGAAATACAACCTCGAAGCCATCGACATCTTCAACGACGACGCCACCCTCAGCGACCGCATCGCCACGGCTCAGCAAACTTCCCTGGCCGCCCAAAAAGCCAACCCCGCGGCGTATTCGGTGTCCGATGACTTGGTCATCGGATTAGAGAAGTACGTCGGCATGGAGCGCTTCGCCTGCCGCAAGCAGATTGCCGAGGACATGGTGGCCGCCGGTCTCATGGAGAAGATAGAGGACTATGACAACAAGATTGGCTGTAGCGAGCGCACCGGTGTGCCCATTGAGCCGAAGCTGTCCATGCAGTGGTTCTTGAAGATGGAGCACCTGGCCGACATCGCCCTCTCGCCCGTCATGAACGACGACATCCAGTTCTACCCTGCCAAGTACAAGAACACCTACCGCCACTGGCTGGAGAACATCAAGGACTGGTGCATCTCGCGCCAGCTCTGGTGGGGACACCGCATCCCCGCGTGGTATCTGCCTTCGGGTGGCTTCGTGGTTGCCGAAAACGAGCAGGAAGCGTTGCAGCTCGCTCGCGAGAAGAGTGGTGATGCCAACCTGCAGCCTACAGACCTCCGTCAGGACGAGGACGCCCTCGACACCTGGTTCTCCAGCTGGCTATGGCCCATCAGCCTCTTCGACGGCATCCGCAATCCCGGTAACGAGGAAATCAAGTACTACTATCCCACCGCCGACCTGGTGACGGGTCCCGACATCATCTTCTTCTGGGTGGCCCGTATGATCATGGCTGGCTATGAGTATGAGCAGAAGATGCCTTTCCGCCATGTCTATTTTACCGGTATCGTGCGCGACAAACTGGGTCGCAAGATGAGCAAGTCACTGGGCAACAGCCCCGACCCGCTGGATCTTATTGAGCGCTTCGGTGCCGACGGCGTGCGCATGGGTATGATGCTCAGTGCCCCTGCCGGCAACGACATCCTCTTCGACGAG
>JAFSZU010000129.1 GCA_017455585.1 Bacteroidaceae bacterium | reverse complement strand
GGAAACCGTCGCCGTCGCCCATGAGGGCGAGCTTCAGCTGTAGGGTGTTGTCCTCGCAGTGGGCATCGTGCACGAGGATGTCGTCCAGCGTGTAGCCGTCCTTGCCGATTTCCACAACCTTGAGGCCGAAGCCCTGCTGCACGAGGCCGAATTCATTGTTCTCGCCGAAGACGAGCTTCTCGCCGTGGCGCACGTAGATGGCGTTGCGCTTGCGGCCTTCCTTGTCATAGACGCTGTCATGCGTGCCGTTGTTGAAGATGACACAGTTCTGCAGGATCTCGCAGACGCTGGCTCCCTTGTGGGCGTGGGCAGCCTTCAGCACTTCGATGGTGCCGGGGGCATCGGTGGCCACGGCGCGGGCGAAGAAGTGTCCGCGAGCACCAAAGCACAGCTCGGCGGGACGGAAGGGATCCTCCACGGTGCCGTAGGGGCTGGACTTGGAGACGAAACCTCGAGGGCTGGTGGGGCTGTACTGCCCCTTGGTGAGACCGTAGATGCGGTTGTTCAGGAGGATCATGTTGAGGTCGATATTGCGGCGGTTGGCGTGGATGAAGTGGTTGCCGCCGATGGCGAGGCCGTCGCCGTCGCCGCTGACCTGCCACACGTCGAGCTTGGGATTGGTCACCTTGGCGCCTGTGGCAATGGCTGCGGCACGACCGTGAATGGTGTTCATGCCGTAGGTGGCCATGTAGTGTGGCAGACGACTGCTGCAGCCGATGCCGCTGATGACGGCGATGTCCTTGGGTGCCACGCCGATTTCGGCCAGTGCCTTGTGCAGACTGGCGAGGAAGAAGTGGTCACCGCACCCGGGGCACCACCGCGGCTGACCTTTCTTATAATCTTTACTTTCCATATTACTTTTATTTTCTAGAACAACAGATTAAACAGATTAAACAGATGCTCCTAGTCTTTTTGCTAGAGAATTGTTCTATATATTTCACAGATTGAAGAGTGTGATTAGGAAAAATCCATGTCATCTGAAAATCTGTGGCTTTCGTTTATTTCACAGGTTTGATACGATAAAACGTTCATATCGGAGAGAGGTCTCGCCAAAGTTGATAAGCAAAGCTATATCCATATTTGCAACACGGGCATAGTTGATGGCCTGTGACCGTTGGTAATCTTCCAACTCTTTCACTGCTTTCAATTCCACGATGATGTGATTGTAGCAGATGAAGTCGGGGATATATTCTGTTGCCAAAAGTTTACCATGATATTTGGCAAGGATTGGTTCTTCTCGCAGATAGGGTATCTCCTGCTCTTGGAACTCAATCTCCAAAGCATCTTGATATACCTTCTCTGTAAAGCCGCAACCAAAGAATCGATGAACAGCCATGGCTGCTCCGATAATCTTATAAGTCTCGTCTTTATAGAGGAAAGTATCCATTATTGACACCAATTAGAGGAAATCTGTGAAATTAAATGCTACTCGCTCTGAATCCGTGTAATCTGTGTAATCTGTGGTGTTTTTATTTATTACAATAATTGTTTGAATGCTGCTATGAGTTCGGTGACCACGAAGGGCTGGCCTTTCACTTGGTTGAACTGTGCGGGCGTAAAGTTATCGACCTTCATGCGGAGGTAGGTGGCGAGCTGGCCCATGTTCTGCTCGGCCACAACCACGTGCGGGTACTTCTTCAACACCTCGGCCGTGTTGGCGGGTAGCGGGTTCAGGTACTTGAACTGTGCAAGAGCAACCTTCTTCCCTTCGGCGCGCAGCTCATCCATGGCAGCATGGAGGTGTCCGTATGTGCTGCCGAAGCCCACGATGAGGAGATCTGCATCGTCGGCATCGCCCTCCACTTCCAAGTCGGGTACCTGTATGCGGGCAATCTTCTCGGCACGCAGACGTGTCATGAGGTCGTGGTTCTCGGGATTAGTGCTGATGGCACCCGTCTTGTTGTCCTTCTCCAGTCCGCCCAGGATGTGGGTGAAGCCCTCGCGCCCCGGCACAGCCCAGTAGCGAGTACCGTTCTCGGCACGCATATAAGGTGTCCAGGTGCCGCGCAGTTCCTCGGGAACGTATGGCGGGTTGATGGCGGGATATTCTTCCAGTTTGGGGAGCTTAAAGGCACCACTGCCATTGGCGATGAAGGCATCTGTCAGCAGCACCACGGGTGTCATGTGCTCCAGGGCCATCTTGGCGGCATCGAAGGCGGCATCGAAGCAGTCGGTGGGGGAGAGTGCCGCGATGACCGGCATCGGGCTTTCGCCGTTGCGACCGAAGAGCACTTGCAGCAGGTCGGTCTGCTCGGACTTAGTGGGCAGACCCGTGGCGGGACCGCCGCGCTGCACGTCGAGCACCACCAGCGGCAGCTCCATAATCACGGCCAGGTTCATGGCCTCGCTCTTGAGGCAGATGCCGGGGCCGGAGGTAGAGGTCACCGCCAGCGCACCGGCGAAGCTGGCACCCACAGCGGATGCGCAGCCAGCAATCTCGTCCTCGCACTGTACGGTCTTCACGCCCAGGCTCTTGTGCTTGGACAGCTCATGCAGCACATCGGTAGCGGGTGTGATGGGGTAAGAGCCGAGGTAGAGCTGCAGACCTGCTTTCTCGGCAGCGGCAATGAAGCCGTAGGCCGTGGCTTTGTTGCCCGTGATGTCCATGTAGCGGCCAGGTGTCTTCACCTTGGACTCGATGCGATAGACGTTCATGGCGGCGGAGTGCGTGTTGTGACCGTAGTCATAACCTGCCTGAATCACCTTGATATTGGCCTCGGCGATGGCGGGCTTCTTGGCGAACTTCTCGCGCAGGAAGTTGAAGGCCACGTCTAGGTCGCGGCTGAAGAGCCAGCAGACGAGACCGAGGGCGAACATGTTGCGGCATTTGAGCACGGACTTCACATCCATTCCCGTATCTGCCAGCGCGTCCTTGACCATCGTCGTCAAGGGACAGGCGATGACGCGGTCGGGATCCACGCCCATCTCGGCGATGTAGTCATCGGTCTTGAACTCAGCCTTCTCCAGGTCCTTCTTGGTGAAGGAATCGGTGTCGATGATGATGGTGGCGTTGGGCTTGGCATAGCGCAGTTGCGTCTTGAACGCGGCTGCGTTCATGGCCACCAGCACGTCGCAGAGGTCGCCGGGGGTATAGACCTTGCCGGCACCGATGTGCACCTGGAAACCGCTCACGCCCGTCAGCGAACCCTGCGGGGCGCGGATGTCTGCGGGGTAGTCGGGGAAGGTCGAAATACTGTTGCCCACGGTGGCTGACACCGTGGAGAAGATGTTGCCGGCGAGCTGCATACCGTCGCCGCTGTCGCCAGAGAAGCGGACCACCACTTGCTCCAGCTCTTGAATGTTTAAACTATCTACCATATATTGAGTTGAAAGTTGAAAGTTGAAAGTTGAGAGTTGAAAGTTGAGAGTTGAAAGTTGAGAGTTGAGAGTTGAAAGTTGAAAGTTTAGGGTTCTTGGCTCCATGCGTCGTCCCAGACAGAATAGTTGCCGTTACCGGCACTCTTCACGCCAGAGACGTCGGGGTTGGACATGAAGTCGGCTGAGGGTCCGCCTTGGGACATGGGACTCTCAACGATGCACTGCGTTGGTTGCACATGCACAATGAACACAGTTGGGGATAAATATATTCGTTTCATACTGATGATGATAATCTATTCAACTAAAGGATGTACGTTTTCACCACGGATTACACATATTACTTTACCATGTATTTCTTACCGCCTACGATATAGAGACCGGGCTTCTGGGGACGCTGCACGGGACGTCCGCTCAGGTCAAGCCATTTACCATTTAGCCATTTACCATTTACCATTTCTGCTTCCTGGATGCCATCAGTGGGCGAACCGTTGAGGATGGAGAGAGCGGGCATAGTGAGTGACGAGATACTGACACCCTCAATCCATGCGCGGAAGGCAGGGATGCCCGTAGATGCCGTGATTCTCGTGAAGCTGCTGCCTGCATCGTTGAGTGCATAGCCTTCTGATAATGTCTGCCCAGTTGTGTTGCCACAGAAACGGTAGTTGTTACCGCTGATGCTGCTTGTGGCGGTGGCCTGGATGGTCACATTTGTGCCACTGAAAGTAACATCTTTGTGCGTCATCTGCCAGGCTGCCCCCCAAGTGTCGCCAGGCACCGCAATAATATAAGGTGTATTGGCCGTCATCTCGTCGGAGAAGTCGAAATAGACATGCCCCTCGGCATCGCCCGTGAACGTCTTCAGCCAGAAGTTCTTGCCGGTGTCGCTGCTGGAGTGGAACCAATCGACCGTGCCCATGCCCGCACACGTGACGCTGCTCACCGTGAAGGGCAGCATGATGGAGTTCCATCCGCTGGTGCCGGCGGCGGCGAGCGTGAAGTTGCGGGTGTAACTGGCGCTTGTGGCGGTAAAAGCAACGGGCGTGTAGAAGTCGTTGCCGTCTGTGAGTGTCAAGGTTGCGGCAGTGCTACCCTTCACCACGTTCTTTCCTGAGAGGGCATCGGGAACTTCGGCATCGCTATCCAGCAGATAGACGCAGTTGGGGTTGTTGCTCGCGGTAATCGTGATGCCGCTGAAGCTGCTCATGGACGTCAGATCCACGCAAGCGGCAGAACCGCCATCAATAGGAGTTGACGAAGGATGAATCGTGGTCGTACCGTCAGCCGTGTAGATGGCGTACCCCTCACCCATCTCGTATGCTTCAGTTGGCTCAAAGGCCACCGTGCGTGTCTTTTGCTTACCGTCTTCCTCATAGCCCTGTGTATAGCTCAAGCGTAAGCGGTAGAACTTTCCATACTTTAAGCCATTAAACTCATAGGTGACATCTGTGCTGCTACTCTTGTCAATGGTAATGGATTTGGTAATAACGGTACTCACAAAGTCATTGATATCCGCCGTTGAACTATTGTATTCCCGCAGCGAGCAGTTAAACTTGCTGGCATAGCTGTTATCTGATGACGGATTGGTCACATTGACTGTGACATGCAAGGCATTACCATAGAGCTTGCCGTTGGCCAGATTAGTGATGTTTGGCGATGCAACTGTCAACGTCTGCGTGTTACTGGCATCGCTCGCAGCGATGGTGACGGTGGTAGAGCCTAAAGACGTGCCACTGGATATCAAGTTACCTGCATTATCTCTACTATATGAACTATAGAGTCCCACGGTGTTCTCGCCCGTCTCAGAAGGAGTATAAGCAAAGCGAACATCAACGGTTTGTCCGGCTGGAATCTCTACGGTCTTACCCATCACGACGTAATCATTGATACAAAGATACAGGCCACCATGATAATCTGCTACTCCGCCGGTAACTGAGGCGACAACCTCCTGCTCATAGCCAACGGCCTTGTTTCCATTGATGGTGAGCACGGCAGAAGCGGGGAGGGTAGTGGTGGGTTGAGGCACGTTGATTGTCAGATAGTCACCGCTGATGGTGACCGTCAGCTGATAGCGGTCGCCATCGAAACACTCCTGCCAAGGAGTATTGCCCGTTGAGTCGTATGGCCGGCTCATCACCTTTATATAATAGATGCCGTCAGCAACGGTAGAGGGGATGGTGACATCGCTGAGTGTGCCACCTGTGTGGTCGTTCCATTCAAGGGTCTGGTTTTCGGAATAGTATAACGTAGAAACCAAGTTCCCATTGCCGTCTGTCATTTGCAGCGCGTAATCAAAGGCATGGCTGCCATATTGATAACAATACACTAAGGAATACAGGCTGATGCCTGTGAAAGCGCCTGTCTCGGCATCACGGGTGAACGTCTTGCTGGCCAGCGAGCCGTCTGGTGACCCCAGGCGCAGTCCCTCCAGCGATAGGCAATAGTCCTCGTTGCCGCCAACAGGTGGTTGTATGCCGATGACGGCATCCTGTCCGAAGCTGAAGCCATCAAGAGACGAACTGCCGCCTAAACCCTGCTCCTTAGGGTTGAGGGCCGAGAGACGATAATAGCCGTCGCTGCTGCCGCCCCATCCCCAGTTGATATGGAAATAGTCATTGGTGTCATAGCCGTCGCAGACAAAGGAGTGTCCGCCGCCAGTTGACTGTCCGCCCAAGGCCACAGGCCGCCGACTGGCCAACTCGCTGTAGATGAGGTCCACCCACTCGGCGTAGCTGTAGTTCTTGCGATAGGTGTGGCGCACGCCGCCGTCATAACCGAAGTAGGTCTTCAATGCTTCGGGGATGGCTTCGCTGTAGGCCGAGGAGCCGCCATTGGCACTCAGGCCGTATTTCATTTGCAGTGATGCGCCACAGTACTGCATCAGCACAGCCACGGCAGCGGCGGCGGTGCCGGTGTCGGTGCTGGAGTAGCCAAGGCTCATGGCATTCCAGCTGAAGGTAGTGGCATCGAGGCCGTCCACGGTGAGTTGATAATCTGTTTTATTGGCATCCTTTGTTTTGGTGGTGTAGCCCGGGATGGCCGTCGTCGCGGCGGTTGGCCACTGATGATAGTACATCAACTGCGCCATACTCGTTGCCACACAGCCCGTCACCGTCCTGGTTTCACTGATTACCGGACAGTTATTGTTGTAGGGTGTTCCCTGATTCCAGTGGGTCTGAACCAGCGGTGCTATGGGAGTGCGTACTGCAGCAGTCATTAAAGGTGTCGCAGACACCGCCTCCGGGTGGCTGTCCAACCACGCGACCTGCTCGGCATAACCATCTAAGAGATACCGCAGTCCGTCGGGCATCCCGTCCTCAGTGAGGGAGCCTTCGTCGGCATAACCCAGAATCGTTTCCGTGCGGTCGTCGCCGCTCACGATGACAAAGCCATCGGCCCCGGGGACATTAAACACATAGTAGGCTGCAGGGCCGACTGCCGTTCCCCTCTGCCTCCGTCCGCGGACAGACAGCTTCAGCGGCGACTTCGCAGACAACTGCTTGCCACGGGTCGCCAGGAAAGACACGGCATGTTTGCGTGCATCGGTCTCATTCACCTCACCGGCAAACACAGCCAGAGGCAATAGGATACACACCGAGAAAAACCATCTTTTTACCTGTTTCATAAACAATACGTGTGAATATTGCGGCGCAAAGTTACTGATATTTTACGATTATATGGTTCAGGATTCAGTATTTCTTGTCCCCACATGTCTTTTTTTGCCTCATTTTTATCACCAATAAGATAAAAAGAATGCGAAATGAGTCTGTAAGTGGCAAATATTGCTTACCTTTGCAGCCGCAAATTTCAACACCTTAACCCATCATGATGGAAAAGAACATCACCAGCGACATCTGCTACATCGGTGTCGATGACCCAGAACAAGACCTCTTCGAGAGCCAGTATCACACGCCGGACGGCATGTGCTATAACTCATACGTCATCCTGGATGAGCAGGTGGCCGTCATGGACACCAGCGACAGCCGCACACTGGAGGCCTGGAAGCAGAATCTGAGCCAGGCACTGGCCGGTCGCCAGCCCGACTATCTCATTGTGCACCACCTGGAACCCGACCACGCCAGCGGCATCGCCGAGGTGGCCGCCCTCTATCCTCAGATGAAAATCGTCTGCTCGGCCAAGGCCAAGCAGATGATGCCGCAGTATTTCGAGGACAGCACCTTCACCGTTCCCGAGGGTTCTTCCGAGAGTTCTCTCAAGGGTTCTCCCGAGGACACCCGCATCCTCACCGTCAAGGAGGGCGACACGCTCTCTCTGGGCCGTCACACCCTCCGCTTCATCATGGCTCCCATGGTGCACTGGCCCGAGGTGATGGTGACCTACGACGAGGCA
This sequence comes from Bacteroidaceae bacterium, assembly GCA_017455585.1. Lineage (GTDB taxonomy): Bacteria > Bacteroidota > Bacteroidia > Bacteroidales > Bacteroidaceae > Physcousia. The sequence continues at coordinate 1,551 of JAFSZU010000129.1, read as the reverse complement.
GACCGCGTGCTCTTCTCGGCCGACGGTTTCGGCAAGTTCGGCGTCTATGCGGCCGATGCCGACGACTGGGCCTGTGAGGCACGACGCTACTACTTCAACATCTGCGGCAAGTATGGCCAGCCCGTCTCCACCCTGCTCAAGAAGGCTGCCGCCCTGGACATCCAGACCGTCTGCCCCCTGCACGGCCCCGTGCTGGCTGGCGAGAAGCTGGCCGAGGCGGTGCGCCTCTACACCATCTGGAGTGCCTACGACGTGGAGACCGAAGGCGTCTTCATCGCCCACGCCAGCATCCATGGCAACACCGCCGCGGCAGCCGGGCAACTGGCAGAGATCCTGCGGGAACAGGGCTGCCCCAAGGTGGCTGTCAGCGACCTCTGCCGCGACGACCTTGGCGAGGCCATCGAGGATGCCTTCCGCTATGGACGCATGGTGTGCATGGCCAGCAGCTATGATGCCGGCGTCTTCCCGCCCATGTATGATTTCCTGCATCATCTGGAAATCAAGGCCTACCAGCGCCGTCGCGTAGGGTTGGTCGAGAACGGCTCGTGGGCACCCAGTGCCGCCAAGACCATGCGCCCGATGCTCGAAGGCATGAAACAAGTGGAGATTGTGGAACCCGTGGTTACCCTGCGCGGGCGCATGAAAGAAGCCGACCTCGCGAACCTGCGGGCACTCGCCGCAGCCATCATGGCCTGACACCCAACTCAACACGTCCGCACGTAAAGGGCAACACATCCGCACGTAAAGGGCAACACGTCCGCACGTAAAGGGCAACACATCCACACGTGAAGGGCAACACGTCCGCACGTAAAGGGCAACACGTCCGCACGTAATTTACTTTAACACAACACGCCGTGCGACAATGTCGCACGGCGTGTTGTGTTTCAGCTATTGTATGAGGGGTGTCAAGCGTCGATGTTGGCGTAGTTGGCGTTCTTCTCGATGAACTCGCGGCGCGGCGCCACGTCCTCGCCCATGAGCATGGAGAAGACATAGTCGGCACCGGCGGCATCCTCGATAGACACTTGCTTGAGGAGGCGCGTGTCGGGATTCATGGTGGTCTCCCACAACTGCTCGGGGTTCATCTCGCCCAGACCTTTGTAGCGCTGGGTATAGACACCCTGCTCCTGGCCTTCATTGTACTTCAGGAGGAACTGCATCCGCTGCTGGTCGTTGTAGCAATATTCCTCGATCTTGCCTTTCTTGCAGCGGTACAGGGGCGGCGTGGCGATGTAGAGGTGTCCGTTCTGGATGAGTTCGGGCATGTAGCGGTAGAAGAGCGTCATCAGGAGGGTGTCGATGTGGTAGCCATCGACATCGGCATCGGTCATGATGATGACTTTGTGATAGCGCAGCTTGTCATAGTTGGCTTCCTTGCTGTCCTCGCCGAGGCCGTAGCGCACGCCCAGGGCCTGGATGATATTGTTGACCTCCTCGTGCTCGAAAGCCTTGTGCCACATCACACGCTCCACATTGAATATCTTACCGCGGATGGGCAGGATGGCCTGGAAGTGGCGGTTGCGGCCCTGCTTGGCGCTGCCGCCTGCGCTG
>JAFSZU010000128.1 GCA_017455585.1 Bacteroidaceae bacterium | reverse complement strand
TGAACTGACAGAGATGGCGACGGAGGCATCATTCACGGACAGAAGGATGTTGGGAATTTGTGAAGTTTGATTCTTGCCCATATCGAGTAATTTTGTCAAATTCTGCCGTTCTTCGGGGGATGGCCCCTGACGGAAACCAATTAAGCGGATTTAAGGGGAAATAAGGTGATTTAAGGGAACACCCTACGAACCCTCTACTCATCCACCCGAGGTACAATGGCGGTACAAAATTACTCTAAAAGGGGGAAACGCGCAATAGGCGAAGAATAAGGTTTGTTAAGCGGAGTTAATTGTAAGACAGTGTTTTACACGATTTGATTTAAGGTTTGTTTCGGTCTGTTTTGACCTAATTTAGTTGGTGAAGAATTCATGTGGAAATATTTGTGCAAATTTGTGAATCATTTGTGCGCATTGGTGAAAAAGATATTTCTGCGCATTGGTGAAAAAGATATTTCTGCGCATTGGTGAAAAAGTTATTTCTGCGCATTGGTGTGGGTTTCACGCGCCGTTCACTCGCCGCTGTTGAATATTTATTTGGAAAAGAATGCGCACTTAAACCGAGCGCAAAAATGCAAGAAGCCCTCCAGACGCTCATCGTCGAAGTCTGCCATTCGATTATTTCCACAATCCTTCACTCTTCACTGGTACTGGTTCTTCCTCCGATACCGCCCCGTCAACTCAAGCAGCTGCTCGAACGATTCCACTCGCTCTGACTTCAGTTCCCCGGAGTTGTAGAGCTTCCGGTTATGGCGAAGCCAATTCAGATACAAGCCCCTCTCCTCTGGATCATACTTCGAGGGATTACGCTTATTCTTCTCAATAAACGCAATCACCTCGTCATATTTCCGTTGCCAGATTTCCATCTGCGTCATAACCTTCGATTTAACATTTAACAATTAAACAATAAACGTTTACTCGGTAAGTTTGACCACCTCATCGCAAAGTCCAGTGATGACGGGCTTTCACTATTGCTGTTTGTCTAATATCTCTTCTTTGACTATCATAGTGGAGTCCTTTTTCCAGCAGTGGTGTCATATATATAAAGGAAGGTACACCAATCCGTCTTTTATCTCCACATCTTTTGTATGCAGCACATGAGGGGATGCGAGAGTTGAATGAAAGACGTGTTGACCATCACTTGCCCAGGAATCTGGTATCCAGGTAAGCCAGAAAAGTTTCCTTGTAGAGGTCACCGATGGGAAGGGCTGTGCGCTCGTCCATGAACACACGGTTCTTGTTGACCTCATGAATCTTGGTGAGGTTGATAATATAGGAACGGTGTATGCGCATGAAATAGCCGGGCAGCCTCTGCTCCATCTTTTTCATGGACAGGAGGGTGATGACGGGCTTGGGCTGGCTGTCTATCCACACCTTCATGTACTCGCTCATGGCTTCGATGTAGCGGATGTCGGGAACGCTGACTTTCACGATGCGGGAGTCAGACTTGAGGAAGAGTACGTCGGAAGCCTCCCCTACTGCTCCCGATTCCGTTTCATTCCTCGGCTTGCGGGGTGCTGTGTCCCCCGCGGAGGGCGGAAGGGGGACCTGTGCCAACCTCTCTCTCACCCTGTCGGCGGCGCGCCGGAACTCCTGCAGACCGAAGGGCTTCAGCAGGTAATCTACTGCATTCACCTTGAAGCCCTCAACGGCATATTCGGAGTAGGCGGTGGTGAAGACAATGAGGGGCGGCGCGACCAGGCCCTTCACGAAATCCATGCCATTGAGGTCGGGCATATTGATGTCGCAGAAGATGGCATCCACGGTGTCATGCTCCAGAAATGCACGTGCTTCCAGTGCGCTCTGGCACTGGGCTGCCATTTCCAGGAACGGTATTTTATTGATGTATGCCACCAGCTGCTGGAGTGCCAGAGGCTCATCATCAATGGCCATGCAACGAATCATGAGAGGTGAAAGTTGAAAGTTGAGAGTTGAAAGGTGAAAGGTGAGAGGTGAAAGGTGAAAGTTGAAAGTTGAAAGCTGAGAGGCTGTTATCGTGTTGACGTGTTGATTATATGGGGATAGTGAGCCGAACTGAATAGACGTCTGCGTCGTCCTGGATCGTGAGCGTATAGTTGTTGTCATACAGCAGGTTGAGACGCTGCCTCACGTTCTGCAATCCCACGCCGCCTTTCTCCGGGTTGGGCGTCCCCGCCTTGGAGTTGCGGCAGGTGAACAGGAGCTGGCGGTCGTCGGTGGCAGCCTGGATGTGGATGAACGATTCACGCTGATAGCTGATGCCGTGCTTGAAGGCATTCTCGATGAAGGTGATGAGCACGAGCGGCGGTATCTGGCAGTCTGGAATCGCCTGCGGCAGCTCAAGTGTGATCTTCACCCTGTCCGTGTAGCGCAGCTGCATGAGTGCAATATAGTGGCGGATGAAGTCGAACTCACGCGCGAGCGACACCCCCTGCTTGTTGCCCTCGTAAAGGACATAGCGCATCATCTTCGAGAGTTCCAAGATGGTGTCCTTTGCCTTCTCCGGGTCGATATCGACGAGCGCATGGATATTATTCAGCGTGTTCATGAAGAAGTGGGGATTGATCTGATAGCGCAGATATTCCAGCTGCTGCTCCAGATTCTCGCGCTTCAGCTGTGCCAGCCGCTTGCGGTCTTCGAGACTGCGGAAGTATCCCTTGATACCAAGATTGGCACCGAACATGAGGATGAGCACCACGACGGCCAGGATATCACGTTCGCCGATAATGGGGGGCGGCGTGGCAGTCTTGTGAATGTCATGGGGCGGGCGTTTGTCGGGCAACGGCGGTGCATGCTCCGGCCGTGGCGGCCTCTCACCATCAAAAGCCGTCGGGCGTTCATGCTTCGGGGGAGCATCAAAAGGCGGGTCATCAAACGGTGGCTCATCCATCGGCGGTTCATGCATCGGCGGCTCATCCTTCTGCAGATGATGCTTTGCTCGCTCCATGGGCGGTTTGTGACCTTCCATATTAGGTCTGCTGCTGCATTGATAGACAGTGAATGCCGCCAATAATGCGGCCACGATGGAGAAATAGACGATGCGTTTGTGCCCGTGCACCAACAGCGGTGCCAACAGGAAGTTGTGGACGAGGAACAACAGCAGATAGACAGCGAAGTGCCGCCACACGATGAACACCTCCGACCAGCTGAAATGCACGTCGGTGTCGCTGACCGTCCGCACATACAAACTCAGCAGCGGGGCTGCAAAGAGCAAGCCCCACACTGCCAAGTATATCAGGTTTTCCTGACGTGACTGCTTCATCCAGTGGTTTCTTTTCATATACAATAACGCCAAAAGGAGACATTTATTGTATCACCACCGGCCACCGGGGCCACCGCCGCCCGGATTGCCACCGAAGCCGCTGCCGCCGCTGTAGCTGGAGAGGGTGACGCTGGAGCCACCGCTGACGGTACCGTCTGCGACAGCCAAGCCACCGAAATAGCTGGTGCCGCCGCTGATGCCGGCACCCGACACGAGGGTGGGCTGCGAGGCTGCCGACACGACGAGCCCCGAGCCACCGCTGGAGGGTGTCTGGAAGGAGAAGGTGCTGCTGCCGACGGTCATCGCATACCATGTGCCGGATGACCACGAACACTGGTAGCACGACTGAGAGAGGCTGCTGCCGCTCTCCAGTCCGCCCACGGCGACGATGGTGCCGCCCTGCACATAGAGCTTGTAGCCGTCTTCGGTGTTGGCATCGATGGCCACCTCGGGCGAGCCCGAGCAGATGGCATAGACGGTGCCGCCCTGGATGTAGCAGTTACCGTTGGCATCCAGACCGTCGTTGTTCCGGCCATGGGCATAGACATAGCCGCCGCTGATGGTCATGGTGCTCTTGGAGTTGATGGCATCGTCGTAGGCGTAGGAAGCCGTTTCACCACCCGTGATGGTCATCGTGCTCTTGGTCTCGATGCCTTCACCGCCTGTGCCGCTGGTGCGCACCCAGATGCGGCCGCCGCCGATGGTGATGCTGCCGTCGGCCTTGATGCCCTTGGGCGACGAGGTGTCGTTGTTTGACTTGTACTGACTACCCGTGGTGACCACATAGATGCTGCCGCCGCCCACGATGACCTCGCCGTCGGCATTGACACCCTTGCCGCCCGCACCGGTGCTCTTCAGCCACAGCTCTCCGCCGTTCACGGTCAGTGTGGAGTCGGTCTTGATGCCGGCAGCGCCCTTGGCCTCGCGGTCGTCGCTGTCATAGGTGCCGCCGCCGGTGGTCAGCACGGTGGTGCGCCCGCCATTGACGATGATGTTGCTCTCGCAGTTGATGCCCTTGGCCGCGGCCGTAGATACCTCCACATTGAGAATGCCGCCGTTGATGAACACGCCGTCGTTGGCCTTGATGCCGTGGTTGGCGGTCGATTTCACATAGATGTTGTTTCCCTGGCCGAACACGATATAGTCGGCCGAATGTATTGCGTTGTTTGTGTTGCCTGTGACGCTGAGGGAGCCGCTGCCGTTGAAGAGCAGCTTGCCCTTGCAGTAGAGTGCACCTTTGTGGCTGCCGCCGGTGCCGTCGGCCAGTGTGTTGGTGGTGCCGTCGGCCAGGAGGATGAAGGCGCGCTTGCCCGAGAGCAGGTTCAACGCTGCCGAATCGGGGTTGGTGATGCTGACACCGGCAAGCTTCACGGCGTACTTCTTCTCGCCGATGACGGTGAACGAGCCGTTCGCTGTGGTGCCGCTCACCACGTAGCACACCTTCTTTGTCTCGCCGTGGTTGGCCGTCACGTGGCCGCCGTTGAACGTCACTTCCACGCCGTTCTCGGTCTTGGCCTCGGGGTTGGACAGGTCGATGCTGACTTCCGTCGTGAACTCATTGTTCTCCAGCGCGTCCTCGTCGTCGGGGTAATAGGCGTCTGCCACCGCCGCCGGCTCTGCCGTTGTCTGGTCGATGGTGATGTCGAAGGTTGCCAGTGTGCCCGTGGTGGCCGAGCTGCCGCCTCCAGACGAGTTGCCGCCACTATTGCCGCCGCTGTTGCCGTTACTGTTGCCGTTACTGTATTCCTCGAATGGGTCCTCTGTGCAGCCTGTCATCGCTGCCATAGATGCCGCGAGCATCATATAGAACATTATCTTTTTCATGTTGTGTGCCGACATGTTGTGTGTTTTTATTTCCCAGAATAGCTGGTGGCTGCCTTGCACGAGGTGGAGGAGGAGCCGATGGTTACGGTATAGCTGGTGCCAGATGTGAGGCCAGAGCAGCTGAGCAGGTAGCTGAAGCTGGAACTGCTGCCGCCACCACCGCCGCCACCGCCGGGGCCACCGCCGCCACCGGGTGCACGGAAGCCGCCACCGCCGCCAGTCGTGGGCGAATAGCCGGTGGGAATGGTGAACGAGGCCAGTGTAGTGTTTCCGCTCTTCACGCTGACGGCTGTGCCGGCCGTGGTTGTGCCGGTGGTGCTGAGCACACACTGTGAGCCCGTGGTGGAGGTGACGGTGTTGTTGCCGCCGCCGATGCCAAGCACCGTGCCGCCGGTGATGTAGAGGTAATAGCGCTCGGCAGCATCCAGACCGCATTCGGGTTCGCCGGAGCCACAGGCAATGACCGTGCCGCCGGAAATATACATATTGCCGTTGCTGTCTATGCCGTCGTTGCCATTGCTGACACCCGTCACGTTGCCGCCCTTGAGATACATGTGGCTGGCCGAGTTGATGGCATCGTCCGATGAGCTGAAGGCATAGACGGTGCCGTCCGTGATGGTCAGTGTGCCCTTTGTTTCGATGGCCTCGTGGCTGCTGGAGGTGGCAGAGACAGAGCCGCCCGTGACGGTCATGTTGCCGTCGGCCTTGATGGCCTTGGGCTGTGCCTTACTGCTACTGTAGGAGTAGGTGCCGCCCGTGGTGGTGGCCTCTATGGTTCCGCCCGTGATGGTGAGTGTGCCGTCGGTCTTGATGCACTTGCCGCCGGAGCCTGTGGATTTCAGCGTCAGTGTGCCGCCGCTGATGGTCATGTTGCCGTCGGTCTTCAGGCCGCCACAACCCTTGGCATCCTTCTCATCGCTGTCGTAAGCCCCTGTGCCGGTGGTGGTGACGGTCAGCGTGCCATCGCTGATGAGCATGTCTCCGGCAGCCTTCACACCCTTCGAGGCGGCAGCCGTGGTGGTCACAGAGAGTGTGCCGCCCTCGATGTAGATATTGCCGCTGTCCTCGTCCTCGTGGTCATCGGTCTCGCCCGTGCTGGTGTCGCCGCCGAGGTCACACTGGATGCCGTCGTCGCCCACTCCGCTGATGGTCACCGCGCCGCTCTTCATCTGGAGATATTCCTCGCAGTTGATGCCGTCGCTGACAGCCGACGTGATGTTCAGTGTCAGGTTTTTGATGGTGATGTAGGAGGCACTCTTGATGCCGTGCTTGGTCTTGGCGACCACATTCAGGGTGCCGTTGCCTTGCAGCTGCAACTGACCTTTGGAATAGATGCAGGCTTTCTGCGAACCGCTGCTGCCGTCGGTCAGCGTGTTCTGCGTGTCTTTCTTGGCACTGAGCTGGATGCGTTTGGAGTTGGTGATGCTGATGGCCGCTCCGCTGGGGTTGGTCAGGGTCACGCCCGCCAGCGACACAGTGCATTTGTAGGAGCCGGAGAGTGTCAGCGACCCGTCGGTGGTCGTGCCGCTCAGCTGATAGGTGATCTCGTCGTCATCGACCGCGGCGGTGTTCGACTGCGCGATGGTCACATGTGCACCGCTGACGGTGGGCGTGACATACTGCGCCACGTTGCCGGCCACCGTGACCGTGGCTGACGTGCCGCTGTAGGCGATGCTCACCAGATTGTCTGTCACCTCGGTGTCATCTACATTCATGGCATCCACCTCGCTGAGTGTGAACGTCTTGCCCATGATGGTGAGGGCAGTGCCGTCGGTGTAGGTCATCTCGCCCGTCTGGGCAGCAGGGAACTGATAGGTCACACTGCCCACCTGAACATTCAGTGTCTGTGCACCGGCCATCACGGTGACAAGTGCCCATGCTATTGCAAATAATATCTTTTTCATGATTATACCTTATATATATTATATATTTTTACCATTCGAATCCATCTGCCTGGAAGATCTCTTTCACCAGGATCTCATCACCGTCAGTAATCGGTGAGTCGTCGCTGTGCACGCGGGCATCAAAGGAGGCCACGAGCAGTGTCTCTGTCTGCATACAGAGCAGGGACATGGCGGGTTGACAATATAACGACTTCATGGATCTATGCTGTTGGGCTATTTAAAAATGTATTTCTTGCCGCCGCGAATATACACGCCCTTGGGCAGACGGCTGGCAGCCGACGGCTGGAACTGTCTCCCCTGCAGGTCATAGAGAGTATCTGACAGGGACTGGCTGGCAGGTGAGTCGCCGATAACTTCGATGCCTGTCTCATCGGTTTGGATGTAGAACGCCGACACCGCTGCATCGCTGTTCACATAGTAAGCCTTCCCCGCAGGAATCGTGACACCGGAGGTGACGGCCGCGAACCCCACAGAAGTGTCCGAGAGCTGCTTCAGCGCATAATAGCCGCCGGCATCCACGGTCATGTCTGTGAGCGTGCCGCTCAACTCGTTGCCTGTCACGGCATCGACCACAGCAGCAGACACGGGCAGCTCATAGGTGCCGGCAGTGCCCTCTAGGATGAACCCTGTCAGCGCCGGCACCTGGCTGACGGTCGTCAGTGTGGCGGTCTCGCCGCTGAACGTGGCTGTGTAGGCTGTCAGTTCGCTGGACAGTGAACTCAGGTCAAAGGTGCAGTCGCTGTAGAACGATGCCCAGCCGTTGCTGGGAATCGTCACACTCTGACGGTTGGCAAAGAACATCTTGCTCAGGTCGCTCAGCGCGAAGGTCTGGCCCGTCACGGCATTTGTGGCCGTCAGCGTGCCATCGGAAATCGTCAGTTTCAAGTCCTCCACTGCCAATGTGCCTGTGGAGCCGTCTGTAGTCTGAAAAGTGAGGTAGGGATAGCTGTCGGCCATAGCTGTCAGCGTGCCGACCAGAGCCATCAGTAAAAATGCGATCTGTTTCATAAGCGTCTCTTTAAAGGGTAATTGTTGATTGATTTGCCGCAAAGATACGACATTCGCCTCCAAGCCACCAAATCTATTCAGCGAAACCGCCGATTCATTCAACGAAACTGGCTATAGAGATTATTTTTTCTTTTTTTTCGTGTTCACGCATCCACCTATAAAGAATAATATATAATTTTGTGCACAAATCAGTCAAGAAGGAGCGATATAAGGCGCGTTTATGTTCCCAAAGTACATCAATAACAATATGAAAAAGATACTATTATGGGTACTGCTCATCGTGATGGGCAGTGTGTGCCATGCAGAGGACATCACCATCCACTACAAAGGCATGAAGGCAAAGGTGGAACAGATGGTGAAGGACAGCGTGACGGTGACCGTTGAGGGTGCCCATGTGAATATCACAAGCCTGTATAAAGACCACAAACTCACCCTGCGACTGCGGGGGAAAAGTGATGACGGCCAGCTCGTCCTGAAGACTGCCGGCAAGGCGAAGGTGAAGTTGGACGGCCTGACGCTGACGAGTCAGGAAGGTGCACCGCTCCATCTGAAGAACAAGAAAAAGGTGGAGGTCACGGCCGCCAAGGGCACGACGAACAGCCTCACCATTGCTGCCTGCATCGACACAGTGAGCCACAAGGCTTCCGCCGTCTGGGCGAAGGATAAGTTGCGACTCTCGGGCAAGGGAACACTTGACATCGTGGCTACTGGCGACGGCTGCCGGGGCATCAAGAGCAAGAAGGACATCACCATCGAGGAATTGACACTCCATGTAACAACCACGGGCAACAACCTTGGTGAAAAGCCATTCGGATTTCCTGGAATGCCGGAGGGCGGCTTCCCGAACTTCGGCAATGACAGCACACGGCGCGGTGGCTTCCCGGCTTTCCCCGGCGGTTTCCCAGCTTTCGGTAACGACAGCACACGGCGCGGCGGCTTCCCGGCTTTCCCTGGCGGTTTCCCAGCTTTCGGCAACGACAGCACACAGCGCGGCGGGATGCCTTCATTCAGTTTCGACGATATTCCTGAAGAGGTGAAAAAGCAGTTCGAAGAAATGCGCAAGAATTTCAATATGCGTCCAGAAGGAGGCGACAGCACAGGCATGGGTATGGGCGGATTTGGCGGCAAGCACAAGTATGTCGCGGCCACCAAGGGCATTGCCTCGAAAGGCAAAATCACCATCAACAGCGGCGCGGTGACCGTGCGCACCTCCACAGCCGGTGCCGAGGGCATCGAGGGCAAGGAGGGCATCGTCTTCAATGGCGGGACCATCGATGTGCTGTCTCCCGACGATGCCATCAATGCCAACGCTGTCATCGAGTTCAACGGAGCACACGTCACGGCCCGCAGTACGGGCAACGATGCCGTGGATGCCAATCCTCAAGGTGGCTTCTTCATGCCCTTTGGCAATGACAATGCCCAGAACATAGAACCCGCTATCATCATCCGCGGCGGCACCGTCTATGCCTGGAGTCAGGTGGGGCCGCCCGAGGAGGGACTGGACAGCGACTTTGCGCCGCTCGCCATCGAGGGCGGCACCATTTTCTCCGTAGGCGGCGGCATGGGTGAAATGCCGTCTGTGCCCACCAACGAAACGGCCAGACAACCCACGGCACTGCTCATTGGCCTCCATATCATGAAGGACGCGCCGGTCCAGCTCCTGGACGGTGACGGCGCGCTCATCGGAACCATCACTGTGCCCTTTGCACTGCGTCGCAGCGCGAGCCTTGTCAGCAGCCCTGCCTTCAAGCTGGGGGGCACTTATACAGTGAAGACCGCGGGTTACGAGAAGTCTTTCACGTTCAACGAGCCGTTCATGGTGGTACGTTAACCCGCTTTTGACGTTATTTCACTTCCCGCCAATGATGCGTTTGATGCTGTCCAGCTTGTTCAGTGCCTGAATGGGAGTGAGGCTGTTGATGTCGAGCCCCAGAATCTCGTCCCGGATCTGGCAGAGAACGGGGTCGTCGAGTTGGAAGAAGGAGAGTTGCAGCTGGTCGCCGGAAGGCAGGCTGCCGATCTTGGCTCCGCCACCCAGCCCCTCGCGGTCGGCACTGGATTCCAATTGTTTGAGGATGGTTTCGGCGCGACGGACGATGTCCTTGGGCATTCCAGCCAGACGAGCCACGTGGATGCCGAAACTGTGTTCTGAGCCACCGGCTTCCAGTTTACGCACGAAGATAACCTTGCCGCGTACCTCGCGCACGCTGACATTGAAGTTCTTGATGCGCGCGAAGTGCTTCTCCATCTCGTTCAGCTCATGGTAGTGCGTGGCAAAGAGCGTGCGGGCGTGGCCGCGCTGGTTCTCATGGATGAACTCCACGATGGCCCAGGCGATGGAGATCCCGTCGTAGGTCGAGGTGCCGCGGCCCAGCTCGTCGAAGAGGATGAGCGAGCGCTGGCTGATGCTATTGAGGATGTTGGCGGCCTCGCTCATCTCCACCATGAAGGTGCTCTCGCCCACCGATATATTATCGCTGGCGCCCACGCGCGTGAAGATCTTGTCCGTCCACCCGATGCGGGCACTCTCGGCGGGCACAAAGCTGCCGCACTGCGCCATGAGGGTGATGAGGGCTGTCTGGCGGAGCAGGGCACTCTTACCGGCCATGTTGGGACCAGTGATGATGAGGATCTGCTGCTGGGCGGTGTCCAAGCGGACATCGTTGGCCACATAGCGCTCACCCACCGGCAACTGACACTCGATGACGGGGTGGCGGCCCTGACGGATGTCGATGTCCTCGCTGTCATCCACCACGGGACGGATGTAATTGTGCTCGGCAGCGGCCAGGGCAAAGGACAGCAGACAATCCAGCTGTGCTATGAGTGTGGCGTTCTGCTGGATGGCAGCTGTATATTCTCCCACCGTGGCCACCAACTGCGCGAAGAGTTGTGCCTCCAAAGCCAGAATCTTCTCCTCGGCACCGAGGATCTTCTCCTCATATTTTTTCAGTTCCTGCGTGATGTATCGCTCGGCACTGACCAGCGTCTGTTTGCGGATCCAAGTGGAAGGCACAAGGCGTTTATAGGTGTTGCGCACTTCGAGGTAATAACCAAAGACATTATTGTAACTCACCTTGAGGCTCTGGATGCCTGTGCGTTCCGCCTCGCGCTGCTGTATCTTCAGCAGATAGTCCTTGCCATTGTAAGCTATCTGGCGCAGCTCGTCCAGTTCCTTTGATACACCGTTGGCTATCACACCTCCCTTCTGCACCATGAGCGGCGGGTCGGGTTGCACCTCGCGGGCGATGCGGTCTCGGATGGAGGCACAGAGGTTCAGCTGCTCGCCGATGCGCTGCAGCGACGGTTCCTCGGCGGCGAGACACGCCGCCTTGATGGGTTCGATGGCTTGTAAGGCCACACGCAGTTGCACGATGTCGCGGGGCGAGACACGCCCCACGGCCACCTTGGACGTGATGCGTTCCAAGTCTCCGATGAGGTGCAACTGCTCCATCATCAATTCCCGGAACTCGGGATGGCGGAAGTAGTGTTCCACGATGTCCAGGCGGTGGGTGATCTGTGTGACGTCGCGCAACGGGAACAGCAGCCAGCGATGCAGCAGGCGTGCACCCATGGGGGTGGTGGTGTGGTCAATGACATCGAGCAACGAGCGCCCGCCGTCATTCATGGGCTGCAGCAGCTCCAGATTGCGGATGGTGAACTTGTCGAGACGCACGTAGCGTTCCTCCTCGATGCGGCTGATGGTGGTGATGTGGTGGAGTTGGGTGTGCTGCGTCAGTTCCAGATATTGCAGAATCGCTCCGGCGGCAATGATGCCGGCACGCAGGCCGTCGATGCCGAAGCCTTTGAGGTTCTTCACCTCGAAGTGTCGGGTCAGTTTGTCGGTGGCCGTCTGTGCGGTAAACACCCAGTCGTCCAGCTCAAAGGTGACAAACTTGGTGCCGAAGCATCCCTCAAACATCCCTTTTCGCCCGCGCTCATAGAGCACCTCCTTGGGTGTAAAACTGCCCATGAGCTTATCCACATATTCCGCCGGTCCCTCGGCCAGAAGCCACTCACCCGTGCTGATGTCGAGGAAACTCACACCCACGAGGTCTTCCTTCATGAAGTGCACAGCCGCCAGGAAATTGTTCTCGCGGTAGTTGAGCACGGTGTCTGTCAAGGCCACGCCGGGCGTCACCAGCTCCGTGATGCCGCGCTTCACCAGCTTCTTTGCCAGCTTGGGGTCTTCCAGTTGGTCACAGATGGCCACACGTTTCCCGGCACGCACCAGCTTGGGCAGGTAGGTGTCCAGGGCGTGATAGGGGAACCCCGCCATCGCTATGGGTTCGGCAGTGTTGCCGCCGTTGTTGCGCTTGGTGAGGGTGATGCCCAGAATATCTGCCGCCACCACGGCATCGTCGGCATAGGTTTCATAGAAATCTCCGCACCGGAAGAGCAGCACCGCATCGGGGTGCTTGGCCTTCAGGTCGAAGAACTGTTTCATCATCGGAGTGACATCTGCCATGGGGAAGTTTAAAGTTGAGGGGTGAGGGTGAGAGTTGAGGGGTGAGAGGAGGGGACGCGCAAATATGCGCTACACCCAACCGAATCTGCTTATTTGTTAACGTGTCAATGTGTTAACCTGTTAATGTGTTAATGTGTTAACGTGTTAACGTGTTAATGTGTTAACGTGTTAATGTGTTAACGTGTTAATGTGTTTTTGTGTCAGCATCTCTGTTTTTATAGGCATTTAACATCTGGTCGCGGAGCTGTTGCTTCATCTTCCGAGCCTGTGGCCTGAAGGTGATGTAGGTCAGGATGGCAGACACCAGTCCGCCGATGAGCGGTACCACTTTGCTCACGCCTCTGGCAAAGCTCTGTTTTGTCAGGTTGATGCCAATCCATTTGGCCACCTGTTTGACAAGAGGGTACAGGAATGTCCGCGTCAAGGCATAGCGCGGCATCCTCTTCAACAACGTCTTCTGCACCTGTTCGGCAATCTCCTGCACCACGATATTCGCCGCCGTGACACCGCCCATCAGGCCCACGAAGACAGTAAGGATATCCGTAGCACCCTCCACAAAATTGCCATCCTCGTCACACAGGTTGGGGTAGCCATAGAGATAGGCCAGTTTCTGGGACAAGACAAAGACGTGGAAGTAATATTGTATTAAGTCGCTGGGGATGGTACCGAGCATGGCAAAGCCACCAGGAATGCCGCATACGAAGCTGGTTGCCGTGGAAATCCTGGTGTGGTGCGCGATGCAGTCACCAGCCAACTCATCCAAGATGTTAATGGGAACATTGCCAACCGTTCCCTGCTCCAAGAACTGTGAAATCTGCTCTTCGGTGTAATGGCTCTTGAAGGATTTGCGCAAGAACTCATTGCGGTTCACCTTCACGCCGGGCGTTTGCATGGCCTTTGCCAGAATCTTGTTCCACAGGTCAATACCTTTGTCCATTTTATACCATTCTCTTTGTTGATGATTGCAGTGACATCTGAAATCTGGCCGCAAATTTAGATATAATTTCGGAGATTATCAGCGATTCTTGGCAAAAAAACTGAAACAAATCTCCAGGAAAGGCAGGAAATGTATGTTCCAGCAACGGTCTGCAACCGCATCTCGTCAACTTGATGGCACTAAAAAAGGTCGCTGGCAATCCAACTCAACATTGGTTGTCAGCGACTTGATGTGTGTGTCTGACTCCTGTCGGGGCGACCCGACTCGAACGGGCGACCGCCTGGTCCCAAACCAGGAGCGCTACCAACTGCGCTACACCCCGCGAAGGACATTATGTCACTTCTGTTTGAAATCGGCGGCAAAGGTAGTGCTTTCTCCTGACATGACCAAATTTTATGAAAGAAAAAGAGAAATATTCCCACAGTAAAGAGTCAAATATTCCCACAGTACCCTCCAGACGGTTAGCAATCTTATTTCAGCAAAGACGCGCCCAGAATCCGCTCCCTTTTGCTTGAAGGCCCGATTCCTCTGGCATACTCACCCACGTGTGTTGATTATTCCATCATGAACGAATGATTATTCCATCATGAACGAATGATTATTCTATCATGAACGAATAATCAGCACAGCCGTCTCTTCGGGGTCGTTTTCTTATAGTCTATAGCTCTTTCCGGGCGTTGGTGCTACGATTGCGAATAATCATAAAACTTTTTAAAAAATAATGGAAAAAAAATAAAAGAATATATCTACTTTTTATGTACTTTTGCAGCGTGAAAGGTATATATTCACATATTTATTCAAATAGGATCTTATTACTGCGACGCATTCTGCGTTCCTAAAACACTTAACCATAATGAGAAAGAAACAGTATCTACGACCTGATGCAACAGTCTATGCCCTCCTGGGTGCTGACGGTCTGTTGGACACATTCTCCGTCCAACATGCACAAAATGCCAGTGAAGATGACAATCCGGCAATGGACGTTAAGGAAGTTACCGGCGAGTGGGACAACCTCTGGGAATAGACCGGGGGCAGGAAAACTCCTAATAGTAATTTAACAAATGACAGGAAATAATGAAAACGTTCAAAGATCATTTTTCACTTGCACATAGCCTCTGCCATTGGTGCTTGCTCCCGACGTTGCTTGTCCTGCCCCTCTGGGCTGTGGCCGACAACATCGATGTCGCCGATGCAAACGGCAATGTGCTGCGCTACTCCTACAGCAGCACCGGTACGGCCTCTGTGAGCAGCCTGGTCTCGGTCAGCGAGGACGCTGACCTGGCAGGCCACATCATCATTCCAGCCATCATCACCGACGCGGATGAGGTGACACATGACGTCACCGCCATTGCTTCCTATGCCTTCAACAACCAGACGGCGATACTCTCGGTGAATATCGGTTCCAAGGTGACGACGATTGGCGACTACGCCTTCCGGTACTGCTATAGCCTGTCTCAGGTGACAGGCGGTGCCTCTGTGACCAGGATTGGCGACTATGCTTTCCAGAGCACAGCCATCACGGAAGCCTTCCTGCCCGACGCCGTGCAGACCATCGGCTCCGGTGCGTTCCGCAACACGCCGCTGAAGGTCGTTGAATTCGGCCCGAATGTGCAAAGCCTCTCCTATGATATCTTCAAGCAGTATAGCTCGACCGCCATCAACGTGGAACGGCTGGTCGTCAATGGCACATTCACGTCCATCCCCAACTCTATGTTCTCCTACTGGGGCATCAAGGAGCTGACCATCAAGAACAACGTGGAGACCATCGGCAACGAGGCTTTCTATAACTGCGACAGTCTGGTCAGCGTGACCCTGCCGAACAGTGTTGTGACCCTGAACTCGTCTGCTTTCCAGAACTGTGACAAGCTGCAGAGCGTGGAGCTCGGCTCGGGTGTGCGGACCATCGGCAACTATGCTTTCGAGAATTGCCAGCAGTTGACAACCGTCACTGGCGGCGAGGCCTTGAAGTCCCTTGGCAGCTATGCGTTCCAGAAATGCTATAAGCTACAGGACTTCGACGGCCACAACACGCTGGAGACCATCGGCAACTGCGCCTTCTATAATTGCTACGCCTTGGAGACGCTGACAGGCTTGGAGGCCGTGAAGACGATCGGAACCTTTGCCCTGTACTACTGCTCGAAACTCACGGAGCTGACCTTCGGCACGGCACTGACCACCTTCGACTATCAGAGTAACTACACCAGCAGCTATGGACCATCCAGTCTGCGCTACCTCACGCTGCCCTGCGCCGCCAACCCCTTCACGTCCAGCGGCACCAACGGTCTGCCCGACGGTCTGCTGATCTATGTGCCCGCAGACCTCTTGGAGACCTACCGCAGCAATTCCACCTACACCCGCTTCCGCTTCATGGCCCTTGGGACTGATTCGGACTTCGCCGTCACCACCACCGAGGGCGGACAGCTGCAAGAGATGATTGAGACGGATGGCAAGAAGGCAGAAGATGTCCTGGAACTGAAGATCACGGGACCCATCAACGGCACAGACATCGACTACATCCACCGCTACCTCACCAATATCGAAGTGCTGGATCTGGAAGATGCAGCCATCGTCAACGGCGGCGACAGCTACCACCGCTGGAAGCACAGCGGCAACACATCCACGCAGTATCAGAGCTACACCTATAATACCTCGGAGAACGCCGTGGGACCATATATGTTTGCCAACCTGACGGGACTGCGCACGCTCGTGCTGCCCGCTGACGTCACCTCCATCGGCAGCTACGCCTTTTCCGACTGCGGCCGCTTGACGCAGCTGACCATCCCCGACGGCGTGACCTCCATCGGCAGCTATGCTTTCAGCTATTCCTTTGACAGCAGCAAATATCCCCACTTGGCAGAGCTGCACATGCCCGCACAGCTGAAGACCCTCGGCCAGTATGCATTCTATTATAACAGGTCACTGCAGAGCATCGAGATTCCTGACGACGTGGAGACCATCGATGAATACGTCTTCTACAACTGCGGCGTCCGCAACGTGACACTCAACGAGGGCTTGAAGAAAATCAGCAGGTACGCCTTCTCTTCATCCAGTGTGCAGAACATCAACTTCCCATCGACGCTGGAAACTATTGAGCAGGATGCCTTCTACAACTCTTCGCTACGTGGACCCATCACGCTGCCAGCAGCCCTGAAGACCATCCCCGCTTCTACCTTCCAGAGTTGCACTTCACTGGATAATGTCACGTTCAGCGAAGGACTGGAGACCATCGGGAATTCCGCCTTCTACAACTGCTCGAACCTGAAAGTCGTGCACCTGCCTCAGAGCCTGAAGACCATAGGCAACCAAGCCTTCGACAAGTGCTTCCGCCTGGAAGAGGTCACGCTGCCCGATGCGCTGGAGTCCTTGGGCAATTACGTTTTCCGCGACTGCGACTCGCTCTCGACCTTCACGTTCCCGGAGACCATCATCTATGTGCCGGAATACGTGCTCCAGAACTGCGACAAGCTCTCGACTATCAACCTCGCCTCGGGTGTCCGCCGTATCTCGGCCTATGCCTTCGGCGGCTGCGGAAACTTGAAGAGCTTCGACTTCGACCGCTATAAGAAGCTGAACCAAATCTATGGCTACTCCTTCCAATATACAGGACTCAAGGAGCTTGATTTGCCCGACCGCATCGACACACTTTACGTGGGTGCTTTCCGCTACTGCAAGTCTCTGAAGCGTGCCAAGATGCCAACAGGTGTCGATTACGTTGCCTCCAACCTCTTCTATGGCTGCGACTCGCTGGCGGAAGTGGTGATGCACGACGGCATCAACCGTGTGAATAGCGAAGCCTTCTATGGCTGCAAGTTACTGCCCACCATCGAACTCAACGACGGCATCACCACCATCGGCAGCAGTGCTTTCTCCGGCTGCTCGCTGCTGGAACTGCCCGGGAACAAGCTGCCGGCCAGTCTCACCACTGTGGGCAGCAGTGCCTTCTACGGATGCGCCAACCTGCAACTCGATGCCTATCCGCAGGGGCTGCAGGACATCGAGAGCAGCGCGTTCAGAGGCTGCACGACACTGACTTGCGGCGAGCTGCCAGCGGGACTGAAGAAACTGGACAGCTCCGCCTTCGAGAGCACGGGTCTCGCCAGCGTCGTCATTCCCACCGGCCTCACCACCTTGGGCACCAGCGTCTTCGAGAACTGCAAGTCGCTCGTGGATGTCACATGGCCGACCGACAAGACCAAGGTGCCCAGCTATATGTTCTACGGCTGCAACAAGTTGGCCGACCCGAACCTGCCCGATGTCATCACGGAAATCGACAATCTGGCTTTCTGGAACTGTAACTTCAAGACGTTCCACTTCCCCAAGTCGCTGACCACGATAGGGCAGCAAGCCTTCGAGTACGCCTACGGCCTCACCGAAATCGAGCTGCCGCTTGCGCTGCGCACCATCAAGGACTATGCTTTCCGCGGCACCAAGCTGCGCCATGTGGAGATTCCCGACAGCCTTGTCACCCTGCAGAGCTATGTCTTCGAGAACTGCGACAGCCTGCGTTCGGCATACCTCGGCCGCAGCATGAACTACTCCTACAGCAACTACTTCAACTACTTCAACGATTGCGACAGCCTGCAGCTCATCCGCGTATATGCCGGCGCGCCGCCTACAATCAACGGAAACTACTATATCAACCGCTACTACAAGAACTGCATCCTCGAGGTGCCAGCCGGTGTTGACAGCCTCTACCGCGCCGCCGACTACTGGAAGGACTTCAAGGAAATCCGCACCTTCCTCACCGGCGACAAACTCGACGCCATCGACTACGCCATCTTGAAGAAGCTCTATGAGCTGTGGGACGGCGCCAGCTGGACACACAAATGGGACCTGGAGACCGATGACCGCTTCATCGGCAAGTGGTACGGTGTGACCTTCGAGGGCGACCATATCTCGAAGATCAATCTCACGAACAACAACCTGCGTGGTCCGCTGACACAAGATGTCTTTGACCTGCCTGCACTGACTTCCCTCGACCTGGGCAACAACTACCTCTCTGCACAGCTCGACACGGTGCTGGCTGAGGACTTTGCCGACGAGAAGATGACGCGCATCCAGCTCTACGGCAACCTCCTCGAAGGCGACCTCTATCCCTTCGCTTCCAAGTTCAGCGCGCTGACCTACCTCAGCGTGTCCTACAACCAGATGACAGCCATCTCGCAACCCATCTCCAAGACCACCTTGCAGTCGGCTGGTAACAACCTCTGGTTCAGCAACCAGTTCTGTGACTACAAGACACAGCTGCCTTTTGTTAGCGAGAAGTATCCTGCACGCCAATTGTACTTTGGCGAACCGTTTGAGGTCGAGTGGAACAGTCTGCAGACCTACGACCACAACTATCAGAACTACAGCCGCAACAACTCGAGTCTTTACAGGATGTATTACGACCAATCCTACGGATGGACCTACAACGGCTCGGCCTACTTCACCCTGAAGGACGGACAATACACGGTCACCACGGGCAACGTGCTTTATCCCCAGCGCGGTGAGCCCATGTTGCTGACACCCTCCACCAGTTCGGCATATATGACGCCCATCGTCGTGCAGTTCGACTGGGCCGACGGCGACGTCAACGCCGACCAGACGGTGGATGTCACCGACCTGCAGTGCGTAGTCTATTATGCCATGAACTACAGCAAGCTCAGTGGCAAACCCTTCAACTACACTGCCGCCAACGCCAACAACGACAAGTACATCGACGTGCGCGACGTGGTGGCCTGTGTCAATGGCATCCTTGCCTTTGAGGAGCCAGAAGAACCCGCGCACGTGCGCCCGTACCTTATTTATAATTATAATGAGGCTCGCAACGGCATTGCCATTGAAGGCAACCGCCTGCGCCTGGCCAACGCCGATGAGGTCGCATCCTTGCAGCTGACCATTCATAATCAAGTGGCCGATGACCTGAGACTAGCCTCCGACGCCAGCAACTTCCGTCTGGCAAAGCGTCAGGTGGGTAATGATGTACGTGTGATTATCTACGACATCAATGGCTGTTCCTTTGATGCCGGCGAACACGACCTGTTGCTGGGCCTTGCAGACAATGCCTTCATCACCAACGTCCGCCTCACCGATGCCAGTGCCGACTATCTGGAGGTCGCTGTCCGCGACCAGGTGACGGCCATCGGCAATGTCGGTGGCATTGCCCCGGATGCCGAGATCTATGACCCCAGCGGCCGACGCATCCAGTCCTTGCATTCAGCCCCATCGGGTGTCTATGTCATCAAACAAGGCAACAAGCAGTATAAAATCAAGAAATAAATACCGTCATGAAAGCATACAATAGATTCTATAAGGTACTTGGCGCACTACTGCTTGCGCTTTGTATGAATGAGTTTGCCGCTTTTGCTCAGACCAATGTGCTGCGCATCGGCGAAGTGACCTATCCCGCCGGCAAAACGGCTACGGTGCCCATCGAGTTGGAGAACCAGAGCGACATCGTGGGTGCCCAGTTCGTCATCTCCACACCCTACGAGCTCAAGGCATATACCGACGAGGACGGCAACGATGCGGGGCTGGTGAAGCTGAATCCCCAGCGTGCTGCCAACCATGCCGTAAGCGTCATCAGGACCTATAATGGTAGCTACCAGCGCTACCGCGTCATGATTTACTCCGAGACCAACGAGAAGTTCAGCGGCAGCAGCGGCACACTGCTCACCCTGCAGATGGACATGCCCGAGACGCTGACCAACGGGCAGATGCTCAACGTCTCGTTCTACGAGGACACCAATAACTATTATGTCTCCAGCCACGGTGTGACCATCCTCACCGACCGCGAGGGCAACAACGTCGTTTCCGGCACCACGGGCGGAAAAATCACCATCGAGGTGATTCCGCGTCCAGATATTGTGCCCTCCGACGTGAAGGTGGCTCAGACGCTGGCCCGTCCCGGCGACCAGTTGGACTTCACGTGGACGGTCACCAACCAGGGCGACCTCGCCACGGGTGCCGGCTGGACAGAGAAGCTCTTCCTCGAGAACGAGAACAAGAACCGTGTGTATGTAGGCACCACGGCCTACGAGGGAAC
>JAFSZU010000127.1 GCA_017455585.1 Bacteroidaceae bacterium | reverse complement strand
GCGGTGAGGGTCATCTGCTTGGTGACATAGACGTTCATGGATAGACGTTGGGTAGCGGTGCGAAGGGCAGACTCTCCCCCCGCCCTCCCTGAGAGGGAGGGAGTAGTTGCCTCTCCTGATTGATCTGTTTCAGAGATATTCCAACTATAGCCACTGCTCAGCACGAAGTTGAGCCAAGGCAGGGGCGTGATGGTGCCGCCGGCCCCGAGGCTGATGGTGCGAGAGGTGAACGGATAGAGGTGGTCGGCTATCAGCTGCTCGCTGTGGCTGTGGCTGTAACCGCCGAAAGCACGGAAGGTGGTCTGCAGCCAGTCGAAACCTTTGCTGAAATCGAAGTTGAGGCTGTAGGAGTCGGACGTGGTGGCTTGGCGGGCGGCCTGCACGACGCTGGTAGCTCCGTTGTAGGTATAGCCATAGATCTGGTTGTCGCGTGTGTGGTTGTAGTTGGCATTGATGCGGCAGAACAGGGCATTCAAGGCGCTGCGGTAGCCTATGCTGGCTCCGGCTCCAATGCGGTCGGTCTCCGACAGCTGTTCGACGTATGAGCGCTGGAAGGTGCGGTAGTTCGACATGATGTAGCCGCTGTAGATGCCGCCCGGGTCACCCACATTCCTGAAGTACGAGGCGTTGATGTTGCCGCTCCAGTCGCGCCACTCGTAGCTGGCTGACAGGTTGGGGGAGACGAGCAGGTGGACGTAGCTGTGCTTGTCGTCGCGGATGCGGTCATCGAGGGTCTGCGTGTAGAGGTTCAGCGGACAACCGAGTGAGATTCTCCAGCCACCACGCTCCCATTTGTAATGTTGGCCGAGGGTCAGCTCATAGGTGTTGTACCATAAGTCATTGGCCCCTTCCCTGCCTCCCCCAAGGGGGAGGAGATTCGTTTCCGCTTGTTTGCCGTCAGTTAGGGACTCCTCCCCCGTGGGGGAGGCTGGGGTGGGGCTTCCGAGCTCGGTTTCTATCCCATGCAGGCTGGCGTTGGCAATCACACCATAGGCAAGGGTGAAGTTGCCGAAACGGAAATTGTAGTTGGTGTGGAAGTTGGCATTGATGTGGCGCGATTCAATGTCTTGCTGGTATAATTGTGAATTATGGATTATGCCTTGTGAATTAAGCGAATCCACGCCCACTGTGAGCGTCGTAGGCCGCTGAGCATAGCCTACAGAGAAATGCAGGTCGAGCGTGTGCTTGCCAACGTTCTTGATGAGGTTCGTCGTGTTGCTCACGGCCAATGACGGGCGGTCGAAGTGTTGGTGGACAGACCCACCCTCGACCCCTCCCTGTGAGGGAGGGGCGTAATCACTATTGGCTGTTTGGTAACCGCTCCCCTCCCTCACAGGGAGGGGTAAGGGGGTGGGTCTGCAAGTTGTTACGCCCTCCACTTTGTCGTTGTTCCAGCTGCCGTCGAACTTGATGACGTTGGCCAGGAAACCGTCCTTGGCGTTCCACATATAGCGCAGGTTGCCGCTGAGGTCGTTCAGATGTGTCCGCGAGGTCAGCGTCTCGGTGGTGAGCAGTCGGCTGTCGTCGCTGACGAAACGGTCGCTCTCCGACGTTCCTTCACGGCGGATGTCGTCGTGGTGGTAAGCTATGTTCACCGTCACTTCCGAATCCTTGCCCACCTTCTCCAGATGGTTCGTTGTGGCGATGTGGCTGTGGTTGTCGAAAGTGCGTTTCTGAGGAAGCCCGGCACCTGACGGCAGCACGGCGTTCGTTGGGCAGAAAGGATAGAGGCCGACACTGTTGATGTTGGAATAATGGGACGTCAGTTCCTTCGACACATCATCGCCAGTGTTATTACCTTTATACAGTGTCATGTTCTGTCGGCGCTTGGCAAAGTACATGCCCACGACCTCGGCCGTCCAAAGCGGGTTCTGTCCGATGACGGTCTGCCCGTCAGAAAGGGGACGGCTGCCGATGCGCCACGGGCCTGACTGCTCCCAACCGGCACCCAGCATGGTGTTGATGGCCACCGTTCCCTTCGCCGAGTTCTTCAGCTTCAGGTTGATGGCCACGTCGTCGGTGATGCTTTTGTCTTGCAGTGCCTTGATGGGCTGGTGATGCTCCAACACCTGCACCGTCGCAACGTCCGAGGCGTTGATGTTGTTCGTGGCCAGCCCGTAGCGGCCTTGCAGCAGGTCCATGTCCTCCACGTAGAATTTCTTGATGGCCTTGCCGTTGAACTTGATGGCGCCGCTCTCCGACACCTCGATGCCTGGCATACGCTTCAGCACGTCGCCGATGACGCGGTCGCCCTGCTGCTGGTAGGCGCCTACCGTGTAATTCAGCGTGTCGCCGTGCTGACGTATCTTGTCCGCCTTGACAGACACTTCCTTCAGCTCGATGGCTCTCTGACGGGCGCGGATGTCCAGCCGCTGAGACCTGTTGGCCACCAAGCGCGACACATTGCCAATGGCCATTCCTGCCGCCGTCACCACCACGGAGTCGGCCCCGCTTCTGAACTGCAGCTTATAGTGCCCCTTTGCATCGGTGTCTGCAAAACCGATGATATTGCCCGTGCCCTTGGGTGCGGCGGTGACGTAGGCGTCCACGGCCTTGCCGAGGGAGTCTGTCACAGTACCCTCGATGATGGTTTGTGCATTTGCCTTGCAACACAGAGCGGTGAGGGCGAGGATGAGAGTAAAGTGCTTCGTATTCATTCTTCAAGGTTGCTATTCAGTTGACCACGGGAGGTTTCCCCAGCGAAACTCGAAATTACAGGTTTGTAATATAGAAGTTATTCTAATTCTGAGCCCACTTAAAAAGTCGGAAGTCTATCAGTAGTGCGCCCCGTAGGGGCAGCAATATGTCAGCCCAGGGCAGCGCCCTGGGTATGACGTGCACATCCATCCCGCGCCCTGTAAGGGCAAAAGAACCTGTCTTTCAATCTTTTGCCCTTTCAGGGCGAAATCTACTTTTGTCTGCCTACCCAGTGCGCTGCCCTGGGCTGACTTATCATTGCCCCTTCGGGGCGTTATCCATTTCATACGTTTCCGACTTTTAAAGTGGACTCAATTCTAAAGGTTCATACGGAATCTTGGGGCCGGACGACGGCACCCATTCGCCGGCTGCATTCTTCATCATGCCGCCCATACGGCCGATGGTGTTCATGTACTCCTCATTCAGTTGGCGATTCAGTTTGAGGTAGCGGTCGCGGCTGGCCTTGCGGTAGCCTTCGTAGGCGTAACGGATGATGGGCTGCTTGCCGCGTCGGATGCTTACGGCTTCGAACGTGTAGTGGTGGTCCTTGTCATAGACCTTCAATATGAGACCCGGCAGACCTCCGAAGAGCCACGGGCCACGGCGGATGGGGATATCAGTAGCGAACCAAGCCACAAACTCACGGCCTCGCCAGCGGCAGGTGGCTTTTTGGCACTTATGACCCAGGATAAGGTCAGACCCTCCCCTCACCCTCCCTTGTAGGGAGGGAGTAGAATGTGTTTGACCGGATGAAAGGTTACTGTTATCAGAGGTATCCACTCCCTCCCTGCAAGGGAGGGTGAGGGGAGGGTCTTCCAACTTCCACTTCTGCATTGGATACTGACTGACCAGATATCCGTTTTCGCCTTGGAAGCCGTGGGGCATCGTGTGGTACTCTGTGGCTATCTGCCCTTCAATATAGATGTCGGTGTATTGGATCTCGTTCCAATAGTCACTCCGTTTGCCGTGAATCGGACAAGCACGGGGCACGCCGTCGGCATGGGGATGCGCCACCCGCCACGTCTTCAGGACTTCCTTCTGATGCGCCTCTCCTTCACGGATGAACTCACTGCTGCACTTGGTCACCTTCGACCCCACTTCCAGTACCCGCAAGTCAACATACGTGTCCTGATTGCTGAGGGTGTCGGCGTTCAGGGCATAGTAAATCCGCACGTCGCTGGTATCAACGACGGTGGCCTTCCCCAGCCGGTTGCGGCTCATAATCAATATGGCAGCCTCCTTGTTCTGCGCCCGTGTTTCAGCGCACGGTCTCCCCCCGACGCCTCCCAAAAGGGAGGGAAGAATGAGAGCTAAGATGAATAAAGTTGTTCTCTTCATACGTTACAATTGGTGTAGATGGTTTTGTTTTCTGCCCTTATAACGCAAGAGCCCCCGAATCTTTACCCATAAAAGATGTTAAATAAAGAAAGTCCCGCCTCGTCATCGCGACGAAACGGGACGGCTGTGCCTATAGGACTTGGCGTTTACTTAATTAACTGCTTTATGAGATCATGTCATCTACTTATAGCGAAAATGGACGGGCATGACGAAGTGGCAGCGGACGTCCTGCCCCTTGTTCTTGGCGGGTACCCACGGCTCTGTGAGTTTCAGCACGCGTATGGCCTCGTTGCTGAGGCGAGCGTCGGGAGTGCGCACAACCTCGAAGTTGGTGAGGCGTCCGTCCTTCTCTACCACGAAGCGGACGATGACACGCCCCTGCACGCTGTCGGCCAAGGCGCTTTCGGGATAGTGTATCTCTGCCGCAATATGGCGGTAGAGGGCATCGATGTCCTTGTGGTAAGTGGGCATCACCTCCACGTTGTCGTAGATGGTGGTGTCCTCCGGCAAGCGGAACACCTTCTGGATAACTCCGCGCATGGTGCCACGCGGGCTGATGATGGCAGCCACGCCGATACCTGTTGCCAGGGCGATGAGGACGAAGATAAGCAGGTGGCGCAAGTTGATGAAATGGCGGCGCACGTCCTTGCGCAAGGTCCTGCGCACGTTGGAGATGGTCTTGCGCACCGTGCCCACGGAGGTGGCGCGTGCCATGGCAATCTCCTCTACGGTCAGCCCCTCGTCGTAGAAGAGCTGCCACACCTCGCGCTCGGCTTTGGGCAGACGCTGAAGCCGCGACAGCAGCCACTCGGAGTTCTCGCGCTCCTCCAGCTCCTCCTGGGGCGTAACGGTGTCGGCGGTGACGTCGGCGGCGAGCACATCGGCATCCCTGTTCATCTGCAGGCGTTGCCCGCGCCAAAGCGACACGCAGACGTTGCGGGCGATGCGCAGGACGTAAGCATCGGTGAGTTCCACCCGGTCGCGCACGCCCCATGCCCGGAGCCACGTCTCCTGCACCACCTCCTCGGCCTCGGTGTCCGAGCCGAAGAACTCGCGTCCCATCTGCATCAGCCGTGGGCGCAGGCGGTCCACCAACTGCTCGAACTCTTGTTCTGTCATCAGATGTTCTTCCATAGTTATTGCTTTTTGGTCGTTCTGCCCATATAACGCAAAACGACCAAAAAGTTTACCTATAAAAGATGTTAAATATCTCTTGTCCATCGGCCTTCAACATTCTCCAAACAGCTCCGTCAAAGCATCGCGCACATACGCTGACAGCAGTCACTCACAATGGAGATCCGGCACAAAGGTAGTGATTTTATCCTTTGTGCAAGACAAATATGTGGAAAATCTTCATCTGTCATGGATAATCTCCAGCGCACGACGGAGGATGCAGTCGTCTGTGGCGGTGAAGATCTCCTCGTGGGTGAGGGGCACCTCGTAGTCGGGCAGGAGGCCGCGCCCGTAGGGGAAGCGCACGGAGACGTTGGTGGCGGTGACGGCTTTGACCAACGGCAACTGGTACTCGATGCGGGAGTTCGGCAGGAAGAGGCGGGCGAACTTCAGGGCGGTCATGTAGTGGTAGGCGGTGGCCGTCTCGCGACCTATGGTCTTGGCACGTCCCGCGCGGACGAGGTGAGCCGGGAAGTCGGTGGCAGCGCTGGCGGAGTTCTCGTTGGTGAGGATGTAGATGGTAGGGGTGAGGCCGCTCCCATCTCCTTTGGGAGAGGGGGCATTGATGAGGCTGTCGGGGGTGAGGCTGCTTCTGTTGTAGTATCCCTCCATCCCCTCCACCTTCACGAAGTCCTCAAAGGGGCGCATGTCAGCTGTCCAATTGTAGCTGTGGGCGAAGCAGGGATAGGTGGTGTTGCTCATCACCTTCTGATAGCCGAAGTTCGAAGGTTCGTCCGTGAGGAAGAGCTTGACGAGGCGCTCCTCACAACCGGCATCGCCCCCGGGGTTGTCGCGCACGTCGATAATAAGATAAGGAACGTGCGCGTGTGACCGAAGGCTGTCTTCGATGGCTTCCATCTGCACGTCGTTGAGGTGGAAGTGGGCGAGCGTCAGCAAGGCTACGCTGTCTTCAATCAGGCGGAAGCTCCAGTCCTCTCGGCGGTTCTGCCGTTGGTGGAGGTAGTAGGCGGTGGGAGCTGAAGGCTGCGGTACGTAACGCTTCACTTGACTGGGCTTCAGGAACGGCGACTCCACGCTGGTGCCGTCGGTGAAGGTGAGGCTCACGGGCTTGTCCCAGAACGTGCCGCAGTACTGCATCCACCAGTTCGTCAGCGTCTGCACGTCGCGTGTGGATTCCACCTGTGCGTCGAAGAGGCTGGTCTTCGAGCGGACGTAGGCCGCCTGCTCCTTGGCCGGGACGCCGTTGATGGTGGCCACTTCCTTGCCTACGTGCGCCTCATAACCTGGCTGCACCAAGCGGACAAACATCCGCTCGCCCAGCGTGCAGAGCATCACCGAGGGATATTGCACGTCCGTGTGGTTGTTGAAGAACGGGTTGGAGGACTGCCGCCAGGCGTGGCTGTCGTGCAGGAACTCGGCGGTGAAGGCATCGCCGATGAGGTTATAGAGCGTGGTGAAGTGAACCTCTGCGGAGTCTAACCGTGCTTTGGCTTTGCGGACGAATGCCTCTTCCTGCTCGGGCGAGATGATGTCGCGCAGCGAGGGGTAGCACTCGCGTATGCTCTGGATGAAGACGTCGAAGTCCTCGTTGGCCTGTTGGCGGGTGAGCTTGGCGGGCGGCGTGAAAGGCTCGGGCTCCTTGAACGTCGTCGGCAGTCCGAAAGGCGACATGGGGTCGATGGCCTTGCCGCCTTTCGAGAACGACACAGCGATGTGCGGCTGCCCGATCTTCTGGAAGACGTAGCTGACCGTACCGAGCACGGTGCCAGCCTTCACCCGTTGTCCTGACCGCCAGGGGATATCGCCGCGCAAGCCTTCGAAACTGATGGTGCGCCCGTCGCTCAGCTTCAGGCTCAGCGAGCCGTTGATGAACTTCTTCGGGTCGCGCACGTCGGGGTCCGTCTCCAGCCGCTTGCGCATGGCGTCGAAGGTCTTTGCATCGTCGTAGCCATAGGTGGTGCTGGTCACGAGGTTAGGCATATAGGTGAGATAGATGCCGCTCACCTCGCCGTCGGCAGGAGCGATGACCTCGGTGCCTTCTGCCGCGCCGATGACCAGCGTGCAGAAGTTCGACTCGTGGTCCAGCAGGTCCTGCGGACGCAGCAGGATGTTGTCGCCCGCTTGTGCATTGCGGATGGGCCAAAGAAGTGTGTCCTGTGCCTGGGAGTTGCTCGCGAATGAACATAGGAGCAGCAGGATGAGGGTGGTTGCCCTCATCAGAAAGAGGTGATGTTTCATAAAGTGTTGGGGTTATTGTTGGTTCACTAATTCATAATTCGTCACGCCATTCTCCTGCATCAGCTTCTTGATGCGGTCGATGTGCTTCTGCGGTACTCCTCGGCAGACGTTGACGTGGACGTGATGGTCTTTGCGGATGGCCACTTCTTCGAGCTGCATTCCGATGTTTTCTATTGTTGAAGTCCAAGAGGTGTAGGTATATTGCTTCCAATTGAAGCTGTCATGAATACCGCCCTTCACGTAGATGGATGATTTGACGGGGTTCTCCTTTGGCGGCGTCCCCGTGAGCAAGACGGTCAGTTCAGGATTAATATTGCCCTTCACGTCGGCGGGAACCTGCACGGGCGTAGTGATGATGTTGACCAAAATGCTGTCATTCTCGTAGCGTATCTCCATCTTCTTCAGAGCCTTGGCTGGCAGATCAGGAAGATGATGGATGTCGAGTTCTCTTCCATCGAGCCTTACTGTGGAGTTATTTACCCTGAACATCTGTCCCATCTTACAGAAAGGATGCTCCTCGATAAAAGAGTCGCCGCCGTTCTGAATCCATGCTCCCCGACTCCAGTCAACGCAGATGGCATCGCCAAGATGTTTCTTATGCCATTCGCTTGCATCGTCTGGAAGGAAGAAAGCCACCAGCATCTTATGCTCTGGCTCCTGCTGCACGCTGGCCGCAGGCTCTGCCTCCTTATTCTGTGTGAAGACACGGACGGCAGCGTATGCGATGCCCGACAGGAGTATCACGCCAAGGAATATGGCGGCAACTTTATACAGGAAGTTGGTGGTAGATGGTGCTTCTCTTACCGGGACAGGTGAATGTCTGGGGCGCAGAAGCGCTGCTGTTGCCTGCAACTCCTCATAATATTCCTTGCACTCGGCGCACTGACTGATATGTTGTTCGCACTCGGCTTTGGTTCGCGGCTCGACATCCCGGTCAAAGAGATCGGCCACAATGTCTCTGAATTCCTTGCAATCCATAGTTGTTCGTCGTTAAGGGGGTTATATAGTATGAGGGGCGCGCATCCCTCGTCTTATCTTTTCCATGCCGTAGGTGAAACGGCTCTTGGCAGTGGTGAGCGGTATGCTGAGGATGTCAGCAATTTCCTGGAAACTCTTGTCGCCATAGTAACGCAGCCGGATGACCTCGGCTTGCTCGTCGGGAATGGCTGCCAGCAGGCTGTTGATGCGGCGGTATTCATGCTCGAAGTCCTCCGCTTCGGGTTCGATAAGT
>JAFSZU010000126.1 GCA_017455585.1 Bacteroidaceae bacterium | reverse complement strand
GGCATTGCCGCTGTGGGCGGAGATGGATTCGAACCACCGAAGGTAACAACCAGCAGATTTACAGTCTGCCCCATTTGGCCACTCTGGTATCCGCCCAGATTCATTATTTCAAAGAAGTGACTCCTATAGGATTCAAACCTATAACCTTCTGATCCGTAGTCAGATGCTCTATTCAGTTGAGCTAAGGAGCCAAGTGTGGGCGCTAACGGATTCGAACCGCTGACCCTCTGCTTGTAAGGCAGACGCTCTGAACCAGCTGAGCTAAGCGCCCCTCGAGTCAAACCGCGTCTGCAAGCGCTCTTGCGAGGTTTCCTTCTCGAAAGCGGGTGCAAAGGTAGTGGGTTTTGTTGAAACCGCCAAATAATTTCTCAACTTTTTTTGCATACACCCCATAAAAAGTGTAATTTTGCACTGTTCAAAGGGTAGGTGACACGTGTTCTATACCTTATTATATATATGATAGCTATAAAATAAAAGTAATGAAAAGAATTTTTTTTCTGGTGGGTGCACTGCTTGTGAGTGCATTCACGATGGCTCAACTCAACGTCCAGTTACATTACGACCTGGGTCACGACCTCTATGGGACGGAACTTTCCTTGCGTCCTCGCGTGACAGCTACCGTTGAGAATTTCACCCCGGATCGCTGGGGTTCCACATTTTTCTTCATCGATGCCGATGTGGAGCATGGCGGTGTTCAGAGTGCCTATGGCGAGATATCCCGTGAACTGCGTATCGGCTCAACACCGTTTGCTGCCCATGTGGAGTTCGATGGCGGACTGAGCAGTCATGCCGGCAGTTATGACAACGCCTATCTGCTGGGCCCGGCATGGAACTGGCACAATCAGGATTTCTCGCGCACGTTCTCGGTTCAGCTGATGTATAAATACTTGTCACACCGCGAACATCACGGCGACAGTAACCATAGTGTCCAGCTCACAGAGGTGTGGGGTTTGCGATGGGCCAAGGGGCTGTTTAGCTTTTCGGGATTTTGTGATCTCTGGTATGACAAAGGTGTCAACGGGCACTTCATCTTGTTGAGTGAACCTCAGTTCTGGGTGAACCTCTGGCATCTGAGGGGCATCAACGATGATGCCCACTGGAGCGTGGGCACCGAATGTGAGATTTCCAATAATCTGATATGGCCCGTTGGCGGAAAGAACAACCGCTTCTACGTTATTCCCACATTGGCGATGAAGTGGACGTTCTGAGGCACCGCTGCCCCGGTTTGACAAATCCATCTAATCGAGCAAGGTGTGTATTCCCTGTTCGCGATGGGTCAGGTCAATGGTGATACCATATTTTTTGTGCAAGTGCTCGGCCAGGTGCTGGGCACAATAGACGCTACGATGCTGGCCTCCCGTGCAGCCGAATGAGAACATGAGGTCGGTGAAGCCTCGTTGGATGTAACGCTCCACGTGGGCATCGGCCAGCCGATAGACACTTTGCAGGAACGTGAGTATCTCCCCGTCATCTTCCAGGAACTTAATGACCGGCTCATCCAAACCTGTCAGTTGCTTGAAGGGTTCATAGCGTCCCGGGTTATGGGTCGATCGGCAGTCAAAGACATATCCGCCGCCGTTGCCGCTCTCGTCTTCGGGTATGCCGCGTTTATAGGAGAAGGAGAAGATGCGGACACGGAGGGGCAGAGTGTTTTTTAAGTGCATAGTGCTGGAGTGCATAGTGTCTTTTAAGTGCATAGTGCCAGAGTGCATAGTGCATAGTGATTGCTGTGACTCTGGCTTTCCATTAGCAAAGGTATCACTATGCACTTCTGCACTATGCACTATGCACTTAGAATCACTCTGCACTATGCACTTAGAATCACTCTGCACTTCTGCACTATGCACTATGCACTTAGAATCACTATGCACTATGCACTTTAAAGCCTGCCTTAGTTCTGGATAGGGACAGGAGTCTTCCTCTGCCAGCAACTCGCGCAGGTTCTGTAGGGCGGGGGGGATGCTGTCAATGAAATGTTGCTTGCGCTCGAAATAGCCGCGGAAGCCGTAGGCACCCAGCACTTGGAGCAGACGGAAGAGCACGAAGAGGCGCAGTCTCTGGCGGAAGGCATCTTCATCGGGTAGGGAAGATGCCGCTATTCCTTGTTCTTTGCATACCTCGCGTAAAGCGGAAAGATATACTGTTATCAGTTCATCACGCAGTTCCTGGGGGTAGCGCGCTGAGGCTTGCCACAGGAAACTGGCGAGGTCATAATACACAGGGCCGCGACGTCCGCCTTGGAAATCAATGAAATGGGGCTTGTCAGCGGCATCGAGCATGACGTTGCGTGCCTGGAAGTCACGATAGAGGAAGGTGGGGTGTTGCGCTGAAATCGCCACAAAATCGACGTTAGACAAAAGATCATGGGCGAAGGCGTGGAAGTCCTGTTCCAGTCGAACTTCGTGAAAATCCACACCTGTGGTCTTGAGGTAGCAATACTTAAAATAGTTGAGGTCGAAGAGGATATTCATCTCGTCCATTTCTGGCTGGGGATAGCACAACGAGAAGTCAAGTCCTTGTCCGCCAAGTGTTTGTAGACGGGGTAACGCGGCAATGGTGTGGCGCAACAGCTCTCGTTCCGGCTCTCCGTACTGGCCACCTGCCTCACGGGCTGGGCGCAAAGCATCGAAGAGCGAGCGCGACCCCAAATCCTCTTGCAGGTAACGTTGCTCATCATCCGAGACCGCCAACACCCTCGGCACTGGCAAGCCTTTCTCCCCGAAATGGCGTGCCAGGGCGATGAAAGCATGGTTCTCCTCTACAGACGTGCCAATGACCCCGATGATGCTTTTCCCGTCTGCTGCGGTGAAGCGTACATATT
Source organism: Bacteroidaceae bacterium (assembly GCA_017455585.1). Lineage (GTDB taxonomy): Bacteria > Bacteroidota > Bacteroidia > Bacteroidales > Bacteroidaceae > Physcousia. Next base: position 12,033 of record JAFSZU010000126.1, on the reverse strand, counting down.
GTCGGTTGCTGCCCGAACCGATAATGGGTTCCACGCTCTTGGGCGGTTGACCCATGAGGTGGGTATAGAGTGCTGTCAGTTGTTGCATAAACTATTGATCTTATGCCGGATGGCAAATATATTCAGCAGGGACACCAAAAGGAACAGGGCGAGCCCCATCAGGATGGCGGGAATGGTCGAACCCTCGGAAAGTGTCGGGAACATCTGCCACAACTGTTCGAGATAGAAGTGTCGTGTCCAGAAAAGAAGTATGATGGAGAAGAGCAACACCAGGGCGTTTAATCCGATGGTTAGCAGCTGATAGGGTAGGGACGTGCGCGCTGGCGAGTAGCCTATGAGGATGAGGTTCTGGAGCTTCTCGGCGTTCTTCTGCACCAGCAGGAAGATGCTGAGCATGAGGATATAGAAGGACAAGGCACTGATGAGGATGCCCACGGCCATGACCACGGCTGTGATGATTTTGAGGAAATAGGTGGCTCGTCCTGCCTCCAGGCTGTTGTCTTCCAGCTCATAGCCATGTTGTTGGATATACTTTGCAATGGCATCGTCCGCAGGGTTCTTGACTTCCACGATGAGGCGGGTGGGCTCTGTCATTGCGTGTGGGGCGAGGGCGGCATTGCTTTGGCGGATAAACGATTCGGGGACGAGCACGGTATTCAGTCGGGTCGAAAAACCCACGACCCGCCCCTTCAGTTGCTGCTCCACGCCGTCTTCTCCCCGCAGACGGAAGTCCAGCTGGATCATGGAGATGACTCCTTCAGAGAGCTTGGGCAGGTTCTTGGTCTGCGCAAAGCCGAAGTTGTAGAGTGTCAGATAGCTGCGTGGCAGGACAATGGGTACCTCGCCCTCTGGCACAGTGGGCCACTTGACATCCACAAACGCATCGGGCACACTTTCAAAGAACATGTCGGTTCCCATGCCCACGCCCCCCATATAGAGCGAGGCATAGACCTGATATTGTGCCGCCGTGAAGGTGCCCACCCGGCGTGTGAACCCTTGTTGCTCCAGTTCCCTGATGTCGGCCTCGGTGAAGGTCTGTGCCTCACCGTTCAGTGCCGAGACAGCTGCAATGCGCTTGGACAGAATCATATAGGTATTTTTGATGATGCCGTCCTCACCCGAGAATGCAGGAATGATGTCCTGGTAGAACTGCACGCTCAGGAGCACAATCAACATGCCCAAGAGGTTGGCCAGGAAGAACCCCATGAGCTGTCCGATGCTCACATGCTGTCTCAGGAGTTTGAATATGAGTCTCATAGTTCAAAGCATTTGTCGTAGGGCCAGTCAATATGATGCCCGATGCTGGTGACAATGACGGCGGCTCCCTGGCGGCGAGCTTCCTCCAGGATGATGTCGCCGACGATGCGGCAGTTCTCGTGGTCCAGATGGCTGACGGGTTCGTCGGCCAGCAAGAAGTCAAAGGGCTGGCAGAGGGCACGGATGATGGCCACACGCTGCTGCTGCCCGAAGCTCATGCGTGCCAGCTTGACATCACGCTTGTCGGCAATGCCCAGTGCCTTGAACCACGCCACCATGTCGCCTTCTGTCTTGTGACTGGTCAACTGGTTCTTGATCTGCACATTCTCCCACGCCGTCAGTTCCGGGAACAATCGCAGTTCCTGAAACACGTGACTCAACGAGCGTTGCCGCAGGGCTGTCCAGTCCGCTGTCTGCAATGTGCTGATATTGTGGCCGTCGAAGCAGATGTCCCCGCGGTAGTCATGTCTGTAGCCGGTGAGATAGCTGCACAGCGATGACTTGCCAGTGCCTGATGCGGCCTGTATCAGGTAGAGGTGTCCACGCTCGAAGGTGACATCCTGTAGCCACACATCCGAGTGGATGTCCGTGCGCTGTTCAAAGACACGCGGGAGGGTATGGTGAAGGGTGATGGTGGTCAAGTTGAGAGTTGAAAGTTGAGAGTTGAAAGTTATTCGGCCAGCAGCAACTGTTTGGCAATATTCGTGCCTTCGGGTGCCTTCAAGGTCAGTTTGAACTCGCCGGCATCCTCCATTTCGATGTTCAGACGTTCGAAGTTGCGTAGCGAGGCAGGCAACTGTGCCGTGACGGCCAGCTGCTTCAACAGGTTCGGCATGGCAATGGTAGCATAGAAGCGGTTACCCTTGATGTCACTGCGTTCATGCAGAAGATAGTCATTCTTTTCTGTGGGCAGTCCCTGGTGCGCCCCGAGATAAAAGATATCGTCTTCCACCCCGAAATAGATGGGTGATTCGCCCAGATTCATGCGGAAATCTGTCTGGGAGAGTGCTTGTACGCCCATGAGTTTGCTGTTCCATGATGTTGCGCTCTTGAGGAAATCCGTGTTCTCAACCTGTGCTGTCACATACAGCCCTTGCAACTGAGAGGCATCGGTCTTTCCGAGTGGCAGTGCAGAGGCATGGGTCAGTTCCACCGCCAAGTCACCATCTACAGAGCGAATGATGCGGTCGAGATCAAAGGCGAAGTTCAGGATCAGCAGTGAGGCGCGGACGGTGGCATCCGAGCGCAGGATGTCCAGCAGTTCGCTGCCTTGTACGTTCAATGCCAGCCAAGCTACATTCTCGGCGTGTGCATGGTCTATCATGGCTCCCTTGATGGGTCGCAGCAATTTGTCGATGCGCTTGAGGGCCGCTTTCATGCTGTCGTTCTGTGCAAGGATGTCGGCTTGTAGTTCCAGTTCATTATCATCGGTTTCCATGCTCAGACGCAGCAGGGCATCGGCGCGTGATGCCACCTTTATCTTACGCAGATAGGCGCGTGCTTCGCCGGGCAGGAGCTCTGGCGAGACGATGGCTGTCAGTGGCTCGTCCTTTTTTTTCATTTCGGTAAAAAGTACCGACTCCCTGCCGCTGTTGTCTTTGTCCTGTTCCAGCAAGCAGGCCATCTCTGCCCGCAACTGGTCCTGGGCGGTGCCCACTGCTGGTCCCATCGCCAGTGCCCGCTTGCCATCAAAGGCCAACAGCCATTGCTGTTGAACCACCGCCCACGAGTAGCCGCGCTGGCGGGTGACCTCAGAGGCACGGCCTGCGGCGTGTTCTTCTTCGAGGAAATCCTGAAGGTTGCCGGCGCTGCTTACGGCCGCGAGGAACCCGAAGTTGCCCGTAGCCGAGGCAAAGGCATAGATGGGACGCTTGATGTCGATACCTAAAGGCTTGACATCCTCATTGCCCCTGTTCTGGCGGGAACGTTGCCACAACAGTTTCAGATCCTTGGCGTCCAGTTTTGCGGCGCTCAGGAAGGATTTGGCATCGAGGCGGGCGAGGGCTGTAGCGTCGCGGGGGAGGGCATTGGCATAGGCATCACCCGAAGTGCGCAACACAAAGACAGTCACTAGCATCGCCACAATGGTGACGGCGATGGCGGTGAGGAGAAGGAGTTTTATTCTATTCATAGCTTCATATCATGTGATGGGTTATCTGTTGGCCAGCCGCATGAGGTGGCCAGCCACGAGAGCGGCGGTCTCTGTGCGGAGACGGCTGGTGCCGAGCGAGACGGAGCGGAACCCGGCGGCCTCGGCAGCACGCACCTCGTCAATGCTGAAGTCTCCCTCGGGACCAATGAGGACGAGGGCCGGAGTGCGGGGCTGCAGGAGGTCGGGGAGGAAGGGGAGAGACCCCGACGGAGAACCGTCGGGAACGGGGGGCGGGGGGGCAGAGGAACCCGACGGAGAACCGTCGGGAACGGTAACGGCGATGTCGGAGGGGTCGTAGCAATGGGCGATGAAGCGCTGGGGCGGCAGGTCTGGGCGGGTGATGAACTTCAGGAAGGGTGACAGCTCGTTGAGCTTTGGTTTCCAGGCCTTGTGGCTCTGCTTCATGGCCGATACCAGGATCTTGTCCAGCCGCTCGGTCTTGACCATGCGCCGCTCGGAGAAGCGGCATTCGAGCAGCGACAGTTCGTCCATGCCCACCTCTGTGGCCTTCTCTGCCAGCCACTCCATGCGGTCCATGTTCTTGGTGGGGGCCACGGCGATGTGGATGTGTCCTGTCCATTCCGGCTGCTGTGGCTGGCTCTCCAGGATGCGGTAGCGGCAACGGTGACTGCCGGCTTCGGTGATGGTGGCGCGGTGGAAGGTGCCGCGCCCGTCCATCAGGTGAATCTCGTCGCCCATCTGCAGTCGCAGCACGCGCAGGGCGTGCTGGGCCTCGTCATCGGGCAGCTGGCCGCTCTCGGGGTGGGGGGTATAGAAGAAACGTTGCTCTTTCATGGGGGCTTTATGGGAGACCTTCGGGGGAAACCCGAAGGCACCAACGCAGGGTGGGGGATAGCAGGTGGGGTGGGGGATGGGGGGCAGCTGGTGAGGGGTCAGGCGGTGGCTGACTGGGAGGTGGCGGGATCGGCTGGGGGGCGTTTGGCCAGCTCGTCGCGCAGCTGTGAGGCGGCCTCGTAGTTCTCATGTGCAATCGCGTTTTGCAGGGCATCCTCCAGCATCTGGCGGCTGAGGACATTGATATTCAGTGCAAAGGAGTTCTGCCCCGTCTGTTTCATGTACTGCGCTTCGAGGATGTCTTCCTCGACGAAGATGGGGCAGCACGCGGCCGTGGCCATGACCAAGGCATCCTGCGCCAGGCAGAATTCCAGTGAACGTTCCTCGCCGTCACGCTCAGCCACCACACGGGCGAAGAACGTGCCGTCCTTGATGGCCGTCAGTTCCACCCGTGAGAGCTTGATGTCGAACTTGCGCAGCAGGTGCCAGGACATATCGGGCACGGACAGCGGCAGGGGCGTGGGCACGGGGATTTGTGCCCGCAGGGCAAGCGTCGTGGCCCGCCGCAAGGACATCAAGATGGGCAGCATCCGCGAACCGTTCTTTTCCTTCAGCAGAATCATCGACTGGTGGTCATTGGAGGATAGGGCTGCCGAAGCGTGTATGTTAAGTTCTACCAACATGGATAATCAATGTTTTATGGACGCGGCATCGGGCTTGCGGCTGTCCTTGAAGAGGATGGCAAAGAGCACTGCCACCACCAAGGCGTAGGCGGCAAAGATATACCACGAGGTCTGCCAGCCGGCAATCACCTGTTCGCCCGTGGCACCCGCCGCTTGCGGGAAGAAGACATAGTGGTTGAGCACCTGTTGGGCCACTTGTGTGCCGATGAAGGCTCCCAGACCGTTGGTCATCATCATGAACAGTCCCTGGGCGCTGGAGCGGATGCTCTCGTCGGTTTCCTGATTGACAAACAATGAACCGGAAATATTGAAGAAGTCAAAGGCCACGCCATAGACCAGCATAGACAGCACAAAGAGCCACACGCCGCCGCCGGGATTGCCCATGCCGAAGAAGCCGAAGCGCAGCACCCACGCCAGCAGGGCGATGAGCACCACCCGCTTGATGCCGAAGCGCGAGAGGAAGAAGGGGATGAGGAGGATGCACAGCGTCTCGCTCATCTGCGAGAGCGAGATGAGGATATTGGCGTGTTGCACCCCGAAGGTGTCCTGGTATTGCTCGATGGCCCCGAAGCTGGTGATGAAGGGATTGGCGAAGCCGTTGGTGATCTGCAGACACACGCCCAGCAGCATGGCGAAGATGAAGAACATGGCCATGCGCGGGTTCAAGAAAAGCTTGAAAGCATTCAGTCCAAGAGCCTCGGTCAGAGACTTTTTGGCTCCGCCCTTCTTGATGCGCATCCGCGGCATAGTGAGGGAGTAGGCGGCCATGACCATACTCAGCGCACCGCTCACCATCCACTGCCCAGGTGTGGCCTGCAAGCCGCAGAGATCCACCACCCACATGGTGACGATGAAGCCCACGGTGCCCCACACGCGGATGGGCGGGAAAGCCTTGACGCTGTCCATGCCGGCACCTTCCAGTGCGGCGTAGGCCACCGAGTAGCCCAGCGCAATGGTGGGCATGAAGAAGGCCACCGAGAGGGTGTAGAGCGAGAACAAGGGAGCAAACGACACCGCATCGCCCGCCTGATAGGCGTAGGCCGAGGCACCCATCATGAACAGGCCGGCCAGCGCGTGGCACAGGCTCAGCACCCGCTGCCCCTCCATCCAGCGGTCGGCCACAATGCCCATGAGGGCCGGCATGAAAATGCTCACGATGCCCTGGACGGAGTAGAACCAGCCGATGTTGGAGGCCAGCCCCACGCTGGCCAGATAGGTTCCCATGGATGTGAGGTAGGCACCCCACACTGCAAACTCAATGAAATTGAGGATAATCAGTCTAATCTTCAGATTCATTCCTATATATAAATAAGGTATATGTGACGCTTGTGTGGCCGCAAAGTTACAAAAAAGTTGAGAGCTACACGTGAAAAGTTGAAAGTTTTTGCGTGCGGGTGTGTTTTTTTGTCTATCTTTGCCCTGCAAAACCTCACCTCACAATGAAAAAAACACGTTTCATCTTCTTCTCGCTTCTTCTGGTCGGTGCACAGGTGTGTGCACAGGAATCCGCTCTCACTGCCGTCTCTGTGCCCGACGGCATGAAGTTGGTGTGGCACGATGAGTTTGACTACACGGGCGCGCCTGACACCGCCCGATGGCAGTTTGAGCACGGTTTCGTGCGCAATCAGGAACTGCAGTGGTATCAGCCGCAGAATGCCTGTGTGCGGGATGGCGTGCTCCAGATCACGGGTCGCCGTGAGCGGGTGAAGAACCCTCGCTATGAGGCTGGCAGCCGTCAATGGCAGCGCAACCGCGAGTATGCCGAGTACACCAGCGCGTGCATAGAGAGCCGTGACCGCTTCAACTTCCGCTATGGGCGGCTGGAGGTCAAGGCGCGCATCCCCGTGGCACCGGGGGCCTGGCCCGCCATCTGGACTCTGGGCAACCGCTGGGGCTGGCCCGCCTGTGGCGAGGTGGACATCATGGAGTTCTACCGCGTGCCGGCAGACTCTAAGGAGATTCACCACCAGACCTTTAACCCTGAGCGCACCGTGCCCATCATCCTTGCCAACGCATGTTGGCAGGGAGCCGACGGGCGTGACGCATGGAACAGCAGCCGTGTGCCGCTCTCCCATTTCACCGACGGCGACCCGGAGTGGGCCTCGCGCTTCCACGTCTGGCGCATGGACTGGACACCGGAGCACATCCGGCTCTATCTGGACGACGAGCTGCTGAATGACATCCCCACCTCACAGGCCGCGAACGGCGGAGGACGGCACCGCGACGTGAACCCCTTCGCCAACGACGAGCCGGGATTTGGCCAGTATATCCTGTTGAACCTGGCCATCGGGGCCTGTGGCGGAGAGCCGGATATCAGTGCCTTCCCCATGGTCTATGAGGTGGATTATGTCAGGGTCTGGCAGCAACGTTGAAACATGCTGTTCATCACGTCCGCTTGTAACGCCTTTTACGTGCGGTCGTGAAGGCAATTACGACCGATGGTAAATCCCTTTACGACCGTATGTCAAAAAGCTCACATTGGGAAGGTGCCGGATTGGTGCCCAGAGGTGGCAACAGGCGGAAACGCTGTTTTATGTTAAAATATCGGGATGTTGTGCGTCACATCCCGATTTTTTATGTACTTTTGCAGGTGCAATAACCCTTAAACTGAAAGTGCTATGCGAAAAATCAATTGTATAGGAATCCTCACCTCCGGCGGCGATGCACCCGGCATGAACGCTGCCATTCGCGCCGTCACCCGTGCCGGCATTGCCAGCGGCTTCACCGTCAAAGGCATCTATCGTGGCTATGAAGGCCTCATCCATAATGAGATAAAGGAGTTCACCACCGAGAGCGTGTCGGGCATCATCGGTCGTGGCGGCACCATCCTGAAGACCGCCCGCAGCCAGGACTTCATGACCGAGGAAGGCCGCAAGCGGGCTTATGACAACATGGTGTCCCAGGGCATCGATGCCCTCGTGGTCATCGGTGGCAACGGCTCTCTGACCGGAGCGCGGCTCTTTGCCGCAGAGTATGATGTGCCTTGCATAGGTCTGCCTGGAACCATCGATAATGACTTGAATGGCACAGACCTGACCATCGGCTATGACACGTCGCTCAATACCATCATGGATTGTGTGGATAAGATCCGTGACACGGCCAACTCCCATGAGCGCATCTTCTTTGTCGAGGTCATGGGGCGCGACGCGGGCTTTCTGGCACAGAACTCGGCCATCGCCGCCGGTGCTGAGGCCGCCATCATCCCCGAGGAGCAGACGCACGTTGACCAGTTGGCACAGTTCATCGGCCGTGGCATCCGCAAGTCCAAGTCCAGCAGCATTGTCATCGTCTCGGAGAGTCCCAAGTGTGGTGCTATGTATTATGCCGAGCGCGTGCGCAACGAGTATCCGGAATATGATGTGCGCGTCTCCATCCTGGGCCACCTGCAGCGGGGCGGCTCACCCTCGGCACAGGACCGCATCCTGGCATCACGCCTCGGAGTGGGAGCCATCAATGCCCTGTTGGACGGACAGCGCAACGTCATGGTGGGTATCAAGAACGACGATGTGGTCTATGTGCCCTTCTCCAGTGCCGTCAAGAGCGACAAGCCCCTCAAGCGTGAGCTCATCACCGCTCTGGAATTGTTGTCACTCTGATTGTCAGACAGTGAGCCTGAACATCATCACAGGTGCTGGAGGGCTTCGACGGGTTGTTTCCAGGCAGCGCGCCAGGCGGGGACGAGGATGCCTAGGGTGACCACGACGAGGAGGAGTAGGTACTGGATGACGCAGATGATGAGGTAGTGGAGCCAGAAAGTATTGACCCAGTCCTTCTTTGCGACGCTGGCGTAGGTCATGCTCAGGCCGTCGGAGAGTTCGATGTTGACGGCGAACTGGAGCCAGATGAACTGCCCGAGGAGGCAGGCGAGGAGCGTCAGCAGGGCGGCTTCCAGCCAGATCATCCAGAAGATGTTGCGGCGTTTGGCGCCGAAGCTGCGCATGATGCCGATGTCCTCCGTGCGCTTGCGGATCTGCAGCCAGTAGGTGCCCAGCGTGCCGAGGACCACATTCAGCAGGAAGACTGCGAGGAGGATGCCGAGGAGGGTGGCGATGACGTCGGAGTCATTGCTCTGTGCTCTCTGCTTCATATAGTCGTTGTAGGTCATGACGCTGGCGAGGATGTGGTTGCCGGCGCGGAGGAGAGTCTGGCCCCCTCCCGACCTCTCCGAGGGGAGGGGAAGACCTGCTTGGAGATGATTGACAAAAGCTTCGGCATCGACTTCGGGCTTCAGGCGGATGAGGACTTTCGGGGTGAGATAGACCGGTGTGGGGCGCGGCGTGAGGATGGAATAGGCATAGCGCTCATAGGAACTGAAGCGGAAGTCCTCGACAACACCGGCGATGGTGTAACGGTTCCTGATTTGCGGTCCCCCGTCTTGCAGCGCGCGGTCGCTGAAATCCCACTCCACCATGCGGCGGCCCGTGACCTGGTCTGTGCCGAAGAGCGCACGGGCCACACTGCGAGTGATAACCGCGCCACCGTCGGGACAGTTGGAGAGTTCCTCTGCCGAGGGACTGCCCTCGATGGCTGTCAGCCCCTGTGTCTCGAAGTACTGCTCGTTGCGCCCGAACCATCCTTCGCGGGCACCACAGCGGCGCGAGGAGTCTGCCTCGGAGGAATAGGTGCTCAGGTAGTCCATATATTCATCACCAATGAAGCCCACGGAAAGGTGGACGTGCTGCACCTCGGGCAGGGCGCGGATTTGGTCGCGCAGGGCATAGAGGGTGGCAGTGGAGACGGAGTCGGGGCCGGGCACCTGTCCCACCTGCCCCACCACTAAATGTTCGCGTTCGAACTCGCCGGCGGGACGGCAGAAGTAGATATTGTAGGTGCTGATGACAAAGTGGTCGATGAAGTAGAAACTGAGGACGGCGATGAGGGTTATCTCGGCAAAGATCCAGCCGTTCTGTTTGCGATGTGACCAAAGATTCTTGAATATCATATAAAGTAATGTTTATTAAGCAAAGTCACGAATGCGCATAAATAGATCATCACAAATGCGCATAAATAGAGAATCACAAATGCGCACAAATAAAGAAGCACGAATCTACTTGTGAAGAAAGGGAATCTAATAGGCATGACTAAAGTGCAATATGATTGGGGCATTGACCATAGACTACTCTTATTCGCAGAACTGTATTCATATGCCTTCCCGAGGTCACATTAGTGCGTATTGGTGAATTATAATTAGTGCGTATTTGTGTATAAACTCTCTTTATTTCTTCTGGCTCAGCGATTCGACAATGGGATTCCGCAGCGAGCGCCACGCGGGGATGAGGGCGGCCATGAGGTTGAGGAGGACGCAGCAGAGGAAGACGATGAGGAAGAGCGTGGGGGTGAAGAACATCTGGAACTGCAGCCCCGTATCTACGACGTTCTGGTCGCGCGAGACGAACATCTGCAGGAAAACAGCGTTACTGCGAATGGCCAGGATGAAGAGCCACGACAGCACCCAACCCACGGCACCGCCGCAGAGCGTCAGCATCAGGTTTTCGTGGATGACCTCGCTGAGCAGCGTGCGCCGTTTGGCACCGAAGGCCTTGCGGATGCCCATCTCGGCCCGCCGCGCCTCCATGCGGTTGCTGACGAGGCCGCTCAAGTTGATGGCGGGCAGCAGCAGGAAGAACAGCATCAGCAGCGCGGGCACCATCAGGTTCTTGGCTCCCAAGGCGAGGTTCTGGTCCTCGTTGCTTTCTGGGCGGAAGAAATTCATGATCCGGAAGAAATGCGACCGCACGGTCAGCGACCACTCCACCTTCTCGCCCATCTGGGCACTGATAATGGCGCCGTAATGTTGCCGCAGCGGTTCCAACTCATCGAGGAAGTCCTGCCGCGAGTAGCCGTCGCGCAGGAGGATGCGCAGGTTGAGGTTGCCGGAGTAGGACACGTCCACAAAGTTATCACCATTCCGCAAGGGATTACGATTGTCGGGAAAGAAGCCAAGGCCATCGACCGTGTAGGGCACGTAGGCATCTGCCGTGGCATCTTCCAGGAACGCACTCACCGCCTTGACCACACCCACGACGCAGAACGGAAGATTGTTGATAAGGATGGAAGACTCACCCCCAATCTTCTCCCACACCTTATCCGCGATTACGCACACGCGCTCGCCACTGCGAAACTCTTGCTCGGAGAAGGGACGGCCGTCGAGAAAGCGGAGGTCGAAGAGCCGGAAGAAGCTGGGGTCGGTGGCCGTGATGGAGACGGAAGTGCTCAGGAGGCCGTCCATAGCGACTGCCAGTCGGCGGTTCTGCATGGCGGGGATGATGCCCGTGGCCGCCTCCACGCTTGCCATCTGCCGGAAGCACGAGTCGATGGCCGTAGTGGAGAAGCCCTGATGATAGGGGACATCCTGTTCTGCGAGCGACTCAGGAATGAATTCGCCCCAGGGATAGAGGGTGCGCGAGCGGTGCGACTCGGGCGGGATGTCGGCCAGCATCATATTGAACACGATGGCGATGACCATGGCGGAGGCGATGGCGACGGCTGTGCCCGCGACGTAGATGCTGGAGAAGAGCTTGTCCTCGCGGATGAGGGCCACAGCGTGACGCACAAAGAGAATGAATTTACTCATATAGATTACCTTATTTATACCACAGATTACACAGATTACACGGATCCTTTACTGCTTATAATCTGTGTGGTTCTTATCTGAATTTCGCAGATTTAATATGAAACACTACGCTGTTTTCGAATGTTATGTCACAAGAGTTTCTCGACTCTTCTGCTGAATAAAATCTGTGAAATATTGTCCACAATTTGATAACATTTGGCATAGAATCTGTTTAATCTGTGAAATCTGTGGTTCTTAGAAAATCTGCCGCCCGTCCAGGAACTTGATGATGCGGTCCGTCTGCGCGGCTTGCTTCTCGTTGTGCGTCACCATGACTATGGTGCGGCCGTCCTCTTTGTTCAGCTTATGCAGCAGCTCCATAATCTCCGCACCCATCTTCGAGTCGAGGTTACCTGTGGGCTCGTCGGCGAGGAGAATCTCAGGATTTCCGATGATGGCACGGGCGATGGCCACGCGCTGGCACTGTCCGCCGGAGAGCTGTGTCGGGCGGTGCTTCATGCGGTGGGAGAGGCCCACGCGCTCGATGACCTCCTTCGCCAGCCGAATGCGCTCGCCGCTGCGCACACCGCGGT
>JAFSZU010000125.1 GCA_017455585.1 Bacteroidaceae bacterium | reverse complement strand
TTCGTCAGCGCATACTGGCTGTTGAAGCTCCCGAGGAAGAGGTTGCCGGCGGCGATGGGCTTCTTGAAGGTCTTGCCCCAGGAGCCGGTGGAGCGTGTGGTCAGGCGCACGCAGCAGCCGTCAAAGCCATTCTCGTCGGGCACGGTGGGGTAGTCGGCAGCGGCGACGTTGGGCTTCGCAATCATGAAGCCCTCGTTGCCCGATGCCCAGATGTATTCCTTTGTCCCCTCGCCGCCCTGGCTGTACCACACGTAGTATTTGCCGTTGGCACTCAGCTCGAAGTCCTCGAAGTCATAGCCGATGGTAGGCAGTATGGCCTCACGGAAGTCCACCGTGTAGGTGCGGTGCCACTGGCCGTCCTCCGATGTCACGGTATAGACTACGGGGCCGCCGCTGAAGTCCTGCGCACTGCCGCTGGCCGGCGTGATGGTGGCGCCGGGCGTAAGGTTGAAATAGACGGGGATGGCGGGCAGTGACGACCGCTGCCGGACGGTGAACAGCAACTGGTCTGCACCGGAGGGCACGTCGCTGATGCGCATATCGGTCAGCTGATAGAAGTGCCGGGCCAGTGAGCCGTCATCCACCCAGGCTTCCAGAATGTCACATTCCATGTTCTGCGGCTCGTCCTTGATGCACGATGTAAGCATCATGGCCAGCAGGGCTAAGTAGTGAGAATATTTCATGTCGTTGGGTCAAGCGTGAATAGCTTACCACGCTTACAGCGCGCAAAGGTACTGATAATTTCACAATAAAAAACCAATTATTGGATAATATTGTATGATTTAGCACCTAATTTGTTCGGTAAGTGAACAAAATAACAAAATGTGACAGCGTGAAGGTATAACAGAAAGAGGCTGCGTCATTCATCTTGACACAGCCTCATTCGATAGAGTTGATGTATTAAAGGCAAACTCTTGCTCCTGCGCAGTCCCCTTACTCGCCCAAGAGAGCTTCCATCTCCTTCTGCTTGGCCTTGTCTCCGAGGATGTAATAGACAGTAGCGAGACGGCTGGCCCACTTGTGGGTGTTGGTGGGTTCCAGTTCCTTCACCTTGAGGAAGAAGGGTTCGGCCTTGGCATATTCGTCCTTCACCTTGTCAATCTCCACCTTCTGCTGTGCAACAGTCATCTTCTTGCCGGTCAAGGCATCGTTCATGTCATAGCCGATGTTGGAGTAGCACACACCTGCATTATAATAAGCATCTGAGAACTCCGGGTCAGCGTCGATGGCCTTCTGGAAATAGGTGATGGCATCGGCATATTTCTTGTCATTCATGAACACCAGTCCCTTAGCATAGTTGCCAATCTTGCTGTTGGGGTCTGCCCCTAAGAGTTCCTCTGTGAACGCCAATGCGCCCTTGCTGTCATTCTTGTTGAAATAGTATGCAAGAATGTTCTGTGCAATGGCCTCATTGCCAGAAGGGTCATCAACAACAAGGCCACGGCCGGCCTTCAGCCAGCTCAGGGTGTCGCCCTGCTCGATATAGGCAGTGAGCAGAAGCTGGTTCACCTGATCTTTCTCCTTTTCGTAAGTCTTGGCGATAGGCATGAACTCTGCCAGTGCCTTGTAATCCTTGGCGAAGTAAGCAGCCAGACAGGTGAAGTAACCAATCTGTGCCGTCTGCTCGTCGACGGCCATAGCGGCAGCATTGTCCTCCAGGATGGTGTAGGTCTTGGGGTATTCTATCCAGCGGCGGAAGGCATCCAGGGCTTGCTTGTGCTGTCCGTTCTGGTAGAACATCTGACCGCAATAGGCCACGTAGGGGCGGAATTTGATGACATCCAGCTGGTTGGCAATCTTGAACTTCGGTTCCTTGGCATCCTTCTCTGCCAGATATGCCTGTTCTTTGGCATCCAGGGCTGCATAGATGTGCTCTGCCAGCTTGGCGGTGTCGGTGGGTTCTTTGTTGATGACATTATCCAGCAGTGGGCTGAAGGTGAACATGTGCAGCTTGGCCTTGATGTCCCATGCGTTGGCCAGTTCCTTCTTGGTCTCGGGGCTGGTGAGGGTCGGAGTAATCATGTCCATGGTCTCTTTCATCATGGCCAGCATCTTCTCGGTGTCCTTGGGCTTACGCTCTTTGTCGGCCATGAGGTTCTGGATTTCCTCAATGTTGACACGTGCCCTGCGGACGATCTTGTCTTGTGCAGACAGCGACACGGTCACTGTCAGCAGTGCGATTGCACAAATAATCTTTTTCATAATCGCTGTTAATTAATTGGGGTTTCTTGTTTCCGGGTTATTAAAACGCCCTGTGCCTGTCCTTGTTTTATTTAGACAGGTCGCAGGGCTGATGGTTTATTGTTGGTCATCACGGTCCAGGGTGATGGTCTGTCCGTCGCCGAGTTGTGTGGGTTCGGGGAGTTCTGCGGCACGGGCATCTTCGGGCAGTTCTTCCTCGTCGTCCTCGGTGGGCACCACACAGACATTGGCGATGATGTCACCACGTTTCTGCAGCTCGATGAGTTTCACGCCTTGTGTGGCGCGTCCCTGAATCTTGAGGCTCTCCATGTGCAGACGTATGGTGACACCAGACTTGTTGATAATCATCAGATCCTCGTCGTTGGTCACGCTCTTGATGGCGGTGAGCAGACCCGTCTTCTCGGTGACCGCCAGCGTGATGACGCCCTTGCCGCCACGGTTGGTGATGCGGTAGTCCTGCACATCGGAGCGCTTGCCATAGCCCTTCTCGGACACCACAAGGATGGTCTCTTCCTCGGGCTTGTCGATGACCACCATACCCACAACTTCGTTATCCTCGCCATCTTCCAGATTGATGCCCCTCACGCCGGTGGCATTGCGGCCCATGGCACGCACGGTGCTCTCGTTGAAGCGCACGGCCCGGCCCTGTTTGCTGGCAATCACCACCTCGTTCTCGCCATTGGTCAGGGCCACATCCACCACGCGGTCGCCATCGGCAATGTTGATGGCGTTGACACCGTTGGTGCGCGGACGGCTGTAGTCTGCGAGACAGGTCTTCTTGATGGTTCCGTTCTTGGTGCAGAAGAGCACATAGTGGCTCTCATTGAACTCCTTGTCGTTGAGTTTGCGGATATAGAGGCAGGCGTTGACGGCATCGTCCGGCTCAATATTGAGCATGTTCTGGATGGCGCGACCCTTCGAGGCTTTGTTGCCCTCGGGGATGTCATAGACCTTGAGCCAGTAGCAGCGACCCTTGCGCGTAAAGAAGAGCATGGTGTTGTGCATCGTGGCACGATAGATATACTCGATGAAGTCGGCATCGCGCGTGCTGCTGCCCTTGGAGCCCACGCCGCCGCGTCCCTGAGCACGGAACTCGGCCAGTGGTGTGCGCTTGATATATCCCATGTGTGAGATGGTGATAACCACCTCATCATCTGCATAGAAGTCCTCGGGGTTGAATTCTTCACTTGAATAGACGATCTCCGAGCGGCGGGCATCGCCGAACCGCTCCTTGATCTCCAGAAGCTCGTCCTTGATGACCTTCCAGCAGAGGGCATCATCGGTAAGGATTTGGTTGTAGTATTCAATCTTCTTCATCAGCTCGTCATACTCGGCGTGCAGCTTCTCTTGCTGCAAGCCGGTGAGCTGTGCCAGACGCATATCCACGATGGCCTTGGATTGCACCTCGTCCAGGTTGAAGCGCTCTTCGAGGCGCTGGCGGGCCTGTTCGGGTGAGCGGCTGGACTTGATAATCTGCACCACCTCATCAATATTGTCCGAGGCAATGATGAGCCCCTCGAGGATGTGCGCGCGTTCCTCGGCTTTGCGCTTGTCATATTCCGTGCGGCGGATGACCACCTCATGGCGGTGCTCAACAAAGCACTTGATCATGTCTCGCAGCGTCATCAGCTTGGGACGGCCGTTGACCAGCGCGATGCTGTTCACGGAGAACGATGTCTGCAACTGTGTGAGCTTGAACAGCTTGTTCAGCACCACGTTGGCGTTGAAGTCGCGCTTCACGTCGATGACGATGCGCATACCCTCGCGGTCGCTCTCGTCGTTGGCATTGGAGATGCCTTCAATCTTGTGCTCGTTCACCAGGTCGGCGATGTCCTTGATGAGCTCGGCCTTGTTGACACCGTAGGGAATCTCGCTGACAACAATTTTGTCGTGGGTGTCGCCCGGCTCGATCTCTGCCTTGGCGCGCATGACGATGCGTCCGCGACCCGTCTCATAGGCATCGCGCACGCCCTGCATACCATAGATATAAGCCCCTGTGGGGAAGTCGGGAGCGGGGATGTAACGCATCAGTCCCTCCACGTCAATATCAGGGTTGTCGATATAGGCCACACAGCCGTCGATGCACTCGCCGAGGTTGTGGGTGGGGATGTTCGTGGCCATACCCACGGCAATGCCCGTGGCACCGTTGACCAGCAGGTTCGGAAAGAGTGTGGGCAGCACACTGGGTTCCTTCTCCTTGCCGTCGAAGTTATCGACCATATCCACCGTTTCTTTCTCCAGATCCTGCATCATGGCTTCGCCCATAGCGGCCAGACGTGCCTCGGTGTAACGCATGGCAGCGGGGGAGTCGCCATCGACGGAGCCGAAGTTGCCCTGGCCGTCCACCAG
The DNA here is from genome assembly GCA_017455585.1 of Bacteroidaceae bacterium. GTDB lineage: Bacteria > Bacteroidota > Bacteroidia > Bacteroidales > Bacteroidaceae > Physcousia. The sequence goes on along the minus strand of JAFSZU010000125.1, from coordinate 17,976 downwards.
CGTATAGCGCATGTTCCAGTCCTGGGCCAGACGCACCATGGCGAAATACACGGAACTGTCACCATGAGGATGATAGTGACCGAGGACGTTACCCACCGTGCGGGCGCACTTGCGGTAGTCACGGTCATGAGTGTTGCCATCGACCCGCATACCATAGAGGATACGCCTGTGGACGGGTTTGAAGCCGTCGCGTGCATCGGGCAGCGCACGGGCCACAATAACGGACATTGAGTAGTCGAGGAACGAGCTTCGCATCTCGCGCTCGATATCGACTTTGATAATTCTGTCTTCTGAGTCTTGCATTCTTTATCGCGGGCACTGCCCGCAGTTTAACGTTATAACGCGGGAATGGCCCGCAATGGTTTATTGTTCGTCTGTCGTTCCGAATCGAATATCGGCACCTTAATCTGTCAGGAATTTTCCTTCCGGCTGTATGGGGCAAAGCCGTCAGGAAGCAAATATCGGGGCATTTTGGGCTTTTTATGTCATATCACCCCTCTAAGAGCGCACAAATTACTGCTTTTTTACCAGCCAACCAAATCTTTTGACAGAAAATGAAGTTAAAAGAAGTTACAAGAGAGGCTACAGAAGGGCATAAGAGCGGGCAAGAAAGAAACGGTACCCGGACAGCACAGAAATGACCATCGGTGGTAAAACAAAACACGTGCAGATGTGAAGACCTTTACGTGCGGACGTGAAGACCTTTACGTGCGGACGTGAAGACCTTTACGTGCGGACGTGATTGACGGCAAATGCAGAAGTGAAATAGAGGAAGGATACAGGGGCTTGATTTTATGGCCGTTATGCAGTCATAGCACACCTTTGCTGGAGGGGAGCTGCATGTGGTGGATGTCGCGGCACACGGCCATGCGGATGGCACGGGCAAGCGCCTTGAAGATGCCCTCGATCTTGTGGTGCTCGTTCTGGCCCTCGGCCTTGATGTTGAGGTTCATGCGGGCGGCATCGGAGAGGCTCTTGAAGAAATGGAGGAACATCTCGGTGGGCATCTCCCCCACCCGCTCGCGGTGGAACTTGGCATCCCAGACAAGCCAGGGGCGGCCGCCGAAATCGAGGGCGACGGAGCAGAGGCTGTCATCCATCGGGAGGGTGTAGGCGGCAGAAGCAACGGCGGTACCGCTGCCAGCGCAAACAGAGGGGGGCACTGCAGGGGAGGTGCTGTCAGTGCTGAAGCCGTAGCGCTCGATGCCGCGTTTGTCGCCGAGGGCCTGGAGGAGGGCTTCGCCGAGGGCGAGGGCGGTGTCCTCGATGGTGTGGTGCTCATCCACGTGGAGGTCGCCGTTGACATGGATGTCGAGGTCGATGCTGCCGTGTTTGGCAATCTGCTCGAGCATGTGGTCGAAGAAACCGAGGCCGGTGGCGATATGACTCTGACCGGTGCCGTCGAGGTTGAGGGTGATGGCGATGTCGGTTTCACGTGTGGTGCGGGTTACGGTGGCACGGCGGGGGCCGGCATAGATGATTTCCACGGCTTTATCCCAGGAGGGGACGAGGATGGCAGCTCCGGCGGACAAACCGCCGGACACAGCGCATGTTAAGGGGGAAGAGGGGGAAGGGGAAGCGGCGGGGGAAGGGGAAGCGGCGGGGGAAGACGGGGAGAGGACGATGGCCTGACAGCCGAGGTTGGCGGCCAGTTGGGCATCGGAGGGGCGGTCACCGATGACGAAGCTGTGGGCGAGGTCGCAGGAGCCGTCCATGTAGGCGGTGAGCATCCCTGTGCCGGGCTTGCGGGTGGGCAGGTTGTCTTCGGGGAAGGAGCGGTCGATGAGGATGTCATCAAAGGTCACGCCCTCGCCCTCCAGGATCTCCAGCATCAGGTTATGGGTGGGCCAGAAGGTGTCCTCGGGATAGGCGGGTGTGCCGAGGCCGTCCTGGTTGCTGACCATGACAAAGCGGTAGTCGGTGTGCTGACGCAGGAAACGCAGGGCACTGATGACACCGGGCACGAAATGGAATTTCTCGAAGGAGTCAATCTGCTCGTCGGCGGGTTCACGTAGGATGGTGCCGTCGCGGTCGATGAAGAGAACCCGGACCCTCACCTCACCCTCCCTCAGAGGGAGGGAGGAAGACCCCACAGACCCACCCCCTACAGGCCTACTCCCTTGCCCCTCCCTCAGAGGGAGGGGGGAAGACCCCACAGGTCCACTCCCTTGCCCCTCCCACAGAGGGAGGGGGGAAGACCCCACAGACCCACCCCCTTGCTCCTCCCTTGTAGGGAGGGGAGCGGTTACCTGTGACAGGTTGTTCTCTGTCTCAATATTTTTCTCCTCTATCTCTTTCATGTCTCTTTTTATTTCATTTCTTGTACTGTCATTTGCTATTGGTATAGACTCCCCTCCCTCACAGCGAGGGGGCAGGGGTGGGTCTGTATTGCCTCAAGGCTCCCAGCAGGGCATTGTTCTCCTGTGGCGTTCCGATGGTGATGCGGAGGCAGTTCTGGCAGAGTTGCACGCGGGAGCGGTTGCGGACGATGATGCCGCGATCGACAAGATAATGATAGATGGCAGAGGCATCGGTCATGCGCGCCAAGAAGAAGTTAGCGTCCGTGGGATAGACGGCACGACAGACGGGCAGCTCTGCAACAGCGGGCAGAAGGTGGGCGCGCTCATTGAGGAGTGTGCGCCGCCACTGCTGGATATGTGGGATATCATCGAGCACCCGAAGTGCCTGTTGCTGAGTCAGCTGATTGACGTTGTAAGGGTACTTGACCTTGTTGAAAAGGGCGAGAATCTCCTCGGAAGCAAACGCCATACCCAGACGGATAGCGGCAGAGGCCCACAGTTTGGAGAAGGTGTTGAGGACGATGAGGTTGGGGAAGCGGTCGAGGTCGAGGCGGAAGGGAGCCGCGTCAGAGAAGTCGGAATAGGCCTCATCCACGACGACAATCCCCTGGAACTCGTTGAGGATGCGCTCGATGCCTTTTCGGTCCAAGGCATTGCCAGATGGGTTGTTGGGCGAACAGAGCCAGATGACCTTGGTGTGGTCATCCACCGCTGCCAGGAGGGCATCGGCATCGAGGGTGAAGTCCTCATGCAGCGGCACGGCACGGTACTCCACATCGTTGATATCGGCGCAGACGGCATACATGCCATACGTGGGAGCGATGGCCACCACATTGTCGGTGCGCGGCTCACAGAAGATGCGATAGACGAGGTCAATGGCCTCGTCGGAGCCGTTGCCGAGGAAGATGCGGGAGGCAGCCACGCCCTTCACCGTCGCCAACTTCGACTTCAGTTCCTCTTGCAAGGGATCGGGATAGCGGTTGAAGGGGTTGTTATAGGGATTCTCGTTAGCATCGAGGAAGACGCTGGCGACCCGTCCCTTGAACTCATCGCGGGCACAAGAGTAGGGCGTGAGGTTCCAGATGCAGGAGCGTACAAGGTCTTGTAGCGGTTTCATAAGCTCTTTAATCTAAGGGTCATAGCATTCTTGTGTGCATCCAACTGTTCAGCTTCTGCCATCAGTTCCACCGTGCGACCTATGCTGCGGATTCCATCGGGCGTGATATGCTGATAGGTAATCTTGCGGCAGAAGCTGTCCAGGTTCACGCCGTTGTAAGCAGTAGCATAACCGTTGGTGGGCAGGGTGTGGTTAGTGCCGGAGGCGTAGTCACCCGCACTTTCTGGCGTGAGGTGACCGATGAAGACACTGCCCGCATTGACCACACGGGAGGCCAGCACATCGGCATCGGTGGTCTCGATAATCAAGTGCTCAGGCGCATAACGGTTGCAGATGGAGAGGGCCTCGTCGGCAGAACCGACGAGCACAAGGCGGCTGTTTGAGAGGGCGGCGGTGGCGATTTCCTTACGCGGCAAGACGGTTAATTGCTTTTCCACTTCCGCCTCGACGGCCGTGAGCAGACGCTCGGAATCTGTGATGAGCAGCACCTGAGAATCCACGCCGTGCTCGGCCTGAGAAAGCAGGTCGGCCGCCACGAAGGCGGGATTGGCTGTCTCGTCGGCAATGACCGCCACCTCGCTTGGGCCTGCGGGCATGTCGATGGCCACATCGGCAAGCGACACTAACTGCTTGGCACACTGGACATACTGATTGCCGGGACCGAATATCTTGGACACCTTGGGCACAGACTCTGTGCCGTAGGCCATGGCACCAATGGCCTGTACGCCACCGGCCTTGAAGACCTTGGACACACCGGCGATGCGGGCGGCCACGAGGATAGCAGGATGCACGGTGCCGTCCCGTCGTGGCGGTGTGCAGAGGACAATCTCCTCGCAACCGGCGATGCGAGCGGGCGTGGCCAACATCAGCACCGTGGAGAACAGCGGAGCCGTGCCGCCGGGAACATACAGCCCTACACGCTGGATGGGGACACTGCGCTGCCAGCAATGGACACCCGGAGCCGTCTCCACGTCAATGCCCTGGAACCGTTGGGCGGCATGGAAAGCCTGAATATTGCGGTGTGCCAGTTGCAAGGCGGCATATAACTCATCTGACAGCTGGCCCTGTGCGGCCTGGAACTCTTCATCCGAAACGGCCAGCAGCTGCAAGTCAGCCTTGTCAAACTGGCGCTCATAGTCCAAGACGGCCTTATCACCCTCGGCCTTCACACGTTGTAATACAGCAGAAACGGTGGCAGTGAGGTCGGCGGCATCCTTGGTGGGACGGGTGACAATCTCTCTCAAGGCTGCCTCATCGGGGTATTTGTATATCTTCATAGAATCATCTTTTCAATGGGAATGACCAGAATGCCCTGAGCACCAAGAGCCTTCAACTGTGAGATAACCTCCCAGAAACGTTTTTCGTCAATAACGGTGTGGACGCTGTTCCATCCGGGTGTGGCTAATGGCATGACCGTGGGACTCTTGGCACCCGGCAGCACGGCAATAATTTCCTCTAAACGCTCCGTGGGTACGTTCATGAGCACATATTTCTTGTCCTCGGCAGCCTTGACAGCCTCGATGCGGAAGAGCAGGTCGTCCAGCACCTCGCGTTTTGCATCGTCCAACCCATGATGGGCAATGAGCAGAGCCTCGCTCTGCATCACCACTTCCACCTCGCGCAGGTTGTTGCTGACCAGGGTGCCGCCACTGCTGACGATGTCGAAGATGGCATCCGACAAGCCTATGCCCGGACTGATTTCCACGCTGCCTGTGATAACATGAATGTCCGCGCGCACGTCATTCTTATTAAGGTACGCGCGCAGGATATTCGGATAACTGGTAGCAATCTTCTTACCCTCGAACCATTCAAGGCCATGATAATCCACGGCGGCGGGAATGGCCAGCGAGAGCCGGCAACGGCTGAAGCCCAGGCGGCGCACCACCTCGGCCTCTTCTTCCCGCTCCACGAACTCGTTCTCTCCCACAATGCCGAGGTCTGCCACGCCAGAAGCCACGCTTTGAGGGATGTCATCATCGCGTAAATAAAGAATTTCTATTGGAAAATTGGTGGACTGCACAAGCAGTGTGCGCTTGCTCGACGGTATCTTAATACCCGCTTCGGCGAGCAAGGTCATCGTGTCCTCAAAGAGACGACCTTTAGATTGAACTGCAATACGAATCATTCTCTGACTTCTGTTGTGTTGCTTATGTATTAAAAAAATATCCCTGCAAGGAATACCTGCAGGGATCAAGGTGGGTGACTAGTGGGACTCGAACCCACGACATTCAGAACCACAATCTGACGCTCTAACCAACTGAACTATAGTCACCATGTTGGAGAATCGCGCTGCCTTATTGGCTTTTGCGGGTGCAAAGGTACGGCATTTCCGCGAAACCTCCAAACAAATCCGCACTTTTTTTGAGTACGTTCGGCATTTACGCCATATTTCAGTCGTAATAGTCGTGCTTGGCAGCAGCGAGGGTGTTCTGCATCAACATACAGATGGTCATGGGACCGACACCGCCAGGGACGGGAGTGATCTTGGAGGCGAGGGGTGCCACGCCCTCGAAATCAACATCGCCCTGCAGACGGAAACCACTCTTGCGCGAAGCATCCGGCACGCGGGTGGTGCCCACATCAATGACGACAACACCGGGCTTCACCATGTCTCCCTTGAGGAAGGCAGGCTGCCCGATGGCTGCAATGATGATGTCGGCTTGCAGGCATTCTTCCTTCAACGTCTTGCTGCGCGAATGGCAGACAGTGACGGTGGCATCTCCCCCACCCTTCTGCATCATCAGCTGTGCCATGGGCTTGCCGACGATGTTGCTGCGGCCCAGGATGACACACTTGCTGCCGCTGGTCTTCACGTCATAGCGGCGCAGGAGTTCCAGGATGCCCTTGGGCGTAGCCGAGATGAAGGCTGGCAGACCGATGGCCATGCGTCCCACGTTAATGGGGTGGAAACCATCGACATCCTTGCGGTAGTCGATGGCCTCGATAACCTTCTGCTCGTCGATGTGTTTAGGCAGCGGCAGCTGCACGATGAAACCGTCAACAGACGCATCATCGTTGAGCTTCTGTACCTCGGCAAGCAGCTCTGCCTCCGTGATGTCATCCTCGAAGCGAAGAAGAGTACTGCGGAAGCCACACTCCTCACACGCGCGTACCTTATTACTTACGTAGGTCTCTGAGCCACCATCGTGCCCCACGAGGATGGCTGCCAAATGCGGGCGCTTGCCGCCAGCGGTCACAATGCGCTCCACTTCTTGCTTGATTTCCGCCTTGATAGCGGCGGCTGTTGCTTTTCCGTCAATAATAGTCATATTACCTCCTTGGCATCTTTGCCATCATTTGTGCCATTCTGGGATCGGTGACCATCTTCATCATCTTGCGGGTCTGGTCGAACTGCTTGATGAGACGGTTCACGGCTGCGATGTCTGTGCCGGAGCCACGGGCTATGCGCTGGCGGCGGCTGGTGTTGAGACACTCAGGGTGTGTGCGCTCTTTGGGTGTCATACTGAGGATGATAGCCTCGATGCTCTTGAAGGCATCATCGTCGATGTCGATATCTTTCAGCGCCTTGCCCACACCCGGTATCATGCTGGCCAAATCCTTGATGTTGCCCATCTTCTTGATTTGCTGGATCTGGCTGTAGAAGTCATTGAAGTCAAACTGGTTCTTGCGGATCTTGCGCTCCAGACGGCGAGCCTCTTCCTCATCATACTGCTCCTGGGCGCGCTCCACCAGACTGACAATGTCACCCATTCCAAGGATGCGATCTGCCATGCGGGCGGGATGGAACGGGTCAATGGTCTCCATCTTCTCGCCCGTGCCCACAAACTTGATGGGCTTATCGACCACGGTGCGGATGCTGAGGGCCGCGCCGCCACGGGTGTCGCCGTCGAGTTTGGTGAGGATAACACCCGTGTAGTCCAGACGCTCGTTGAACTCCTTGGCGGTGTTCACGGCATCCTGACCCGTCATGGCATCCACCACGAAGAGGGTCTCGTCGGGGTTAATGGCCTCCTTGATGGCGGCAATCTCCTGCATCAGCTTCTCGTCGATGGCCAGACGGCCGGCGGTATCCACGATGACGACATCATAGCTCTTGGCCTTGGCCTCATGAATAGCGTTGAGGGCAATCTGCACGGGATCCTGGTTGTCCAGTTCCATATACACGGGCACGCCAATCTGCTCACCCAGCACACGTAGCTGTTCCACAGCGGCCGGACGATAGACGTCACAGGCGGCCAGAAGTGGCTTGCGCTGACGCTTGGTCTTGAGCATGTTGGCCAGCTTGCCGGCGAACGTGGTCTTACCGGCACCGTTCAGACCCGCCATGAGGATGACAGCGGGGTGCCCTTTCAGGTTTAAGTCTGCGGTCTCGCCACCCATGAGGAGAGCCAGCTCATCATGGACAATCTTGACCATCATCTGCTGCGGCTTCACGGCAGTGAGCACGTTCTGACCAAGTGCCTTTTCCTTCACGGTGTCCGTGAACTGCTTGGCCACCTTATAGTTGACATCAGCATCAAGGAGTGCACGACGCACGTCCTTCAGCGTCTCTGCCACATTGATTTCTGTGATTTTGCCTTCACCCTTCAATATCTTGAAAGAGCGTTCCAGGCGTTCGGATAGATTCTCAAACACGGTTATATTTGACGATTTAGAGATTTAACAATTAGACAATTTCACGATTTCACAATCTCACGATTATACGAGTGCACGACGGGGTTATCTGATAAAGACTTCATCGATGACCACGCCGTCGTCCAAGGCAGTGAGCACCAGGCTGTGTTCTCCTGCGGACTTGATGACGGGAACTTCTGCCTTCACGATGGCATAGTTACGGAGAACATTCTGCTTCCACTGCTCACTGCGTCCCTCGGTATTGAAGGCGCACGTGACAGGGCTGCCTCCATCCAAGGCTATTGTAAAGCGTTGCTGCGCATTGATGGGATGAGTGGGCAAGGTGTGAATCTCTACGTGGGCTGTTGCAGCAGTGTAGCTATGCTTATATTTATAGGTGAGGCTGCAGTCCCGTGGCAGCGGCATCGCACGAATGCTGGTTCCCAATCCCAAGACGGGATCCAAGATGGGAGCACCTGTGAAACTGGAAGCATCATAGCTGGCACCATAGAAGGTGGCAATGGCTGGTTCATCTGCCTTCAACGGCTCAGTAACTCTCACATGGGGCACCGGCTGGAAGACTGTGAGATTCCGAGGATTGGAACTCATGATACCTTGCCACTTGTCTGCACCGATAGCGTTATACTTCAATGTGAGTTCCTGCACTTTGTTATGAGCCAAGTCGCTGCGATTCCATGTAGAAACCACGTCATCATTACGCAGATATGCCAACCCATGGCGAGCCAACTGTGCACAGAGGAACTTCTCATTCTGGGCAGCTGCTGCCAAAATGGGATATTCCACCAATTCATAGAAGGCATCATAACGGTCGGGATGCGTGCGCCGGACGGAGTCAGCCACCCACAGGGTATTACGTTGAAGCAGATCATAACGGCTGAGACGTTTACGGATCTGTGCCTCACTCCAAGGCATATCCTGCACAGCCGACCAGTCGGTCTCACCATCCTTGGGTTCCTCCACACGGGTACCGGCCATGTGCTCGGGCTTCATCTGGAAAGCCAGATTATAGTGCTCCTTGAGATAGATGGATGACAGACGTGCAATATCCCGACCCACATTGTGGGCTATGAATTCTTCCAGGTGGTGGTTGACGCTTGTCGTGCGGATGGTGTCGATATTCCAGGCCATATCCATGAAGAGTTGGATATGATACTCAGCAGGTTTGATATCGCCCACGTTGAGCACCCACATGCGGTAGGCTCCGTGGTAATAAGCCTCGGAAAGCTGTTGGTACATCAAATAGGGGCTGGCAGTGGCAAGCCAGAGATAGTCATGCGGCCGTCCCCAGTAGGATACATGGTAATAAACACCATTGCCACCCAGACGCTCGCGCTCCTTCTCACTCGGGAAATGGCGGATATAGCCATAATTGTCATCTGTCCACAAAAGCGTCACATCCTCGGGCACCTCAAGTCCTGCATTGTAGGCATCCAGCACCTCCTTGTAGGGGCAGAAGACCTGTGGCAGCAGCTGTACGTTCTTATTCACGTGCTTGGCCAGGAGTTCTCGTTGCGCCCTGATGATTTGTGTGAGTGCTTTCTTCTGGTCATTAACGGACTTGACACCCAGCATGGCACCATCGTGCAACCCACGCATACCCAAGGTATAGACCATGGGCTGATAAGCGGTTTCCTTCACACGCTTTTCCCAGAAGTTGAGAACGCTCTTGCGGTTACGCGGCCAGTTATATTCACCTTTTCCACGTTCAGTCCACTCCCCTGCTGCATTGCAGGCCAAAGGCTCACAATGACTGGTGCCAATGTAGATGCCATATTGCGATGCCAGCTCTTTATTGCCAAAAGTCATAAAGAACGGGCGCGTGCACTCGTGCATGGGTGGCCAATAAAGGTTGGCACGCAGACGGAGCATCAGTTCAAAGATGCGCTTGGTCGTCTTGGGGCCGATGGCATGGTTCTGGTTGGGCTCAAAAGTGGTGGTAGCCCAAGGCAACAATCCCCAGTCCTCGTCATTGATGAAGATGCCACGAAAACTGACGTCGGGTGCCTGGCGGCTCACAAAAGTGTCTTCCAAACGAAGCTGTGACAGGGTATCGGGAACCACATCTGCCCACCACTCCCACGGTGAAACGCCTAAAAGGCGGGTTAATTCTATAATACCATAGGCCGTTCCGTAGGCATCACTTCCTGCAATGACCAACTGCCCCTGTGGGTTCACAGCCATGACGAAGGCTTGCTTGCGTTTCTGCAACCACGTCAAATCTACCCCGGTGGCGTTCACACGTTGCGCACCGGGTCCATTGACAGAACCAACAATCAGGTTCGGTTCCTTATCCGAGGACAACAACCGATAGTCCAGCACCCGCTTGAGGTCAGACTGCAAAATATTGATTGCAGTGAAGACAACGGGTTTCTCCCGACCATCAACCGAAATGAAACCAGACTGGTGGGCGGGTAAAACGAAAGCGCTGGCCTCCGCGGTCAGCGCTGTCATTGCCAGGACGAAAGTCGAGGCAAGATGTTTCATCCTGTTTCTGAGCATGACGCGCGGGATTAGTTGGCAGGCGTCTCAGCAGGAGCAGCAGGTGCATCGGCAGCAGGTGCCTGATCTGCATCTGCAGCAGGAATTCCGGGAAGGTTGGTGGGGGCGGTTACCTGCTTCTCAATGGCGATGTCTTCCATGACAGAAGTACCTGCGGAAGCAGAGGGCAACATGTAAACCGAGATGACGCTGAACACCACCATAGCTGCTGCCAGCACCCATGTTGCCTTCTCAATGACGTCTGTGGTCTTGCGCACACCCATTACTTGGTTGCCGCTGGCAAAGCCGCTGGCAAGGCCGCCTCCTTTGGACTCCTGAATGAGTACGATGAGACACATGAAAATGGACGCGATGACTACGAGAATTACGAATAAATTGTACATTGTTTTTATGATTTAATTGTTATTATTACTCTGTTCATTGATGATCAGTTTCTCGAGGAACCGAATTTGGTCTGCAAAGTAACGGCTTTTTTTTGGATAATTCAAATTTAATCGCCGAATAATTTCAATTGCCTTATTATATTTGCCCTGTTTGATGTAAATTCGGGCCAAAGTTTCGGTAAAGAAGGCTTCGGAAGGTGCATTTACATCACTTTCTTCCATTCCGAGTGGAGTCAGTTCCTCCTCTGATTCGAAGTCGTCTTCTGCCTTTGTCCCCACCTCATTCTTTGCAGACACCAATGAGAAGGGAGTTGGTTGATCTGCCTTCATCAGTCCAACAGCCGTGTCGTGAGGTGCGGGTGCATCTTCCATCTGTAGCAAGTAGCCCATATAATCCGTGGTGGCATCCACAGGGCGCGGTCGTCTCGGTTTGATTTCCTCGGGTTTCTGCAACAAGAAGGAGTCGATGAGCATTTGTGTGCGGTCGGCGGACGGCAGAGGCTCGGAGGGCACAGACACTGGTTCTGACACCTCGGGTTCCAGTTTGTATTTGTCGCCTTCAATGAGTTCAAAGAGTCGGGCACGGTCGGGCACAAAGAGTGCAGCACGACGCAATTCTGCACCGAAGTGGTCGCTCTGCAACTGATAGAGTCCCCGCAACAGCAACAGTCGTGCCGCCTGGAAATAGGGGTAACGCTCCACTATTTCCTGTAGTTCCTGTACTGTGGCAGTGTCCAATTCTTCCGGCTGCCTGATATAGTTGGTCAGAGAGAACATCCTTATATTTTACGATTTAGTATTGATGCTTTCAGCATCCGAGTCACCTGATTGCATATAATCATTTATGTTATTTAAACTTTCAACTCTCACCTTTCAACCCTCAACTCACCAATTGGCCACGGTGGCATTGAAGATCTGGTCTGTGATGTCCTTGGTCATCTGAGTCACCAGTTCTTCCTGTACGTTGATGAGCTGTTGGGTAGCATCATACTCTGTGGTGGCAGAGAACTGGCGTTCGAAGTCCTCATTGTGGTTCTTGTTGTTGGTGAAGCGCACGTTGACGGTCATTTTCAGCTGCACCTGCGAGCTGTAGCCGTCGGCAGAAACACCTTTGTTATATTGGTCGAAACCTGTTATCTCACCTGCCACCACCAAGTCCCCCCCCTTTTTGACCTGCCGCAGTTTGGTCTGTTGGGCGTAGATGTCGGTCAGTTTGTTGTTGAAAATGGATTGCATGGGAGCCCATACATAGGCCGACCGGATGGGGAAAGGATCGATTTGGATGGTCTTGGTCTTCGTGTAGTCAATGCTGGCACCGTTGAACCGGTACTCTATGGCACAGGAGACCAAATGAGTGATAGAAATAAGAAAAAAGAAATAAGAAATAAGAAATAAGAATGGCCGCCCAACATGTCGCCGGACAATCCTACGTTTTATTGCATAGATACTATTAGACATTGATATTTCTTATTTCATATTTCTTATTTACCCCTCACTCACACCTCTTCCAGTCCATATTCCTTGATTTTGCGATAGAGGGTTCGCTCACTGATATGCAGTTCCTCAGCAGCCTTTTTGCGGCGACCGCGGTTCTTCTCCAGGGCGCGGATAATGAGTCGTTTCTCCTGCTCGTCAATGGACAATGACTCTTCCACATACTCCTCGGCGTAGGGTGTGGTGTCTGTATGTTCCGGTTCCTCGACGATATGCGGATGACGCATCTCCTGCTGGTGCATCACGGGCACGACCGTTGCGTCTTGCATGGGCACGGGCGACGGGACATGTGCGGGCACTGTCATCGAGGTCATCTGCTGTTTGAGTTCGCTGACCTCGCGGTGCAGGGCGTTGATCATCTGGAACAGCATCTCCCGCTCCGAGGCATAGGAATGGTCACTGGCTCCCGTCTGTGTGACGCGCACCAGCCCTCCCTGTTCCTCGATGGTTGGCCAAATCTCATAATCTGCCAGCACTTCGGGCGTCACAAGCCGGGTGTCGCGCATGAGAATGGACATCTGCTCGGTGATATTCTTGAGCTGGCGGATATTGCCGGGCCACTTGTAGCGTTTCATCACCTCCTCGGCATCCGGGGAGAGGATGATGCGCTCTGGCATCTGGTACTTGGCAGCAATCTCCATGGCAAACTTCTTGAACAGCAGCAGGATGTCCTCGCCGCGTTCTCGCAGGGGCGGCATCTTGATGGGGATGGTATTGAGGCGGTAAAAGAGGTCTTCACGGAACTTGCCGTCACGGATGGCTGCCTGGATGTTGACGTTGGTGGCCGCCACCACCCGCACATTGGTCTTGCGCACCTCACTACTTCCCACACGGATGTATTCACCGTTCTCCAGTACGCGCAGCAACCGCGCCTGGGTGCTCAACGGCAGTTCGCCCACCTCATCGAGGAAGAGTGTACCGCCGTCGGCCGCACCGAAATAGCCCTCATGCTCGCCGATGGCACCGGTGAAAGCACCTTTCTCATGGCCGAAAAGTTCGCTGTCTATGGTTCCTTCGGGGATGCTTCCGCAGTTGATGGCGAAGTACTTGCGTGTGCGACGCAGACTGTTGTCATGGATGAGGCGCGGGATAATCTCCTTGCCCACACCGCTCTCGCCGGTGATGAGCACAGAGAGGTCGGTTTTGGCCACCTGCAGTGCTGTGTCCAGGGCATGGTTCAGTGCCTCGCAGTTGCCCACGATGCCATAGCGTTGCTTCACAGGTTGTAGCTCCTTGGCGTCCATCATCCTCGCTCAGACTTGTCGCGTTTGTCAATATAGAGTTTGGGCAGCGGATCCTTGTGTCCCTCGTCCCAAGCGGCACGGGCACGGTAGATATCCATAGCCGTGTATATGGCCTGACGGAAGGAGTTCTCGTTGGCCACGCCCTTGCCAGCCAGGTCAAAGGCCGTGCCGTGGTCGGGACTGGTGCGCACAAGATCCAGCCCTGCCGTGTAATTGACACCGTCGTCCATGGCCAACAATTTGAAAGGAGATAGTCCCTGGTCATGATACATGGCCAGTACACCGTCGAAGCTCTCGAAGGTGCGAGCACCGAAGAAGCCATCGGCGGGATAAGGACCATAGGCGATGATGCCCTCGTCCTCAGCCTGTTGCATAGCCGGACGGATCGCTGTCTGCTCTTCATCACCCAGCAATCCGTTGTCGCCGGCATGGGGATTCAGAGACAGCACGGCGATGCGCGGGTTGGAGATGGAGAAATCCCGTTGCAGGGCGTGATGGAAGATGCGCAGTTTCTGGAGCACAGCGTCCTTGGTGATGGCTGCAGCTATCTCCTTGACGGGCAAGTGAGTGGTCACCAGAGCCACACGCATACGCTCGTTCATCAGAATCATCAGCGGCTCCTGACCGTCCTTCCCTACCCTATCGGCCAGATACTCGGTGTGTCCGCGGAAGCGGAAATCCTTGCTCTGGATGCTGTGTTTATTGATGGGGGCTGTGACCAGCACGTCGATGAGTCCCGCTTTCCAGTCTGTCACGGCGCGTTCGAGAGCAGCCAGCGCTGCTGCACCGGCCTCTTCTGTGGGCTGGCCGAAGTCAATCTTCACCTCGTCGGCCGTGCAGGGGATGAGGTTGAGGCTGTCTGGCTGCAACTGCCCTGCTGAATTGACGGTGGCAAAGTTGGTTTGCAGATCCATGGCCTTGCGGTGGTAGCTGGCAACCTTGGGGGAACCGTAGATAACAGGCGTGCAGAGTTCCAGCATGGTGGGGTCTGCAAATGCCTTGAGGATGATTTCATAGCCGACGCCATTGGGGTCGCCATGTGTGATACCGATTCTTATCTTGCTCATAAATATGATTAAATCAAATATTCAACGATTATTGCTTCCTGATCGCTTTGCGATCCTCAGCCGTCACAGCCACCTCTTCCAGAGTGGTGACGATGGGCGATGTCTTCTCGTCGGGCAGGTTCAGGGTGTAGAGCGACCCTTCGAGACGGCGGATGAGACCGCGCTTCATCTTCTCCGGGGCGAAGACAAAGCCCTCGACCACGATGACGATATTGCGGGTAGTATCCACGCGGGAGTGGCTGACGAAGGGACCTCCCATGCCGTCGTTCTCCATATACCAGAGGCCGCGGGTTTCCAGAGCGTACTGATTATGAACCACAATGGGTTTGACGAAAGTGCAAAGGGTGTCCGTGGCCATGTGCATAGAGGGTAGTGTGCCGGGGATATTGGCGGCCATGAAGCTGTCTCGCTTGGCCAGCACATATTGCTTGTTGAAGGTCGCGGGACCCTCGTAGGGGTAGCTATACATGCAGATATTCACCAATGCCGATGCCCCGTTGCTGCTGGTCCAGAAGAAGTTCTCGCCGCGCTTGTAGCTCTTGATCTCATCGGGGGCATTCAGTTCGCAGTCAAAGAGTTCCTTGGACAATTGGGACACCACTTTGGAGTGCTTGGACTTGAGTTCCTTGACCAGCCGGTTCATTTCCATCTTGGTCAGGAAATCCACGATGTCTTGTCCGTGATCAAAGCAGAAATCGGCGAAGTCCTCTGCCGAGGGGCTCTGAATGGTGAGGACAATCTGGTCAATGGCATACTTGTCCCGCGTGAACTTCATGCTGGTCTTGGAGTAGATCTGCTTGTTGATATCCACCAGTATAATGTTGCGGAAAATGTTGAGAATCTGGTCGAAGCGTTTAGGCTCCACCTGCGAGATCTTGAATGAGGGCTCTGACTGTGGCAGTCCGGGCACATCCACATCCAGAACTTTATATAAGGCACGCCCTTGCGTGGCCTGCCAGTCCCGGTCTGTCATCACCACCATCACCTCGTAGGGTCGTCCGCTGGCACGCGGCATCACAAATTCCTTGCGGCAGGAGGATAAGAAAAACAGTGTTATGAGAAACAGACCCACCCCCTTACCCCTTCCTGTGAGGGAGGGGAGTAGATACCTTTTCAAATGATGGATTATCCTAGTCTTTAAGTTCATATCTATAATAAATTGCTAACGATTAATGTCTTGTTTGGTAATTACTCCCCTCCCTCACAGGGAGGGGTAAGGGGGTGGGTCTGCTCCTTCGTGTTCAGCAGCCCACAGGCAGCATCAATGTCCTGCCCGCGCGAGGCACGGATGGTACAGCGGACGCCGCGATGTGTCAGGTAGTCGCGGAAAGCCGCCATGCGCACAGGATCGGCCTCACACAATTGACCATTTAACCATTTACCATTTGACGATTTACCATTTACCATTTCAGACTCATGAGAGGATTCTCTACCTTTATCTTCGGCTTCAGAACTATCAACTTTGAACTTTGAACTTTCAACTCTTGCCTCTGGCAAGCGATGCCAGCGTATCAGGTTCACGCGGCATTCCAGCCCTTGCAGCAGCCGTGCCAGCTCGCGGGCATGGCGGTTGCTGTCATTCAGACCGCCGAAGACGGTATATTCAAAGGACAGACGCCGCTGACCCGTCCAGTCATATTGTCGCAACAACTCCAGCATCTCAGCGGCAGGATAGCTGCGCTCGGCGGGCATCAGGGCAGCTCGCTCCTCGGAGAAAGGACTGTGCAAGCTGACGGCCAGGTGACAGGGGCTCTCATCAAGGAACCGTTTCAGCCCCTTGCGCAAACCTGCCGTGGAGACGGTAATGCGCCGCGGACTCCACGCCCAGCCGTAGTCAGCCATCAGCAACTGCGTGGCCTTCAGCACCGCATCCAGGTTATCCAGCGGTTCGCCCTGTCCCATGAAGACGATGTTCGTCAGGCGGTCACGCTCGGGCAGGGCATAGACCTGATTCAAGATGTCGGCCACCGTGAGCTGCCCCTGAAAGCCCTGTCGTCCCGTCATGCAGAAACGACAAGCCATCTTGCAGCCCACCTGACAGCTCACACACACCGTGCCGCGGTCATCGTCGGGGATGAAGACGGTCTCCACGTGCTGTCCGCTGCGGGTCGGGAAGAGATACTTCACCGTGCCGTCGCTGCTCACCTGCTGGTTAACCGGCGGCATGAATCCCACCTCATAGCGCTCCGCCAGCCGCTGGCGGGCGGCAATGCTGATGTTGCTCATCCGCCGGATGTCATCCATACCCTTCTGATACACCCACTGTGCCAGCTGCTTGGCAGCAAAGGCGGGCAAGCCCTCCTCGGACACCAGCACCTTCAGCTCCTCACGTGTCATTCCCAACAAAGGTGTTTTCTGCAGTTGCTCCATCGCGCGCGTACCTTTTTTAAATATTATCCATCTCGTAAGACGGCGCAAAAGTACACAATTCCCTGCAAACAGCCAAGAATTTAAGCTTTTTTATGCCAAAATGGCAGATTTTATCCTCATACACATTGAACTGCCCACTCACAGCAGGTCCCACTCCTCCAGCGCCTCCATGGGCGAGCAGCCGTCCCTGAGCGCCGCGGTGTACTCGTGGAGCATGCCGAACTGGCGGGCGCGCCCGATGGCTCATCGCTCCAGCTCGTCCTCCCTGCGTGCGGCGCGCCAGCGGGCGCGCAGCCAGGAGACAATTCTGCATCTTCTTTTCATCTTTCTAAGTGCATTTTCGTGTGACGGCCGCAAAGATAGCACAGGAAAATGCAACCCGAGCCGGAGGGACGCGCCTGGCGCGGCTTCTACGCCGACCGCTGGATGGGGTGGTTCCACCAGATGACGTTCGACGCGACAGCACCGGACGGCGGCTCGCTCTTCAACCTCTTCGACTACATGTTCAACAGCGGCGAGTGAGTTCCACACCAATGCGCAGAAATGGCTTTATCACCAATGCGCACAAATGATCTTTATCACGAATGCGCAGAAATGGCTTTATCACCAATGCGCACGAATGTTGATTCACCAATATGCACAAATGTTTTTTACATGAAAAGAATAAGCAACAATGCTCAACAATTGATGCCAACAATAACAAATAATTTAAGTTTCGGATGTTATTATTAACTACAGATTACGCAGATTACACGGATTTCCTGTCTTCTGGCTTTCAATTTTTATCTGTATTACACAGATTTTGGGTGAAAGGCTACGCTGCTTTCGAAAGACGCGCTGTAGGATTGCATTCAGCACCTGCGCAGCGTGCTGCCGGCAATCTGTGTAATATCTAATCAAAATTCT
>JAFSZU010000124.1 GCA_017455585.1 Bacteroidaceae bacterium | reverse complement strand
GTGCATAGTGCAGAAGTGCATGGTGATACCTTTAACACAGAAAAGCCAGAGTCACAGCAATCACTATGCACGATGCACTTCTGCACTATGCACTCCAGCACTATGCACTTAGATGACCCCATCACTGCCCTCAACACCATGTTGGGGCAGGAGGGACTCCTTATATATATACACGCGGGCGTGCGCATGGAACGTCCCATTCAAGTGGTGAACATCCTCCGTTCTGCCGTACCGCTGATGGTGAACCGCCGCGTGCACATCGTGGCAGAAGCGGGTGCCGAGGTGCGTCTGCTCTTCTGTGACCACGCCGCCGATGACCAGGACTTCCTGACCACACAGGTGATGGATGTCACCGTGGGCGAGGGCGCACACGTGGAACTGTATGAACTGGAGGAGACTCATGCACGCTGCAAACGTTTCTCGAATCTCTACGCCGATGTGGCTGCGGGCGGACATCTGACGCACGCCACGCTCACACTCACCAACGGCATCACACGCAATCAGACCGATGTGACCCTCTCTGGTAAGGGAGCCTCGGTGAACCTGCTGGGCTGCGCCGTCACAGACGGCCGTCAGCATGTGGACAACAATACCCTTATCGACCACCGCGCACCCGGCTGCACCAGCCGCGAACTGTATAAATATGTGGTGGATGAACAGTCCGAAGGTGCCTTTGCCGGCAAGGTACTGGTGCGTGAACAGGCTGCGCAGACAGACTCCAAAGAGACCAACGCCAACCTGGTGTGCACGCCCGAAGCTCGCATGTGGACGCAACCCATGCTGGAAATCTATGCCGATGACGTGCAGTGCAGCCACGGCAGCACCGTGGGACAGCTCAACGACGAGGCACTCTTCTACATGCGCCAGCGAGGCATCAGTGAGACCGAGGCACGGCTGCTACTGAAGCAGGCTTTCGCCAGCGAAGTCATTGACCAAATATCCCTCACACCCCTCCGAGACCGCCTCCATTACCTCATTGACAAACGCTTCCGCGGAGAACTCAACCACTGCCGCACCTGCCGACTATGCTCAAAACAATAACACGTTAACTCTCAACTTTCAACTTTCAACTCTTAACAACGGACAACACGGAAATCATCTGAAATGCACGGAAACATTTCCGTTTCTTCCGTTTCTTTTCCGTTATTTCCGTTGTTCCAACTTTCAACTTTCAACTTTCAACTCTCAACTTGCTCACCTTCCAGTCCATCAATATCCCTCTCCCCGCCATTGACCAAACGGCCATTGTGACTTGGGTCAAGGCTGTGGCTGCCACCTACGGTCGCCAAGTGGGCGACATCGCCTACATCTTTGTAGATGATGAAGAGATCCTGCGCGTCAACCGCCAGTTCCTGCAGCACGACTACTACACAGACATTATCACCTTTGACTACGGCTCGCCGCGTGTCATCTCTGGCGACCTCTTCATTAGCCTCGACACCGTGCGCTCCAATGCCGAGGGGCTCCACGTCCCCTACGAGCAGGAACTGCACCGCGTCATCATCCATGGCATCCTGCACCTCTGCGGCATCAATGACAAGGGACCCGGCGAGCGCGAACAAATGGAAGCCGCCGAGAACCGGGCTCTCTCTGCCTTCGCCGGGTTGAAGTTGTAACTCTTTCGTTTGCAGCGGATAAAGATGATGTTCAATAGTTGGAACATGATGATTATCCGCAATGTAGTGCACAGGACGCTGAAAGCATCATTTCAACCGCACTGCACAAAAAAACTGCCCCGTGCCATTGAAGGCACGGGGCAGTATGTCACAATAAAGGGTTGGCGTTATTGCTGCTCAACCACAACGGTCTGTTGCACGATGACGGCTGTCTTCTCAGCGGGCAGTGTGCGGTTATGAGCCTTCAGGGCCTCGTTGAGGGCATTGCGGCGGGCATTGGTGGCCTTGGTCTGGTTGACGATATAGTAGGCTTCGAGGTCCCATGCGCCGTCGGCGGACTGGCTGATGAGGCTGTAGGAGGGCTTGATCTCTCCCTTGATTTCAGCTTCTACCTTGGTGAGGTAGGTGGCACTGATCTTATCTACTTCGTTATCAACATCCTCAGCATCGCCCTCGAGTGTCTGCTTGAGCATTCCTTTGATTTGTGCGGAGGCTTGTGCGGCATAGCGCTGTGCCACGCTGTTCTGTGCGGCAGTGGTAAGGAGGTTCTTGCTCTTGGCGTGTGCATAGCCGATGAGTTCCTGGACGTCGTCGCCACCATTGTCCAGTGCGGTGTAGTGGTTGAGCAGTGCCACATCGATACCGCGGCTGGTGCCGAAAAGTTCCTGCTTGTTCTTCTTGATGGCAGCCTTACGCTGCTTGAGCTCTTTCTTGTAGATTTTGGCAATGTCCTTGTCTTGTGCTGCTGCGGGAGCGGCGAGGATGAGGCCGAGAGCGGCCAACATGATGAGGATAGTCTTTTTCATTGTTGTTTGTTTTTTGAATTGATTAGATGGTTTTGTTTTATTACTTGTTAGCTATTCTTTGGCCGCTCCGTGTCGGCCTTGTGTATTCTTTGACGGCAGAAAGGTCAAATGGTTTAAGGCTTTGATGCCCCATAAATTGTCCGCTCTTTCCGATTTTTTTTATTGTTCTTCGGGTTTAAGTGATATTGGTGGAACATACCGACGAATACGTCGGGCACCCGACCAGTCTAATGTTTTCACTTTCAACTCTCAATTTTCAATTTTCAACTTTCAGCTTTCAACTTTCAACTTTCAACTCTCAACTTTTAACTCTCAACTCTCAACTTTCAACTCTCAACTTTCAATTTAGAAGTTGCCTCCCCAGTAGAGACCATAGTGCGGATTGTCCCATCCGCCGTTAGCATTGAGGTTGGGGTCACGCTCCGGCTGCCAGGTGCGCACCTTAATGCAAGGCTGGAACACGTCGTTCAGGTCCACGAGGACAAAGAGGTAGCCCGTGTCGCCGTAGCTGCTGGAGTAGTAGTCTTGGTGAATCTGGATGCCGTAGGTGTCGCCCCCCACACCCATGCGTGAGATTTCATTGTCGGAGAAGCGGATGTTGATGAACTCGTTGCTCTTGAAACTCTTGGCCAGGTTGTCCAGATAGGTGTTCTTGTCCAGACGGTTGAACTTCACGATCTGGCTGTCGGAGTAGCGGGCGTTCTCGCCGCTCTTGGGAGCAGCCTTAGTGACATGACCCACGATGATGATGGCGTTGTCATCGAAGATGCTGCGGATGTAATCCAGACGCTTGAGGGCGAAAGCGGTCTTGTAGTTCTCCAGGAAGGTGACGATGGACATGCGCACGTCATCGCTCCAGGGAGCCTGCTTCTCGAAGACGGCATCACGGGCGTTCTTAGAGAGGCCAAAGGCCACACTTTCTATCTTCTTCTCGCTGTTGAAGGTGAGGGTGACATCCTCGGTGAACTTGCGCTTGTTGTTCTTGAAGGTGAAGCTCATGGGGATACTGCGACAGATGGTGCGCCCCTGCAGCTCATAGTAGTTGAGGGCGGGTGTGCCCAGGATGCGGGCATCGCCGTAATGCACCAAAGCATCGAACATGCCGTAACCCTCCTCGGTGAAGTACTGCTTGACGGTGGCATACTGCTTCTTCTTCACGGCCTCGATGATGGCCAGCACGGCGGTGTTGAATTCGTCGGGCTGTGCCACCTTGGTGGCGTGTGTAGCTGTGCCTACGGCGGCAGCGGCGGTCTGGAACTGCTGCTGGGCGGCTTTGAGTTCCTTCTTCTTACCGAGGTTGACGGTGGTGGTTGCCTTGGCAAAAGGCGTGCCATGGAAGATCTTCATCACCTGCTCCAGCTCCTTGTCTTGCTTGCTCTGACCCATGTACTCGAATTCATACTTGATTTGAATGCGGTCTGGCGATGCACCGGGACGCAGTTCTATCTCGGCCATGCCGCCCTTGGCAGAGCAGATGTTGGAGAAGTTCTGCCCGTCCATGAAACGGAAATCCACGCTGGTGACGGGTTCGCCCTTGTAGTTCACGATGAGTTGGATGATATCACCTTCCACATTGGCGATGTCGGCCTTGAGGTTACCCAGGATGGCATTCATCTTCTCTGGAATCCAGTTGACGAGCATCTCCTCTGTGCCCTCGTTTTTGCTCTTGTAGAGGCATTCATTGGGGTGTTGAAGGCTCTTGAGCAGGGTGTAGCCCCAGTAGAAGTTGCGCAGGGCATCGTCGATGCGGCCGTCCTTCTCAGCACTCTCGGCACTGCGCATGTAGGAGAAGATGCGATCCTGACGGCCCTTGAAAATCTTGTCAATCTCGCTCTTCTTGATGTAGGCGAAGACGTGTGCATCGGGTTCGTGCTTGATGACCGAAGTCTCCACGTTGGTGAGCGTACCGGAGGAGTAGGTCTTGACCACATTCTCGATGATGCTCTTGCTGTCTGATCCCTCACTGGTGTTGACCTCGGACTCGTCAATAGAGAATTCTGATGAGACACTCACCGAAATCTTAGCGGTGATGTCTGCCAGCGCAGCCTGCTTGGCAGC
>JAFSZU010000123.1 GCA_017455585.1 Bacteroidaceae bacterium | reverse complement strand
TCTCATGACTCACCTCTCATGACTCACCTCTCATGACTCACCTCTCATCATTCATCATGCATCATTCTACCAGTAACTTCGGTTGGGTGTCGCGCATATTTGCGCGTCCTAACCTCGATCGGATGCCGCGCATCTTTGCGCCTCCCGCCCTACTCCTCACCCTTTTCCTCTCCCTCCCGGCCTCGGCCGACAACTGGATGAGCTGCCTGCCAGACAATGTCTATGTGGCCGCCCTCTCCATCCCCGGCACCCATGACTCTGCCACCGGCAGCGGATGGGCCGATGGCTGGGAAGACCTGGGCGACAGCTTCGCCCGCACACAGGAGCTGACCCTCCAGCAGCAGTGGGATCTGGGCATCCGCGCCTTTGACCTGCGACCCTGCTGCCATGAGGACCACATGAACCTCAACCACGGCATGGTGGCCACACAGCTCCACCTGGAGGATGTGCTGCGCACCATGCGCGACTGGCTCACCGCCAACCCCTCGGAGTTCATCATCATACACATGCTGCACGAGACCGACGGCGACCAGGTGGAGAATGTCTATAACAAACGCATCCTGGAGGTGCTGAACAGCAGTGAGCTGGACGGCCTCTTCATCAACTTCCGCAAGACGCTGAAGGTCGCTGACATGCGCGGACACATCCTCCTCCTCAGCCGCGACCAATATGCCAGCAAACCCGTTGGCGGTTTCTTCCAGAACTGGACCATGGAAGCCAACTGGACCAAGCAGATGCAACTGCGCATACAAGGCCCCACCAGCAACTGCTCTGCCATCGTCCAGGACTACTGCGAGACCTGGCAGGACGGGGCACTGCAGACCAAGGTCAACGCCCTCACCCAGCTCCTGGAATACAGCAACAAGCACCCCAACAAAGGCTCCAGTAACATGCGCTGGTACATCAACATGGCCTCCGGCTATTCCAAGGTAGAGTCCCTCTTCGGCTACACCATCTCCAGCAGCGACGGCTACCGTGACAATGCCGCCCACACCCATGCCGCCATCCTTGACTTCCTCGGCACCCACGAGCCTGGTCCCACCGGCATCGTCATGATGGATTACGCGGGTGTGGACACCTCGGGCGGCTATGCCACACGGGGCCGCGAGGTCGTGGAAGCCATCATCCAGAACAATTTTCTCTATCTGGAACCCGATGCCGTGCGCGGCGTGACACCAGACACCGGGCACACTGGCCGACCTGCCTTCCGCAGCCTCAATGGCCACGCCATCACCTCCCCACGCCCGGGAACAGTCGCTCTGCAGACCCTCTCAGACGGCACCACACGCAAGATTCTCGTCAAGTAAAATCAGGAGGGGCCGCATGTGAGCTTCTGAACATGCGCTCATGAAGGGCAAAATGTGCGGACGTGAAAGGCAAAACATGCACTCGTGAAAGGCAAAATGTGCGGACGTGAAAAGCAACACGTGCGGATGTGCAAAACTGATTGCGCAATTCCGCTTGCGCGCAGGGTCACTTGATGCCGATTTCCGCATCAAGGATAGAAAAAGGCATTACTAACCATTAACACACAACAACAAGATGTTACTCTCAACCACTCCAACCATTGAAGGCCACCCCATTCACGAATACCGGGGTGTTGTCACAGGCGAAACCATCATCGGTGCCAACGTGCTCAAGGATTTCATGGCCGGTCTCACAGACTTCTTCGGCGGCCGCAGCAGCTCCTACGAGAAGGTGATTATCGAGGCCAAGGACACCGCCATCCAGGAAATGATGCAGCGTGCACAGCAGATCGGAGCCAACGCCATCGTGGGCATAGACATAGACTATGAGACCATAGGAGCCAACGGCTCCATGCTGATGGTGGCCACCAGCGGCACCGCCGTGGTGATCTGATGAAAGAAAAAGTTTGGCCCGCCGACAACTCGGCGGGCCAAACTTTTTCCCAGGAAGCGGTCTGTGATGCTTATTCCCTGTTGGCGCGCTTGCGCTCCAGGTGGTCAAGAATGATCTTGCGCATGCGCATGGACTTGGGTGTCACCTCCACATACTCGTCTTCCTTGATATATTCCAGCGCCTCTTCAAGTGAGAGAAGCGTGGCGGGGATGATGCGCACTTTCTCGTCGGAGCCGCTGGCGCGCATGTTGGTGAGTTGCTTGTTCTTGGTCACATTGATGACCAGGTCGTTTTCATGGATGTGCTCGCCTACCACTTGTCCGGCATACACTTCTGTCTGCGGCTCGATGAAGAAGCGGCCGCGGTCCTGCAGGTTGTTGATGGCGTAGGCAAAGGCCGTGCCGCCCTCCAGTGCAATCATGGAACCGGAGGTGCGGCGGATGATTTCACCTTTGTAGGGCTGATACTCCTTATAGCGGTGGGCCATGATGGCCTCGCCCTGCGAGGCGGTGAGCACGTTGGTGCGCAGACCGATGATGCCGCGCGACGGGATCAGGAACTCAATGTTCACGCGGTCACCCTGGCTGTCCATGGATGTCATCTCGCCTTTGCGGCGTGTGACCATGTCTATCATCTTGGAGGCAAACTCCTCGGGCACGTTGATGGTCAGTTCCTCGATGGGTTCACAGCGCACGCCTTTGATCTCTTTGTAGATGACCTGTGGCTGTCCCACTTGCAACTCATAGCCCTCACGGCGCATGGTCTCGATGAGCACACTCAGGTGCAGCACACCGCGGCCGCTGACAATCCAGCGGTCTGTGCTGTCCGGTGCCGGCTCCACGCGCAGGGCCAGGTTCTTCTCCAGCTCGCGCTGCAGACGCTCGTGGATGTGGCGGCTTGTGCACCAGCGACCTTCCTTGCCGAAGAAAGGCGAGTCGTTGATGGTGAACAGCATGGACATCGTGGGCTCGTCGATGCTGATGGTGGGCAGGGCCTCGGGCTCCTCGGCGTCGCAGATGGTGTCGCCGATCTCGAAGCCGGGCAGCCCCACGATGGCGCAGATGTCGCCCGAGCTGACGGCGTCAATTTTCTGCTGTCCCATACCGGTGAAGGTGTGCAGCTCCTTGATCTTCGTGCGTTCCGTGGAGCCGTTGCGGTGGACGATGGTGATGGGCATGCCCTCGCGCAGTGTGCCGCGATGCACGCGTCCCACGGCGATGCGGCCGGTGTAGGTGCTGTAATCGAGTGACGTGATGAGCATCTGCGGCGTGCCCTCCAACTGCTCGGGAGCAGGGATATGTTCCAGTATCTGGTCCAGCAGGTAGAGGATGTCGCCGGTGGGCGTCTGCCAGTCCTCGCCCATCCAGCCCTGCTTGGCAGAGCCGTAGATGACGGGGAAGTCCAGCTGGTCCTCGGTGGCATCGAGGTCACACATCAGGTCAAAGACCATCTCATAGACCTCCTCCGGCCGGCAGTTGGGCTTATCGACTTTATTGATGACCACGATGGGTTTCAGGCCTATCTGCAACGCCTTCTGAAGCACAAACCGCGTCTGTGGCATCGGACCCTCGAAGGCATCCACCAGCAGCAGACAGCCGTCGGCCATGTTGAGCACGCGCTCCACCTCGCCGCCGAAGTCCGAGTGGCCCGGGGTGTCGATGATGTTGATCTTGGTTCCCTTGTAGTTGATGCTGACGTTCTTGCTCAGGATGGTGATGCCGCGCTCGCGCTCCAGCTCATTGTTGTCCAGCATGAGTTCGCCTGTCTGCTGGTTCTCGCGGAAGAGGTTTCCGGCCAGCAGCATCTTATCGACCAGGGTGGTCTTGCCGTGGTCCACGTGGGCAATGATGGCTATATTACGGATGTTCTGTTTCATATATTAACGACTCTCGACGGGTAGGCCGCCGAGCACCCTTCATGAGATGATTGGAAATAATGTGCAAAAGTACGCTATTTGCGTCAAAGCACAAACCCATTACTTTTAAAGAATGTTAAAGAGCAGGGGGCGACTGTAACTTTTGATATAGCTCAAACGTCATGCAAATAGAACAGCCATAGAAAGAACATGGACTTCACGTACATCGAACAGCTCATAGGTCGCTACTTCAACGCAGAGACCACGCTCGAGGAAGAGCGCATTCTGCGACAGTTCTTCCAGCAGAAGGAAGTGCCGTCGCACCTGAAGCAGTGGACGCCATTGTTCAAGACAGAGAGCACGTGGGCCAGTGCCCGTCTGGACGACTCGTTCGACGAGCGCATCCTTCGCATGGCAGGAGAGGTGCATGTGCAGGCTCGGCACATCACGCTGGCGCAGCGGCTGAGACCGCTCCTGCGCGTTGCCGCGCTGCTGGTGATTGCTGCCGGCGTAGGCATTGCCCTGCAGCATGGCGCGGGCGATACCGTCCGGGAACAACAGGACATCCCCGGCACCAATCTGCAAGCCTCGGAGACACAAGACGAGCTGGATCTGAGCAACACGACACCGCTTGACCTGCGCGCAGACGCCGCCACCATGTCGGCAGACAGCCTCGCGCCAGGCGCCGCCACCACACATTGACCATTCATTTTTGCTTTTTCTTTCTATAAGACAGTCGGCATGCTACGAGATATGCCATATTGAAAACCTTTGAAAACGGACTCGTAGCACCAATCGGAAAACCGACAACGTCAGAGGGCAACCTGCGAAGGCTGCCCTCTGATTTGATATATGTCTGCGCGCGACCTCAGCGGTTCAGCGACCAGGTGGCACCGTCCTTGGTGTCCTTGATCTCGAAGCCCAGCGCGGTGAGCTCGTTGCGGATGCGGTCGCTCGTGGCCCAGTCCTTATTGGCCTTGGCCACGGCGCGCTGCTCCAGAAGCATATCCACGGCGTGGCTGAAGGCTTCCTCGCGGGCGGCATTGCCGGAAGTTGAGAGCTGAGAGTTGAAAGTTGAAAGACCTAAGATGTCCTCGGCGAAGAGGTGGATGGTGGATGACAGTTCCTCCAGGTCGGCAGCAGAGATGGTGCCCTTGTGGTCGATGACGCGGTTAATGGTGCTGGCGGCATCGAAGAGGTGGCTGATGACGAGGGGCGATGCCAGATCGTCGTTCATGGCGTCGTAGCACTTCTGGCGCAGCTCAGAGACCACCTTGCGGGTCTGCTCGTCGCTCTCGGCAGAGGGTGTGATGCGCTTGATGTCCGCAATGGCGTTCATCAGGCGTTGCAGTCCCTTCTCGGCAGCTTGCAGAGCCTCGTTGGAGAAATCGACGGTGGAGCGGTAGTGTGCCTGTAGGATGAAGAAGCGGATGGTCATGGGCGAGTAGGCCTGTGTGAGCTTTTCGTGCTGCCCGGTGAAGAACTCGTTGAGGGTGATGAAGTTGCCGAGTGACTTGCCCATCTTCTGCCCGCCCACGGTGAGCATGTTGCAGTGCATCCAGTACTTCACCATGTCATCGCCCTGCGAGGCCACGGCCTGTGCGATCTCACATTCATGGTGCGGGAAGACGAGGTCCATGCCGCCGCCGTGGATGTCGAAGTGGTTGCCCAGGTACTTGCGGCCCATGGCGGTGCACTCGCAGTGCCAGCCGGGGAAGCCGTTGCTCCAAGGTGACGGCCAGCGCATGATATGTTCGGGCTGTGCGGCTTTCCACAGGGCGAAATCGACTTGGTTGCGCTTCTCGCCCACGCCGTCCAGCTCGCG
>JAFSZU010000122.1 GCA_017455585.1 Bacteroidaceae bacterium | reverse complement strand
TTTTCGAAATTCTTGGCCAGAAGCCCATTATGGGGCAACTATACAACAACGAGGCCAACCTCATACCTGTTTTTGCCTGTCATAGACAATGGCGCCTGATAATAAATTAGCAAACCCTACATAAACTAGAATATTATACGTTTGTTAACAGAAATCTACCAACTATTAACAATAATTGCGCACTTTTGTCGGCTATTGATGGGCTTCAGGGACATAAATCGTACTTTATACGGTAGAAATACGGTAGAAAAAAGAAAATAAATAGACTCGAATAACTTGAAATAAAAAACGTAAAGTGTTGAAATTCAGCAATGTCAAAAATGACAAATTGCTCCTATTTTCTATTTTAACAGAAGTGTAACATCTTGCATATCAATGGGTTGTGGTAATTTATTTGCCGATGCAGAAATTCTTAAAGATGTTGCCAAGGACTTCGTTGGGGGTGATTTGGCCGCCGGTGATCTCGGCGAGGGCGTCGAGGGTGAGGCGGAGGTCTTCAGCAACCAAGTCTGTTGGCAATTGAGATTTGAGAGTCGAATATTCTTGCGTCCCCATTCCCGTGATTCGGTCGCCTATCCGTAGCCTTTCGGTAGCAAGCGAGCAGTGCCCGAGCGGAGAATATTTAGTTGCGCCTAGGCCGTCGAGGACGCGCTGGATGTGGTTGTGGGCGCGGCAGAGGGCATCGTAGTGACGGGCGTTGGTGACGACGACATCGTTGTCGGGCAGCTGGGGCGCGGCATCGAGCAGTTGCTGGCGTAGGGTGTCGAGGCCCTGTCCGTGCTTGGCGGAGATGGGGATGGGGGCTGTGATAATATCGCAGCATACGGGACAGGGTGAGAGGAGGTCGGACTTGTTCCAGACGGGGATGAGGGAGCGGCCTTCGCAGCGGGCAGTGATATCGGTGATTTCTTCGTTTGTAGGCTCAGCATCGATGAGCCAAAGGACGATGCTGGCTTTGTCGATGGCGGCGTAGGTACGCTGTATGCCCATGAGTTCTATTGGGTCGTCGGTGTGGCGAATGCCGGCGGTATCGATGAATCGGAAGGTGATGCCGTCGAGCAGGATGGTATCTTCGATGGCATCACGTGTGGTTCCCTGAACGTCACTGACGATGGCGCGCTCTTCGCCCAGCAAGGCATTCAGGAGCGTTGACTTGCCGACGTTGGGGGCACCGACGATAGCCACGGGTATGCCGTTCTTCAGTGCGTTGCCCGCATGAAACGATTCGGCCAAGCGGGTGATGCGCTCATCGGTCTTAATGGCCAATTCAAGAAGCTCCGTGCGGTTTGCAAACTCGAGATCTTCGTGGTCGGAGAAGTCGAGCTCCAGTTCAAGGAGCGACGTGAGTTTCAGCAGTTGGTCGCGCAAACGGGAGAGTTCTGTGGAGATGCCACCCCTCAGCTGGCTCATGGCCATCTGGTGGGTCGCTTTATTAGTGGAGGCGATGAGGTCTGCCACAGCCTCTGCCTGTGAGAGGTCGAGTTTGCCGTTGAGGTAGGCGCGCTGCGTGAACTCTCCAGGATTGGCCATCCGACATCCATTAGCTATCAGCAGTTCCAACACCTTATTTAAAATATAGCGCGAGCCGTGGCAGGAAATCTCCACGCAGTCCTCGCCCGTGTAGGAGTGTGGGGCACGGAAGACAGAAACCATCACCTCATCGATGATTTCGGAATCGTTGAGGATGTACCCGTAATGAATGGTGTTGGGATGAGCGTTTGTGAGGTCTTTGGAGAATATGTGAGAAAGAATCTCAAGAGGTTTTTCTCCTGAGATTCTGATGATTCCCAAAGCACCGCATGGCGCAGTAGCAAGAGCGCAAATGGTATCTTTCTCCATCAGATGCGCTCGAGAACGATACGGATGAGGGTGTCGATGGAGTTCTTGTACTCGGTGTTCATCTCGGTGGTATAGCGGTTGGCAATGACCATGCAGCAGGTCATGGCGCGGTGGCCGAGGAGGGCCGACATGCCGGCGACGGCAGAACTTTCCATCTCGAAGTTGCAAATGTGGAGGTCGCCATACTGGAAAGCCTCGACTTTCTGGTTCTGGTCGGGATCCTGGATGGGCAGTCGCAACTGGCGTCCCTGGGGACCATAGAATCCTCCGCAGGCGATGGTGATGCCACGCACCATGTCATCTTTGGCTATCTGGTCGATGAGTTCGGGGTCAGCTACGGCCACGTATGGTGCACCTTTGAGGGGTGACCAGTTCATGTGTTGCTTGAACGCTTCTTCGAGCTGGAGGTCACAGACGTCGTTGCGGCCGGCATAGTAGTTGAGGAGACCGTCGAAGCCGATACTCTTGACGGAAGCGATGAAGGAACCAGTGGGCGTGAAGGGCTGCAGACCGCCGCAGGTGCCGATGCGGACGATGGTGAGTGTGCGGTGCTCGTCCTTCTCGGTGCGGGTCTCGAAATCGATGTTGGCAAGAGCATCCAGCTCATTGAGGACGATGTCGATGTTGTCACAGCCAATACCCGTACTGACGACGCTGATGCGCTTACCCTGGAACCAGCCAGTAATGGTGTGGAACTCGCGGCTTTGGATGTCACATTCCATACGGTCGAAGTGGGATGCAACGGTCTGTACTCGGCCGGGGTCACCCACGAGGATGACTCGGTCTGCCAATTGCTCGGGACGGACATGTAGGTGGAAGGCACTGCCGTCTTCATTGATGATGAGTTCAGAGGGGGGGAATACTTTTTTCATAGCTATTTAAATGTGATTTCAGCGTTACGAATGTCTTTTTCCAGTTGCTTGAGCTGTTGGAGCTGAGGGTAGTGGGTGCTCTCCAACTTTTTGATGGACAGTGCCAGTTGTTGTCGTTGTCCGGCTGCTGCTGTGGCATAGTTGTCCCGAAGTCGTTCAAGCAGCACCATGTCAGTCTTGACATTCTTGGACAGTTGCAGCCATTGTGTCATCTTCTGCTTGGCTTCAGGTGCGTAGAAGTCACTCATCTGTGTGTATGTGCGTTGGTCATCAATGACAAACTGGAAAGTCTCGACAATTTGGTTGCCTTCTTTGCTTTTCTCTGCCCTGAGCGCCATGAGCCGCTTCTGTGCCTCAGCGGTTTCCTTGTTCCACGTGTCCTTGATGGAGGCGATGCGAGCCCGGTCTGCCAGTTGTTTTTCAGAAAGTTGGTCGCCATAGACCTCGCGTGTGGCATTTGGGATGAAAGTATAGACGCAGACCTTGCCCTTGGGCTGACGGCGGTCGCTGACGAACCATCCCAGCTGGTTCAACTCGTCAATGACCAGCAGATAGTCATTGGCTGGAGAATTGAAGGGGAATCCGATGTTCTCGGGCGTTAGGAAACTGCCGTCCTCTCCGTCTGAGCGGGTGACAAAGATGTCGTAGCCACCGATGCTCTCCGGTCCCGTGGCGGCGAAGTAGAGCGTCATGCCGTCAGAGAGGAGGAATGGGTAGTTCTGTGCGAGGTTGTTTGTGGCGAGGCCTGTCAGCAAATGCGGCTCGCTCCATTGTTCCCCAATCTTGTCTGAAGTCGCCAGCCGCAACGCGCCATTCTTTCCCTTGGGAACGGCCAGATAGCGCTTGTTGGCCAGCTCGTTCTCATAGAGCATGGCACCGTTCTTGTCGGTGGTGTGATAGGTGCTGGCGTAGGTGTCAATGCGTCCGCTCTCACGGTTGAGTTGGATGAAACGCAGCATGTCTTCTTTGTTGCAGACCACGCTGTCAATGATGACGATATGCTCGGTTGCATGAAGTTTCAGTGCAATTCGCTGCACCTGCTCCAACAGTGCATCCAAATGATCCGTTGACTGCTTCTTCTTGGTCAGCACAGCCATCTCCTTCTCGATGATGTCCCGTGCTGTGGCGACGTCGTAGAGACTGAGTGCAAGCTGCGCCTGCTCGATGGGCGACGAGGTTTCGTGGGCGCTTTGCTTGTTGTTCTTGGCAGGAGCCTTGGCGGTGACACGGGCTTTTGTGCGCGTGGCAGTGCGCTTGCGGTTTCGCTGTGCCGAGGCAGGGGCTAAGGCAAGGGACAAAAGGATGGTGAGGAGGAGGAGATGCTTCATTGCTGAGAGAAGGAGGAGAAGTGCAAGCTGCGACGGAGCCGCAGCCTACACAGAACGGTTAACGGGAGAGATACTCGTGCATGGCGGCAGCGGCGCGGCGTCCGTCGCCCATGGCAAGGATGACGGTGGCACCGCCGCGGACGATGTCACCCCCTGCAAAGATGGTGGGAATGTTGGTCTGCATGCCGTCATTGACCACGATGGTGTTCTTGCGGCCCAGCTCCAAGCCTTCGATGCTGGTGGGTACAATGGGATTCGGTGAGACACCCACTGCCACGATGGCCTGGTCAATCTCTATGGTCTCTGTGGCACCGGGAATGGGCTGCGGCGAGCGGCGACCGCTGGCATCGGGCTCGCCCAGCTCCATCTTCTGGAGCACGACGGCGCGGACATTGCCCTGCTCGTCGGCCAGGTATTCGATGGGGTTGTGGAGCGTCAGGAACTCGATGCCTTCTTCCTTGGCGTGTTTGACCTCTTCCAGACGGGCGGGCATCTCTGCCTCGCTGCGGCGGTAGGCGATGAACACGCGGTCGGCACCCAGACGCTTGGCCGTTCGGCAGGAGTCCATGGCGGTGTTGCCGCCGCCCACCACCATCACGTTCTTGGCGCGGTGAATGGGGGTGTCTGTGTCTGCGCTGGAGGCGTCCATGAGGTTGACACGGGTGAGATATTCATTGGAGGACATGATTCCCTTGAGGTTCTCGCCGGGGATGTTCATGAAGTTGGGCAGACCGGCACCGGAGCCCACGAAGATACCAGCAAACCCTTCATTCTTCAGTTCATCTACCGTGATGGTCTTGCCTATGATGCAGTCCTTGATGAACTTCACTCCCATTTTCTCCAGATTCTGTATCTCCACATCCACGATGGCGTTGGGCAGACGGAACTCGGGGATGCCATACTTGAGCACGCCGCCAATCTCGTGCAGCGCTTCGAAGACGGTGACGTCGTAGCCCAACTTGATCATGTCGCCGGCGAAGGAGAGGCCGGAGGGGCCGGAACCGACGACGGCAATCTTCTTGCCGTTGGCAGGGGCGCACTCGGGAATGGACATCTGTCCGCTCTCGCGCTCATAGTCGGCGGCGAAGCGCTCCAGATAGCCGATGGCCACGGCTGGCTCGTTCATCTTCAGGTGGATGCAGCGTGCCTCGCACTGCTTCTCCTGCGGACAGACGCGACCGCAGACGGCTGGCAGGGCAGAGGTCTGCTTCAGCACCTGGGCAGCGCCGAGGATGTTGCCGCGTTCGATGTTCTTGATGAAGGAGGGAATCTGGATATTGACGGGGCAGCCTTCCATGCAGGTGGGCTTGGCGCAATCGAGGCAGCGGCGTGCTTCCTGCTGTGCCTGCTCCAGGGTGAGGCCCTGGTTGACCTCCTCGGTGCGTGTGGTGGCGCGATAGACAGGGTCAAGCTCGGTCATCTTGACGCGGGGGATGGCGGTGCGCTCCTTGGCTTTCAGGCTGGCGCGGAGGTCGGCGCGCCAGGGGGCGGTGCGGTCGGTGAGGGAGTCTTTCTCGGCGCAAGTATGCGCCGCACCCGACCCAGCTGCAGAGGGGGAAACTTCAGAAGCAAGGGAGGGGGAAACTTCAGAAGCGAGGGAGGGGGAAACTTCAGAAGCGAGGGAGGAGGGAGCTTCAGAAACGGAGGTAGCAGGATCGGGGGAGACGGTGGCTGCCTCGTTGAAGGCGGCGAGGGCAGCTTGCTCCTCGGGCTTGAAGGCGGTCATGCGGGAGAGCATCTCGTCGAAATCTACCTGGTGTCCGTCGAACTCGGGGCCATCGACGCAGACGAAGCGTGTCTTGCCGCCAACGGTGATGCGGCAGGCCCCGCACATGCCGGTGCCATCGACCATGATGGTGTTGAGGGAGACATCGGTGCTGATGCCGTATTTCTTGGTCAACAGACAGCAGAACTTCATCATGATGGCGGGTCCGATGGCGAAGACCTTATCGACCTTCTCGCGCTGGATGACCTGCTCGATGCCGACGGTGACCACGCCCTTCTGGCCGTAGCTGCCGTCGTCGGTCATGATGATGACCTCGTCAGAGTGCTTCCTTACTTCATCTTCCAATATAATAAGGTCTTTGCTGCGACCGGCGAGGACGCTGACGACGCGGTTGCCAGCAGCCTTCAAGGCCTTGATGATGGGGAGCATCGGAGCCACGCCGACACCACCTCCGGCACAAACCACCGTGCCAAAGTTCTCGATATGCGTGGCTTTGCCCAGCGGACCCACCACGTCCGTGATCTCGTCGCCCACGTTGAGGTCGCAGAGCTTGGTGCTGCTGACGCCCACCTTCTGCACAACGAGGGTGATAGTGCCGGCCTGCACGTCGGCATCGGCAATGGTGAGGGGCATACGTTCGCCCTTCTCGCCCACGCGGACGATGACGAAGTGCCCTGCCCGCCGAGCCTTGGCGATAAGTGGAGCCTCCACCACCAGTTTATAGACTTTCTCTGAAAACTGTTCTTTTGCAATGATTCTGTTCATCGTTTCTGTTGTTTGTGTGTTGCTAAATAGATGAAATGCGGTGCAAAAGTACATAAAATCTGCGATATGATGTTGCATATTGCTGGAATATTTACGTTTGATTCTCAAAAAATGACAAATTACAAGACGTTATCCGATTAAATACATTACCTTTGTACCGCAAATCATCAATAAGGGATGACATCTTATTTGAACACGGAAAACATCGGACGCAGCAAGGGTGGGGTTGAGTACCACCCGTTGCGCCCCTTCCTGCCGGAGAATGCCCGCGTGCTGTTTCTCGGCAGTTTCCCGCCGCCGCGCAAGCGTTGGTGCATGGACTTCTTTTACCCCAATTTCATCAACGACCACTGGCGCATCGAGGGTCAGGTGTTCTTTGGCGACCGTCATCATTTTGTGGATGCAGCGGCCAAACGCTTCAAACTGGATGAGATTGTGGCCTTCTGCCGTGAGCGTGGCCTCGCTTTCTTTGACACCGCCACTGCCGTTCGCCGTCTGCAGGACAACGCCTCGGACAAATTCCTGGAGGTGGTGGAGTCCACCGACATCCGTTCCCTGCTCCGGCTGCTGCCCCATTGCCGCGCCATCGTCACCACCGGCGAGAAGGCCACGGAGACCATCTGCGCCAACCTCGGCATCCCGGTTATCCCCAGGGTCAACACGTCCGTCGCCATTCCCGGCACCTTCAATCAAGACGGCGATGCCGTCAGCCTCTATCGGCTTCCCTCTTCTTCGCGTGCCTACCCCTTGTCCTTTGATAAGAAGGTTGCATCCTACAAACAGATGTATGACAGTCTCTGATGCCCGAACTCCCAGCGTTCCGGCAGCAGTCCCGTGTGGCTATCAATCCGGAAACAGGATGGTGAAGCGGGTGAGGTGGTCGGCGGGGTCTGTGTGAAGGGTGAATGTGCAGTGGTGGGCGGTGAGGATGTCTCGGACGAGTAGCAGTCCCAGGCCCTGTCCTTGTGGCTTGGTGGAGAAGAAAGGCGTGAAGAGGTGTTGCGCGGCTTCGGTGGAGATGCCGCGGCCGTTGTCGGTGATGGTTAATGTGCGGGCGGAGGCCGTGATGGCGATGAAGCCGTCACGGCCTCCGCCCACACTCTCCACACTATTCTTCACAATATTGATGAGCACCTGCTGGAAGAGTGCGGTGTCCAGGCGAACGGGGATGGCCTCGTCGGTGAGCTGGCAGTGCAGTTTCACGTGCGCTGCGTGGCAGAGACTTTCGAGGATGGGACGGCACGCCTCCACTTCCTCGCTGAGGTCACAGAGCTGGAGGTGTGGCTCAGGAATCTTGACCACACTGGCAAAGCGTGTGACGAAGTCGGACATGGCCAGCAGACGAGCGCGAGCCTCCCGTGGCCCCCCGGCGGGGGGCGTTTCATCCCCCACCGGGAGGTTGCTGGGGGCTTCCAGTAATCCTACGATTCCGGCCACACTGTTATTAACCTCGTGGGCTATCATGCGGATGACGCGCTCGTAGGCTGCTTTCTCGGCACGGCGCACCTCAGTGGTGAGGGATTCGATGAGATAGAAGGGGTGCTGATATCCGCGGTCTGGGAAGGAGAGGTGGCTGAGGCGGTAGATTTGCGGGGTGCCATTGAGGCGCAGGGTCGTCTCGCTGCCCAGTGGCAGGGCGTGCAGTGCCTCCTCCACGGTGGGTGTGAGCATCTCGCGGGCGGCAGGGTTCAGGGACGTGATGTCGCCTTCGAGGTTGCATTGGACGACCCCCATCGGCGATGCCTCGATGAGCAGGTTGAGGAAGGTGTATTGCTCTTCCAAGGTCAGATGCTCGCTGCGCAGACGGTTGAGCAAGTCGTTGAAGGTGCGGACGATGATGTCTGTCTCATATTGCCCCGATGGTGCGAGGCGTGTGGTCAGATCCAGGTCGCGCACGAGTTCCATGCCGCTGATGAGGGTGTCGTAGGGGCGGATGGTCTTGTGGTAGAAATAAACAAGGTACAGGAGCAGCAGGACGGCGAAGGCCTCTGTCACGTAGAACAGCAAGGGGTGGCTGTGAAACGTGGCAAAGAGCGCAGCGGCACTCAAGAGGAGGATGCCGAGGGAAAGCAGCAAAAAGGAATACTTCAACTTCATCTTAAACTAATACGCACCAATATCTTTATCACTAATTCGCACTAATAATTATATCACTAATTCGCACAAAATTATTAAGTAGGCGAACACAAATAGTTTTCTCTTTCAGTAATGATTAAAAATAAGTTCCGTAAACTTCTCATATTTATTATTCCTTAACAAGCAGATATATAATCTTAAAGTTTAAATCCTCTTTCCTAAACTTTAGGAAGTTATTTTTAACGATTACTCACTACGAATTTGACGCGATCGGCCGAAGGAGGCTTGACACATCAAGAATTATACGAATTGTTCGTAGCCTGATATATAGCTGAGTTAATTCGTATAATTCGTGTAATTCGTAGTGAGAATAATATAGTCATGTAGTTCTGTTTAGTTACTTAGTGATTATTAGTGAAACATTATAAGTGCGAATTAGTGAAACATTATTAGTGCGAATTAGTGATAAAGATATTAGTGCGAATTAGTGATATAATTATTAGTGCATATTTGTGACCATATTATTTATGCGGATTTGTGAATTAAGCATTTTTGATTCTTCGTTTCAAAGCCCGTGCTTCTCGATTTTGCGGTAGAGTGCTCCGCGGCTGATGCCCAGTTCTTTGGCCACGAGGGAGAGGTTGCCGGCGTGGCGCTGGATGGAAGCCGCGATGGCGGCGCGCTCGATATCAAGAAGAGACCCGCCCACAGTCCCCTCCCTCACAGGGAGAGGCAAGGGGGTGGGGTTGAAGTCGGCAGCTGTGAGCTCGGCCTTGCCGGCGTTCATCAGCAGGGTGCGCTCCACCAGGTTCTTCAGTTCGCGGATGTTTCCTGGCAAGGGGAGGGATTGGAGGTAGCAGATGGCTTCGGGGGTGATGGCGGGCAGGGCCGGCGCGGCCGCGACCGGGGCGGTGGCATCGCCACGGAAAGAGCGGGACAGAGAGAGGAAGTGATTGACCAGGAGCGGGATGTCATCGGGGCGTTCGCGCAGGGGTGGGAGGTGGAGGTGGATGAGGTTGATGCGGAAGAAGAGGTCCTCGCGGAACGTGCGCTCCTCCACCATCTGGCTCAGGTCGGCGTTGGTGGCACAGATCACACGGACGTTGGCCCGGCGGGTGTGGCTGTCGCCCAGGACCTCGTAGGTCTGGTCTTGCAGCACGCGCAGGAGTTTCACCTGACAGGAGAGGTCCAGCTCGCCAATCTCATCCAGGAAGATGGTGCCGCCGTCGGCCAGCTCGAAGCGTCCCACGCGGTCTGCCTTGGCATCGGTGAACGAGCCTTTCTTGTGGCCGAACATCTCGCTCTCAAACAAGGAGGACGAGATTCCTCCGAGGTTCACCTTCACGAAAGGCTTGCCGGCCCGTAGGCTCTGGTGGTGAATCGCTTCTGCGATGAGTTCCTTGCCCGTTCCGCTCTCGCCAGTGATGAGAACGGGCGCGTTGGTGGGGGCCACGCGGGAGATGGTGGTGTAGATGGCGGCGAGGGAGGGGAGGAGGACAGACTCACCCCCGCCCCCTCCCGTGAGGGAGGGGAGACCTCCGGCAAAAGTTGATTCATTGGAGAGGTCCCGGGCGGAGCGAGGCTCTCCCCCTTCACGGGGGAGCGGGGAGAGGGTCCTTGCCGTCTCTATCCTGTCCAGCAGCACGCCGTTGTCCCAGGGCTTGGTGATGAAGTCAAAGGCGCCGGCGCGCATCCCCTGCACTGCCAGGTCAATGGTGCCCCAGGCTGTCATGAGGATGCAGGGGACGTCGGGGCGGAACACTTTGATTTGCTTGAGCAGCGTCAGCCCTTCCTCGCCAGAGGTGGAGAGGGTGTAGTTCATATCCATCAGCACCAGTTCCACGGCGGGCGTGTTGCGGATGATGTCTATAGCCGCCTTGGGGGCCTCGGCCAGTGCCACCTGATAGTCGTTGCGCTCCAGGATGAGCTTCAGCGAGAGGCGTATTGTTTTATCGTCGTCAACGATGAGGATCATGGGATGTTGTCTTTTGGCGGCACAAATATAGGAATAAATGATGATTCGTTGGCCTGTCAGCGGCAGTTTTTAAGATTTCTTTAGAGGAATCGGCGGCTCCGTCCCGCGCCGCGCCTGATTGTGAGCTAGGTTTGAGGCGGTCATCTGACAGCGTTCTGCCGCCCGGTTTGTTTATTCCATCATGATGGATTGATTATTCGGTCATGATGGAATGATTATTCGGTCATGATGGAATAATCAACACAACTGGGTCTGTTTGCCGGAAGAGCTGCTTGTCAGGCCGGCAGGATGCGCTTCAGGAGCCATTCTCGAGCCTCAGCCGTTCCTTCCCCTTGTACTTCCCCATATCGCTTACCACCACCTGCTCGCCCGCTTCCAGACCGCCGACGACTTCGATGTAATCATAGTTGCACTCGCCCAGACGCACTTCGCGGGGCACCAGCAGGTCGTCGGCTTCCAGGACAAAGAGCGTGTATTTGCCCGGCCCTGCATAGAACGAGCCGTTGCGGATGCGGAGCACGTCGTCGCGGATGGAGGTGATGACATAGACCTCGGTCTTCAGCCCCGAGCGCAGACGCGGGTGGCTGGGGTCGTCGGGCTGTGCGGTGAAGGTGATGGCGCCGTTCTGGCTCAGGGGCGTGACGGCGGAGACGGAGCCCGCGAGGCGTTCCTTGCCCACGCGAATCATGACGGCACTGCCCACGGCGACGCGGTCGGAGTGTGTGTCCGCTATTTCGCATTCCACCTTGAAGTGGCTGAGGTCACTGACGATGGCCAGCTTCTGCCCGGCACCGATGGTGCTGCCCACCTCGGTGTTGATGTAGGTGAGTGTGGCGCGCCGCGGCGAACGGATGGCGGCCTCGTCCAGCTTGCGGCGTGTCTCGGCCAGGCTTTTCCGGAAGATGTCGTTCTGCAGCTGTTGCATCCGCAGGTCTGCCTGCTTCACCCGCACTTCGTTGTCATACTGCTGCCGCAACTGCTGGAGTTGCAACTGCGCCGTCCGCAGCGAGGTCTCGGCTTGGCGCACGCGGTCGCGGGTGCCCGAGCCGAGGCTGTCCAGGTAGAGTTCGTTGCGCAGCTGGGCTTCCAGCTGTGCGATTTTCATCTCATCGACCTCGATCTGCATCCGCCGGTCAGAGAGCTGCGTCTCCACGTTCGCCCGCAGCTGCACGACCTGCTGGTTGCGGATCTCCTGCTCGTCCAGTGCCTTGGCATAGTCGGTCTGAGCGGTCTGCAGGTCCAGACGCAGCAGGGGCGTGCCCACGTCCACGCTGTCGCCGCTGTGGGCGAAGACCTCCAGAATCTGCGAGCTGATGGGCGACGTGATGACTTCCTCAAAGGCAGGCACCACTTTGCCCGTGGCCGAGACACTGATGTCTATCGTCCCCCTATCGACCTCGGAGATGACAAGGGTCTTGCCGTTCACCGAGGTCATCATCCGCGAACCCAGCCAGGCGCCGGCAGCCATCACCGCGAGGAAGCCCGCCAGCCATTTGCCGGCTCGCCGCATTTTGTTGCGTCGTTGCACACTGACAGGTATCTGCCTGTCCATTGTCTGATTATCTGCTTTCATCTTGCATTATCTTAGGAGTTGTTCAAAGTCTGCGTTGATGTCCTCTCCCCGCTCGAAGTCCCAGAGGGTGAGGCTGCGGAGTTGGTAATAGTAATACCAGAAGTTGAAGAGCTGCGAGATGCGGTTCAGGCGCGCCTCGTCCTTGGCCGTCTGTGCATCGGAGAGTTCCAGTGTGGAGATGGTGCCGATCTTGAAGGTCTCCACGTTGGTGTGGTAGCGGCGCCGGGCGATGCTGTCTGCTTCCTCGGCAATGTGGAGTTGCGCCAGCTGGTTGTTGAACTGTTCTGTGAGGACGAAGATGCTCTGCCGGAACTCCTGTGCCTGCTGGCGCAGTTGCCCCTGCACAATCTCGCGGTTGCTTTCTGCCATGCGGCGTTGGCCCTTGCGCTTGCCCCAGTCCAGGATGGGCACGGAGAACCCCACCTGCACCACTTCCTTGCTCAGCAGGTCGCGGTAGGCTCCGCCTACGGTGGTTCCCGTGCCCGTGTATCCCACCTGTGCATAGAGGTTGATACTCTGGCGGTTGGCGCGGGCTGTGGCCACCGAGTAGTCGGCCTCCAGCTGTCGGCGCCGCAGGGTGATGGCGAGGGGATTGTTCTTGAGGGCGTGGGCGAGGACGTCTTCATAGTCGAGGCGAGGAAAAGACCCACTCCCCCTCCCTAACAGGGGAGGGGCCGGGGGAGGGGTCGTAGGCTCTATATCCACCTCCACGTCGAGGAACGCGCGCAGGGCGAACTGCCGTGTCTGCCGCGTGCTCTCGGCACTGGTGAGCCGGCTGCGGGCAGTGAGCGTGTTCAGGCGCATCTGCAGGACATCGTTCTCGCTGATGGTGCCCATCTTGCGCTTGGCCAGCGCCACCTCATAGAGTTTCTCGGCCGTTTGCAGGTTCTGTCGCGCGATGCCCACCTGCTCACCCGCCAAGAGGAGGTTGAAATAGAGGCTGAGGGCCTGCATGGCCACCTGCTCTGTCTCGGTGAGGAAGCGGGCCTTGGCCTCGCGGTAGCGCAGAGGCTCGATGCGCCGGTTCCACTTCAGATGGTTCACACCGAAGAGCGGCTGGGAGAGTGTGATGGCGATGGGCAGACTCATCAGTTGGTTGCCCCCGCTGCCGCCGCCCGACTGGTGCAGGAAGTCCAGCGAGGACTCCACAGACAGCGTGCCGCCCGTGGGCCAGATCTTCTGGCTGATGTGCCATGAACCGCTCAGACCGAGGTAGTCGTTGCGCACGAAGGACACACCGCCGTCGGACTGCTGGTAGGAGGTATAACGTTTGTTGTAGCTCGGTAGCGTGGCCGAGAAAGACACCTCGGGCAGCAGGTCGGCGCGGTAGCTGCGCCACTGCCAGTAGGCAGAACGCAACTCGCCCAGGGCCATTGCAGCCTCCACGCTCTGGCGTCGCGCCATCGTGATGCACTCTGCCAGGGTGAGGCGCATGGGTTCCTCGGCGGCATCGACGGCCGGAGAGAGCGTCATGCAGATGATGAATAAACAATGTCGGATCATATCACCCCCATACAAGCAAGAACAGTGCCAACGGCGAAATGTGCTGATAATGAATGGCACTCATGGATATGACTGTCCATTATCGGACACGCAGGTGTCCAGAAATGGACACATCCGGGCGTTGTGTCGCCCTAATCGGGTTCATGACTCATGTTTTTTTTACCTTTTTTTGTGTGCAGATTCAGAATAATTGCCTATCTTTGCGGCCGATAATCAATCCTCTGGGCA
Source organism: Bacteroidaceae bacterium (assembly GCA_017455585.1). Taxonomy (GTDB): domain Bacteria; phylum Bacteroidota; class Bacteroidia; order Bacteroidales; family Bacteroidaceae; genus Physcousia. Next base: position 14,885 of record JAFSZU010000122.1, on the reverse strand, counting down.
TCAGGGGACATGGCAGGATTCACAGGACTATGACCACAGAAGAGCGCATACTTGAGTTGCGGCAGCAGCTGCACCAGCACAACTACAATTATTATATTCTCAACCAGCCCACCGTCAGCGACCAGGAATTTGACGCGATGATGCGTGAGCTGCAGGAACTGGAGGTGCAGCACCCAGAGCTGGCCGACCCCAACTCGCCCACGCAGCGGGTGGGCTCGGACTTGGCGGGCGAGTTCGAGACCGTCATGCACCAGCGCCCCATGCTGTCGCTGGCCAACACCTATAATAAAGAAGAGGTACGCGCGTTCTACGAGCGCGTGCGCGAGGGGTTGAGCGGCGAGCCGTTCGAGATTTGCTGTGAACTGAAGTTCGACGGACTGAGTATCTCACTGCACTATGAGGACGGCCATCTGGTGCGTGCTGTCACCCGTGGCAACGGCGTGCAAGGCGACGATGTGACGGCCAACGTCCGCACCATCCGCAGCATTCCCCTGCAACTGCATTCTGTTACTGTTCCTTCGGGTTCTCCCGAAGGTACCTGGCCTCGCCAGTTCGAGATCCGCGGCGAGATCCTGATGCCGTGGACGAGCTTCGAGGCGCTGAACCGTGAGCGCGAGGCCCGCGAGGAACCGCTCTTCGCCAACCCGCGCAACGCCGCCAGCGGAACCCTCAAAAGTAAGCAGGCCAGCGTGGTGGCAGAGCGGAAACTGGATGCCTACCTCTACTATCTTCTCGGCGATGAACTGCCCGCCGAGGGTCACTACGAAAACATGATGGCTGCCCGCGGCTGGGGCTTCAAGGTGAGCGATGCCATGCGCAAGGTGCAGACGCTGGAAGAGGTGTTTGCATTCATCGACCGCTGGGATGTGGAGCGGCGCAACCTGCCCGTGGCCACCGACGGCATCGTGCTGAAGGTGAACAGTCTGCGCCAGCAGCGCGCGTTGGGCATGACCGCCAAGTCGCCGCGCTGGGCCATCGCCTACAAGTTCCAGGCCGAGCAGCAATCGACCGTCCTGCGCGAGGTGACGTTCCAAGTGGGGCGCACGGGAGTGGTCACGCCCGTGGCCAATATGGATCCCGTGCAGCTCTCGGGCACCGTCGTGCGGCGCGCCACGCTCCACAATGCCGACTTCATGGCGGCACTGGACCTGCATGTGGGCGACCATGTGCTGGTGGAGAAGGGCGGCGAGATTATCCCCAAGATCGTGGCGGTGGATTCGGCTTTCATCACGCCGGAGCGCGGCCCGCAGGTGCAGTTCATCCAGACCTGCCCCGAATGCGGCACGCCGCTGGTGCGGGACGAGGAGGAAGCCGCCTGGCGCTGTCCCAACGACACGGGCTGCCCGCCGCAGATAAAAGGGCGCATCGAGCACTTCGTCAGCCGCCGGGCCATGAATATTGACACACTTGGCCCCGAGACCATTGATGACCTGTATGCCCGCGGCCTCATCCACAACGTGGCCGACCTCTATGACCTCACCGTCGATCAGCTCAGTGGCTTCAATGACACCCGCATCAAGTCGGCCCGCAAGACGATACAGGCCATTGCAGACTCGCGGCAGGTGCCCTTCGAGCGTGTGCTCTTCGCCCTCGGAATCCGCTTCGTGGGCGAGACGGTGGCCAAGACACTGGCGCGCAGCTTCCACGACATCGACACCCTCTCCCGCGCCACGCTGGAGCAGATGCTGGCCATCAACACCATCGGACAGGCCATTGCCGAGAGTGTCATTCGCTGGTTCGCAGACATGGACAATATCTTCCTCATTGAGCGTCTGCGCAGCCACGGCCTCCAGTTCGCCCTCTCCGAGGAGGTGCTGTCGGCACAGAGCGACCGCCTGGCGGGCAAGACCATCGTCATCAGCGGGGTCTTCCAGCACCATTCACGAGACGAGTATAAGGCGATGATCGAGCAGCACGGAGGCAAGAACACGGGCAGCATCTCGGCCAAGACCAGCTTCATCCTGGCGGGCGACAACATGGGACCGGCCAAGCTGGAGAAAGCCCAGAAGCTGGGAGTGACCATCATGAATGAGGAAGAGTTCCTCAGCCTGTTAGCAGATAACAATGAATAAACATAGCATATATGACAAGAGAACAACTATTTGAGAACATACAGCGGAAGCAGAGCTTCCTGTGTGTGGGCTTAGACACCGATCTGAAGAAGGTGCCGCAGTGCCTGCTGGAGCGGGCCGAGCGCGAAGAGGGCTTTGACCCCATCTTCGAGTTCAACAAGGCTATTATTGATGCGACGGCAGCGTATTGTATTGCCTACAAACCCAACTTGGCCTTTTACGAGGCACACGGCGTGAAAGGATGGATGGCGTTTGAGCGCACAGTGAAGTATATCCGCGAGCAGTACCCCGACCAGTTCATCATTGCCGATGCCAAGCGCGGCGATATCGGCAATACCTCCAAACTCTATGCTCGAACGTTCTTTGAAGAGATGGATGTGGATGCCGTCACCGTGGCACCCTATATGGGCGAAGACAGCGTGACGCCCTTCCTTGGCTATCCAGATAAATGGGTGATTCTCCTGGCACTGACCAGCAACAAGGGGAGTCAGGATTTCCAAATGACCCCCTCCCTGCTCCCCCTTCAAAGGGAGAGTGGCTGCCAATCAGATACTGGTCGAACGATACAGTTGTTTGAAAGAGTCATCCTGCGCAGTCAGGAGTGGGTCGAAGGCACTCAATCGTCAAATCCTCAAATCGTCAAATCCTCAAATCGTCAAATCGTCAAATCCTCAAATCCTCAAATCGTCAAATCGTCAAATCAAATCATGTACGTGGTCGGTGCCACACAGGGCTCTGCCTTTGCCGACATCCGCCGTCTGGCACCCGACCACTTCCTGCTCGTGCCCGGTATCGGTGCCCAGGGCGGCAGTCTCGAGGAAGTCTGCAAGTATGGTTGGAATGACCATTGCGGCCTCATCGTCAACAGTTCCCGAGCCATCATCTATGCCGACTCCACCGAGCGCTTTGCTGAGGTGGCTGCCGCACGTGCCCGCGATGTGCAGCAACAGATGGCCGAGATCCTGAAAAGTCACGGTGAATAGTTATAGATCATGAGTGACGGAAATTTCAATCGGTCGCTGTTGCCCCATACGCCCTATTCCAGCGGCCTGAAGGCGGGCAAGGCCATGGCGCGGATGTGGGCTGTCGAGGCGTTTGAAGAGTGGTTGCAGACAGAGCAACCCGGGCTGACGGCAGACGAACGCAGCCAGAAAGTGGAGGCGTTCACCCGGTTGTTGATGAAGCGGGAACGGTAGAGAGCGGGGGAGAGGACACAAAAAAGGCTGCACCGATGATGTGATGAGAACTCCGAGGATGAATGATTTGAGTGTCCACACCCTTTGTAATCTGCCGGCCTCCGTGAAGAGGTTACCCCTGAGAGGGGCGCAGCCCGCCATTGGCATGTGAAACTTTCTCGGTTTTCTGATTTTACTGATGAGTCTCCCGATCTAACCGATGCAGCCGTATGATACCATATATATTATATATATAAGGTGTGTCAAAGAACGTCTTCTTTCGTGATGCAAAGATAGGCATGATTGTGGGTCTGCACAAGCATTTGGACAAATAAAACACATTCTTTGGTCTTCTTTGTCACTTTCTGCCCAAAATATTTGCACATGTTTATCTTTTTTACTTTCTTTGACGCGCTTTATGTGCATTTAAGATTGCTTGCATGATGTCTATTATTCTTGTGGCAGCTCTGTTGCCTGCGGTCATACTGATGGGATTGATGCTCTGGAGAGACAAACAGCAGCCGGAACCCATCTCTTGGCTATTGAGGGGATTCCTGTTTGGAGTGGCCTCGGCTTTCGGTTCCATGCTTATTTCAATGCCCTTATTGGCCCTGGGGCTTGTCCCTGAATCCTACAACACGATGCTGGGAGCCACATGGACCAGTTTTGGTGTTGCTGCCATTCCCGAGGAGTTGTCCAAGTTGTTCTTCCTGTGGCTGTTGCTGCGCCGGAATCCCTATTTCGACGAGCATCTGGATGGCATCGTCTATGCTGTGTGTATCGGTCTGGGCTTTGCCGCCTTCGAGAATATCCAGTATTTGATTGCCGCCGGAGAGAACTGGGCTGCCACAGCCATTGTCCGTGGTATCCTCTCGGTTCCGGCCCACTTCTTCTTTGCCGTGCTGATGGGCTATTATTACAGCCTGGTGCACTTTGGTCACCATGTGAAGCGGAACCGCCTGTTGGTGATTGCTGCACCCGTTCTGGCTCACGGCATCTTTGATGCCATCGCCATGACGCAGTCGGTGTCCGGGAATTTCGGCGTGCTGTTCACAATTGTTTTGTTGCTGTTCTGCAACGAGCTGCGCAAGCTCTGTACCCGCCATATCCGCGAATTGTCGGCGGCGGATGGGTCACTTTACCAGAAATAGTGCATCAAGGACAAAGAAAACCCTCTTTCAACAGATGACACACTGGACAGATATAGATATGGTGATGGCTGTGCAACGCCATGACAATGTCGCATTGGAGCGTTGCTACAGGGATTGCAAAAGCTATTTCACGGCTCACGCCGGAGCGTTCTTCGTGGCCGAGGCTCATATTGATGACATCTTCCAAGAATCAATGATTCATCTGTGGCGCGAGATAGAGACGCATCGCATAGAATTGCAGAACGGTTGCTTGTGCCGGTGGAAAGAGGGCGAGTTGCAACCTTTGAGTTGTTCGCTGCGCACGTTCTTGTTGGCCATCGCCAAGCGCAAGCACTGGGAGCAGTTGCGAAAGCAAAGCCCCGAGGTGCTGACGGATGATGTCGCTCTGCTGGAGCACGAACGCTACGGCGCACAAACCCATGAGGACACAGATGTGCAGGAAATGCGTGAGCGTGTTGTGACCGACGCGGTTCTGGCGATGAGCGAACGCTGCCGCCAGATACTGACGCTGTTCTACTATGAGCACCGCTCCCTGGACGAAATCCTGGTGCTGCGGCCGGAAAATACAAGTAAGATAGGTCTGAAGACCAGTAAGTACAAGTGTATGCAGCGGTTGCGCGAGACAGTGAAAGCGCAGTTCTCGCGTCTGCACCTGCCGCTCTGACAGCGAAACCAATTCTTAATACTCAATTCTCAATGACAACCGATATGGAAATCAAGTTGAATCATCACCCCGAAGCAGTGGAAACGCAGGATGCGCTGGACAGACTGATCATCGATGAGCTGGGACAGCAGGAGCGTTGGCGCGGACTCATGCAGGGCTGGGAGCTACAGCAGCTGCGCCGTCGCCGTATGCGTCTTTTGCCTGTGCTTTCCAATATAGCATCCGTGGCAGCACTTATGATTGTTGGCTTTGTCCTTCAAGCCTTATTTCCTAAAACAACCTTGGCCGATCGCACACAGACCGAGAAAATGATTCCTGCGATTGAGCAATGGGTTTCCCACTCTGACAGTGCCGCCTCCGAGAATGTGTCCGACGTAGAAGACCCACAACTGCGTATAGACACAAAAAAATAAGAAAATGTGTGTGAATTTGCGGGTTATCTCGTTCTTTTGTTGTACCTTTGCACCCGCAAAGGTACTAACAGTAATTCGTTAATTCGCAAATTATAAATGATAACCGTTTCCAACCTCGCCATTCAGTTCGGCAAGCGTGTCCTGTATAAGGACGTTAACATGAAGTTCACCAATGGCAATATCTATGGTGTCATAGGTGCCAACGGTGCGGGTAAATCCACTCTCCTCAAAGCTATTAGCGGTGAATTGGAACCCAACAAGGGAACCATTGAAATGGGACCGGGCGAGCGGCTGAGTGTCCTCTCGCAGGATCACTTCCAATATGACGACCAGACGGTTCTGGATACCGTGCTCATGGGCCACACCGTGCTATGGGACATCATGCACGAGCGGGATGCCTTGTATATGAAGGAAGATTTCAGCGATGCCGACGGTATCCGTGTGGCAGAGTTGGAGGAGAAATATGCCGAGATGGGCGGTTACACGGCGGAGAGCGATGCCGGTGCCCTGCTCAGTGGCTTGGGCATCAAGGAGAAGAAGCACCAGATGCTCATGCGCGACCTCTCTGGTAAGGAGAAGGTGCGCGTGATGTTGGCCAAGGCGCTCTTCGGTGAGCCGGATAACTTGCTCCTGGACGAGCCCACTAACGACCTTGACCTGGACACGGTGCAATGGCTGGAGCAATATCTCTCCGAGTTCGAGCACACCGTGCTGGTGGTCTCGCACGACCGTCACTTCCTCGATGCCGTCTGCACACACACCGTGGATATAGACTTCGGCAAGGTGACGCTCTTTGCGGGCAACTACTCCTTCTGGTATGAGAGTTCGCAGCTGGCCTTGCGTCAGGCACAGAACCAGAAAGCCAAGGCCGAGGAAAAGCGCAAGGAACTGGAAGAGTTTATTCGTCGGTTCTCTGCTAACGTGGCCAAGAGCAAGCAGACAACGTCCCGAAAGAAGATGCTCGAAAAACTCAATGTGGATGAGATTCAGCCTTCCACGCGCAAGTATCCGGGCATCATCTTTACCATGGACCGTGAGCCGGGTAACCAGATATTGGAGGTCGAGGGATTGAAAGCAGTGGCCGAGGACGGTACGGTGCTCTTTGACAACGTCAGTTTTAACATCGAGAAAGGACAGAAGACAGTCTTCCTCAGCCATGACCCGCGTGCCATGACTGCCCTCTTCGAGATTATCAACGGCAACCGCAAGGCACAGGCAGGAACCTATAAGTGGGGACTCACCATCACCACCGCCTATCTGCCCTTGGACAACACCGCTTTCTTCCAGAGTGACAAGAACTTGGTGGATTGGCTCATGCAGTATGGCGACGGTAATGAAGTGTTTATGAAAGGCTATCTGGGTCGGATGCTCTTCTCGGGCGAGGAAGTGCTCAAGAAGGTCAATGTCCTCAGCGGCGGAGAGCGCATGCGGTGCATGATTGCCCGTATGCAGTTGAAGAACGCCAACTGTCTCATACTGGACACACCCACCAACCACCTCGACCTTGAAAGTATTCAGGCTTTCAACAACAACCTCAAACTTTTCAAGGGCAACATCATCTTTGCCAGTCACGACCACGAGTTCATTCAGACGGTGGCCAACCGCATTATTGAGTTGACGCCTAACGGCACCATTGACAAGCTGATGGAGTATGACGACTATATCAGCGATGACCGCATCCGTGAACTGAAGGAGAAAATGTATGATGAGGTGTGACCTCCGCTCATTGGACACAATAATTGTGACGGTTTGACGTTATAATTATAGTGAATAGACCCGCATTATACAGACTCATAGGCTTTTTCCTCTCTATCCTCTGTGTCCAAGGGGCAGGTGCTCTGTGCCCGCGGACAGACTTCCTTTTCCTTCCCGACGATACGTTGACGGCCGCCACAGACGTTGCGCCGCAAGATACTTGTTCTCTTCAGGGCCGTGTGACGGACGAGGAGGGCAAGGCGCTGCCGTTTGTCTCTGTGAAGGTGGCCGGTCAATTGGCCGGGACGATGACCAGCTTGGATGGGCGTTACAGCTTTGGCTTCACCAGTGCAGATACGGTGCGTGTCACCTACAGGCTGATGGGGTATGAAATGAAAACCAAGGTGTTGACACGTCCGCGCGGCCGACTGACGTGGAATGTGCAGTTGCGGGAGAGCGGTATACAAATGGGCGAATTGACGGTGAAAGAGGTGCGGCGGCAGTTGGGCACCACACAGGAGTTGAGTGCAGAAGATTTGCGCCGTTTGCCATCCACCAGCGGGAACGCCGTGGAAGAGTTGGTGGCTACGCAAGCGGGCGTTTCCACACACAATGAATTGTCCAGCCAGTACAACGTCCGCGGCGGTTCGTTCGATGAGAACTGCGTGTATGTCAACGGCGTTGAAGTTTATCGTCCTTTGCTCATCAGCAGCGGCCAGCAAGAAGGTCTCTCGGTCATCAACTCTGATATGGTGGAGCGGATCCAGTTCTCTGCGGGCGGCTTCGAGGCCAGATATGGCGACCGCATGAGCAGTGTGCTGGATATTACCTATCGCAAGCCTACGCACCACGAAGGTTCGGCACAGGCAAGCCTCTTGGGAGCCAGTGTCTATGATGGCTTGCGTGTGGGCAAGGTGTCGCTGTCACAAGGTCTGCGCTACAAGACCAATGCCTATTTGCTTGGCTCTCTGGAGACAACAGGCGAGTATCATCCATCTTTTCTTGACTACCAAGCATATATCTCGTGGCAACCGACACCGAGATGGACGCTGGATGTAATCGGATATATCTCTTCAAACAGCTACCAGTTCAAGCCCAAGGACCGCGAGACCAAATTCGGCACGATGGAGGATGTGAAGAGCTTCCGTGTCTATTTCGACGGCGAGGAACGCGACCTCTTCCGAACAACTTTCGGAGCACTCTCGCTGTCGCGTAGGGTGGGGGAGCGCAGTCTGCTGACGCTCGGTGCTTCGGCGTTTTCCACCAAGGAGCGCGAGACTTACGACATTCAAGGGCAATACTGGCTGGATGACACGAATACATCGACCCAGCTGGGCGTGGGCACCTACATGGAACATGCCCGCAATCTGCTCACGTCCAATACGCAGAGTCTGCGGGCCGGGTATGAGTGGAAGCCGGGTGACCATGACGTGCGGGCGGGTATATTGTGGAAGCATGAGGACATCAAGGAGAACTCCCGTGAATGGGAATTCCGTGACTCGGCCGGCTATTCCATGCCCCACACGGGTGACCGTCTGGAACTCATCTACAATCTGAAGAGTGTGCAGACGGTGAACAGTAACCGTTTGGAATTCTTCATGCAGGACACGTGGCGCAAGGAAACCGGTGCCGGTGTCCTCTCCCTCAACTATGGTGCACGCCTCAGTCACTGGTCCTGGAACAGTGAGACCTTGTTTTCGCCGCGTGCCAGCATCGGTTTCATTCCTGCTGCCAATGACAACTGGACGTTTCGCCTGGCCACGGGCATGTATTACCAGGCTCCGTTCTACAAGGAGCTGCGCGACACCGTCACTGCCGACGGCGCCACCACCGTGCAGCTGAACCGTGACATCCAGAGCCAGCGGTCGTGGCAAGTGGTGGCGGGTGCAGAGTACAAGTTCCGCATCGGCAACCGGCCCTTCAAGTTCACCACAGAGGCATATTACAAGGCACAAAGCCGCCTGAATCCTTACAACGTCGATAATGTGAAGATCGTCTATTACGGTCGCAATGAGGGTTCCGGCTATGTGGCGGGCGTCGATTTCAAGGTCTATGGCGAGTTTGTGCCCGGCACCGATTCATGGGTTTCCTTCTCGCTCATGAAGGCGCAAATGAAGCTCCATGGCCGCAGTATCCCTCAGCCCACGGACCAGCGCTGGAACCTGAACATGTTCTTCTCGGATTTCTTCCCAGGCACCGACCGCTGGAAGATGACGCTGAAGATGGCCTTTGCCGATGGTCTGCCCTTTGGCCCGCCGCACTCTGGACTGGAGAACAACGTCTTCCGCGCCCCGGCCTATCGGCGTGTGGATTTGGGCATGAGCTATCGTCTATTGGATAATACAGACGGCCACGCACGCGCCGGCCTCAAGGGTCATCTGCGCAATGCGTGGCTCAGTCTGGAGTGCTTCAACCTGCTCGGTATCAGCAATGTGGCTTCTTATCTGTGGATTACGGACATCAGTCGTCAGCAATATGCCGTGCCCAACTATCTGACGGGCCGTCAGCTCAATGTCCGCGTGGCGGTCGAGTTCTGATGCCGTGTTCAGATGCTGCCCGTGTTGACGATGGGCTGGGCATTGTCTTCGCCGCAGAGCACAACAAGGAGGTTGCTGACCATCTGGGCTTTCTTTTCATCGTCCAGACGTACAATATCCTGTTCTTGCAGCTGATCCAGTGCCATCTTGACCATCGAGACGGCCCCTTCCACAATCTTCTCACGGGCGGCGATGATGGCTGTTGCCTGCTGGCGGCGCAGCATGACGGCAGCAATCTCGGGAGCGTAGGCCAGATAGTTGATGCGTGCTTCCACCACTTCGATGCCCGCCATGGCCAGCCGCTCGGTGAGTTTCTGCTCCAGCTGGTCGTTGATTTCCTCGCCTCCGCTGCGCAGGGTGATGTCCGATGAGTGGGTCTCGGTGTCATCGTAGGCATATTGTCCTGCCACCTGACGCAGGGCGGCATCGCTCTGCACCCGCACGAAACGCTCAAAGGCGGCCATCATCGATTTCACGTCGGTGCCCACCTGGGCATTGTTGGCGGCCATCGTCTGCGAGTCAATCTCGAAGAGTGCCTTGTAGGTGTCCTTCAGACGCCAGACAAGCACGAGTCCAATCATCACAGGATTGCCCTCCTTGTCGTTGACCTTGATGGGTTCGGCATCGAGGTTGCGGGCGCGCAGAGACAGCTTCTTGGTCGAGGTGAAGGGGTTGATCCAGTAGTAGCCGGTGCGTGTGAAAGTGCCGACGTACTTGCCGAAGAACATGACCACGCGGGCTTCGCCGGGTTCCAGCATGATGAATCCGGGCCAAAGGAAGAGGGAGAGGATGAAGGCGAGTGCACATCCCACGCCCAGTTGCCAGGATTCCTGGTCTATGGACAGGACGAGCAAGACGATGGCACCGATGGTGAGTGCCAGGTTCAGGAACAGCATGGCAAAGCCGTTGAGGGTTGTTCCTTGGTAGGGGTATTCGTTGTTTTTCATTTCTGATGGTTATATGAGTTGGTGAGTTGACGTGGCTGTGGACTTCTGAACAAGCGGACGTGAAGGTCCTCACATCCGCACGTAAACGTCCTCACGTCCGCATGTAATGCTCAGAACATGCGGATGTGTTTTGTGTCAGGGGTTACAGGTCATCGGGCATGAGTTCGACAACTTTTCCTTCACGGGCCACCACGAGTGTCGTATGGAAGAGGCGGGAGCGCTCCACGAGGCGTTCCTGCGCCAGCAGAATGCCTTGGTCAATCTTCTGCTGCATGAGGGCTATCTCTCTGTCATTCATGGTCTGCTGGTGTTTGGTAGGTGAGGAAATGGTCGTACTTCTCTTGGTCCACGATGTTGACGCGTGTATCTTTCCAGCCGAATGCAATCTTCTCTCCCGGACAAGATGAGTTGTCATAGAGCGTCCAATAATCGACAACGGGGATATAGAGCTGGAACAGGTTCTGCAGCCCCGCCTCATAGCGGCGCAGGATGACATCGGTGGGGATGTTGTGCCCTCCCTGGCTGACACGCTTGGCCACGCGGGCCACGGCCTGCTCGGGCGTGGAGAGCGAGAAAAAGAGAAGGGTGACAAAGTAGCCGCGCCGCTGTGCCTGCTGGATGAGCTTGACGTAGGAGCGTGTGGCCAGTGTGGTCTCGAAGGCAAAGGTCTCTCCCTCCTTCAACAAATGGATGATGCGGTCTATCATCAGCCGGCCGGCTTGTATGGCCACGCCCTCGGGGTTGAAGGGCGAGAGTCCCTTGGCAATCTCGTCGGCATTGACAAACTCGCGGCAGTCCAGCATCTCGGGCAGAACGGTGAAGGAGGCTGTGGTCTTGCCGGCTCCGTTGCATCCTGCGATGATGTAGAGAGTGTGTTTCTTCTGTTCTGTCATACGCGCGAACCTTAATTATATATAGGGTTTATTCCCAGTAGAGCTCTTGGCGGTTGATGTTCCACTTGTGATCCTTGGGGAAGTCGTCGCCCTCCCAGGCTTTCTTTGAGGTCCACTTCTCGGGTGCATCTGTCCAGAAGGGGTCATCGGCGGGGAGACCCAGCGGCATGAATGCCAGGGATGTCATATAGAGGGAGCCGTTGTTGGTGTACCAGTCGGCCACGTTGGGATGCGAGCCCACGAAACCGATGGTGAGGTATCCGTCCTCGGTGAAGTTGCTCTTGCCTTTACCCTCGAACATTCGCTTCATGACGGCGGTGATGCCGGCACGCACCTGTCCGTTGTGCAGCTCCTTGGGCAGTTGCTTCATCCATGCCAGCTGTGCCAGCGGCTGCAGCACGGCCAGACGGTAGGGAATCGAGCGCCCCACCACGGGGAAGGTGCCCTCGGGTGAGATGAAGCGCTCCAGGATAACGGAGTACTTCTGCATACGCTCCGTCACCACCTCCAGGCGGTTCTTGGCACCGTTGCGCTTGTCGCCGTGGGAGCGGATGAGGTAGGTGTTGTTGGGTTGCTTGGCGGCCACCATCTGCAGACACTCGGTGTACATGGGCTGGATGACGAAAGCGTTGTAGTAGTCGAAGGCGAAGCTGGGGCCGTCTGAATAGAGGCCGTCGCCGATGTACCATTCCTCGGCCTTGCTCATGGCCATCTTGATGCGGAAGGCATCATAGCCGCCGCCGGAATACATGAGGAACGCCTCTTCCATGCCCACAAAGAGCAGCCAGTTGGTATAAGGCGGGTCATAGCGGCGCAACCCCTGCAACTCCTTGAAGTAACGCTGCTTGGTCACATCGTCCAGCGGTTCCCACAAGGCCTTGTAGCCACGAAACAGGCTCTCCACCACATAGGCAGCATCCACCAGCGTCTGTCCGCCGCTTGTCCAGCCCAGATAGTCGGGACTCTCTGGGTCAACAGCGTTTTTGTAGGCCTGGATAGCCCACTCGCGCAGTTGCTTGCGCTTCTGGCCCTCGGGCGTGTCGTCGTCGGGTAGCGTCAGCCAGGGGGCGATGCCGGCCATCAGTCGGCCGAAGCACTCCATGTAGGCCACCTTCTTGTCGCGGTTGTCCCATGTGGGCGAGAGCTCCAGTTTCATGTTCTTCTGGAGCGTGCCGTTGGCCATGTTCTCCAGAACGGGCGCCGCCATGGTGTAGGCCAGCTCCACCCAGTAGGCGCGGTCACTCTGCCCGTCGCCCAGCGGGTTCACGGGTTGCTGTTGTTTCTTTGTCTTGGCCACAGCCGAGACGGCAACCATCAGGCAGACTGCCGTCAGCAGGAAGATTTTCTTCATCATTATCAATTAAGTAGTTGCACACAATTATCTTATACAAACCACAGATTACACGGATTAGAGGCTGTAAGGAATCTGTTTAATCTGTGCGCTCGGCTCGAAGAGACGCTTGACACTTCAAGAAACCTGTGGTTCTTGTTAGAAACTAATAATGAGTAGTTACGTATGAATTATTGTTAACGTGTTATCACTCCGTCGTCATGTTGCCCTCGATGGTCAGGCGCACAACCGAAGACTCCTTGGCATTGGAGCGGACGGTGATGTTCTTCTTGAAGCGCCCGGCGAACTTGCCGGCACCGTTATAGGTCACGTCAATGGCACCACCCTCACCGGGCTTGATAGGATCCTTGGGGTAGTTGGGGACAGTGCAGCCACAGCTGGCAATGGCCTGATGGATAATCAGCGGAGCATTGCCCACGTTGGTGAATTTGAAGGTGCACTTGACCACGCCGTCCTTCTCGGCGAAGGTGCCGAAATCGTGGGTGAGGGTGTCGAACTTGATTTCTGCGGCTTTCTCGCCGTCTTGTGTTGTGCCGACCGTGACGCTGTTCTTCTGGGGCACGAAGGCGTTCATGCCCAGGGTCACCGTGGCCAGCAACAATGTGGAAAGAATAATCTTTTTCATCTTGGTATGATAAGAAATGAATATAATTCGTGTGCAAATATAGCTTCTTTTTCCCGTTCCCGTAAATATAAAAATACAAAAAGCGTTAAATGCTCGTCTTTGTGGGCAAAAATACCTACTTTTGCACGCAGAAACGTGAAAGCACCCTACAAAATGACAGTGGATCATGAGCGCATCATACTCGGTATAGACCCCGGCACCACCATCATGGGCTACGGTGTCATCCGCGTCTGCGGCCGCAAGGCGGAGATGCAGACGATGGGTGTCATCGACCTGCGCAAATATGCCGACCACTACTTGAAGCTGGGGCATATCTTCGAGCGCGTGACCGGCATTATCGAGAGCTATCTGCCCGACGAGCTGGCCATCGAGGCACCTTTCTTTGGCAAGAACGTGCAGTCGATGCTCAAGCTGGGCCGCGCACAAGGCGTGGCCATGGCGGCGGCCATCAACCGCCAGGTGCCCATCCACGAGTATGCTCCCATGCAAATCAAGATGGCCATCACCGGCAACGGCTCGGCTTCCAAGGAACAGGTGGCCTACATGCTGCGACAGATGATGAAGATCCCGGAATCTTCCATGCTCCCCTGGCTCGATGCCACCGACGGGCTGGCCGCCGCCTACTGCCACTTCATCGAGAGCTCGCGCCCCGCCACCACCGGCGGTGCCAAGTCCTGGAAGGACTTTGCCCGCAAGAACAAAGACAAGATTCATGGACTCTGAGATCACTACAAGCGGTTGTTGGCCCGCGACCATGACTGGGATTACGGCTACCTCATAGCCCTGGAGAAGAAGAAACTCCAGAGGATGCACGACTGCATCCAGCGTGAGGGTCATCTGGAAAACAACGCATCGTGACTCGCGACAAGGCCATCCTCTCAACCGTAAGCCTGCGACAACAGAAAGCCCTCCACCTCTACCACCTGATAAGGGAATATAAACTGCTGACGTGGTGGGACTAATCATTTGTAAGTGCTTTTTTATACGCCTCCACCACCTCGCGCATCGACATGATATACATCTTCAGCCTCTTACCGTTGAGGGGTGTCCGCCTACCGTCCATCCAAATCACCAAATTATTCATGCTCTATTTGATGATTATTGCTTAACCAACCCACTTTTTTAGGCAAAAAGTTTGGAGATTAGATTTTTATTTGTATTTTTGCGGTCGAAAAGTGTAAATCGTGTTTTACACATCTGTAGCAGTTTTAGTAAATTGTGTTTTACACATTGCACAGATAGATGTAAATAGCCGTTTACGCATTGTTGGATTAAATATATGAATTATGGACAGACTATTTGAACGCCACGACATCTACCTCTCTGAAGTACCAATGGATTACATCAGGGACTTCATGCACC
>JAFSZU010000121.1 GCA_017455585.1 Bacteroidaceae bacterium | reverse complement strand
AGCCGCATCGAGGCCGAGGGCAAGCGTTGGCGTTTCGTGGCCAAATACGAGGACGGGCGCGCCAGCGTCTCCTTGCAGGAGATTCCGCAGAACCACCCCTTCTACCGCCTCGAAGGCAGCAACAATATCGTCATGCTCACCACCGAGCGCTACCGCGAGTACCCCATGCTCATCCAGGGCTATGGTGCCGGTGCCAGCGTCACCGCCGCTGGCGTCTTTGCGGATATCATGTCGATAGCTAATATATAGACCATGAAGCATCTCATTATCCTTGGCGACGGCATGGCCGACTGGCATGTCCCCTCGCTTGGCGACAAAACGCTCCTGCAATATGCCGACACCCCCGCCATGGACTGGCTGGCGCGCAACGGCCGATGTGGATTGTTGAAGACCGTGCCAGACGGCTTCCATCCGGGCAGCGAGGTGGCCAACAGCAGCATCCTCGGCTATGACCAGCACCTCGTCTATGAGGGGCGCGGCCCGCTTGAGGCCGCCAGCATCGGCGTGGAGCTGCAGCCTGGCGACTTGGCCATGCGCTGCAACCTCGTCTGCATCGAGGGTGACATCCTCAAGAACCATTCCTGCGGCCGACTTGAGACAGAGGAGGGAGACCAACTCATCCGTTTCCTCAACGAGCATCTGGCCAGCGACCCCAAATACGGCGGCCGCGTCCGCTTCTATACCGGCGTGCAGTATCGCCACCTCCTCGTCATCCACGGCGGTAACAAGCACCTCAACTGCACTCCGCCCCATGATATACCGCTCCAACCTTGGCGCGACCACCAAATAACCGCGGTTCCCTCTTCCCTTCCATCGTGCTCCGTTCCTGGCGGTTCGTCCGCCAGGTCTTCCCTTTCATCGTGCTCTGTTCCTGGCGGTTCGTCCGCCAGGTCATCCCTTCCACCTCTCTCTCCAGAGGAAACCGCAGCCCTCCTGCGCGACCTCGTTCTCCGCTCCCAGCAACTGCTCCCCACCCATCCTTTAAATATCCAGCGCGCGCGCGAGGGCCGCGACATGGCCTCCAGCATCTGGCCGTGGGGTGGGGGATACCGCCCGCAGATGACACCCCTCACCGAGCGTTTCCGCGGACAGATACGCCGCGGCAGCGTCATCACCGCCGTGGATCTCATCCGCGGTATCGGCCACTATGCCGGGCTGCGTGTCATCCATGTCCCCGGTGCCACCGGACTTTATGACACCAACTACGAGGGTAAGGCCCAGGCTGCCATCGATGCCCTGCGCAGCGGCGATGACTTTGTCTATCTGCACGTAGAAGCCTCCGACGAGGCCGGGCATGACGGCTCCGTGCCCCTCAAGCTGCAGACCATCGAGGACCTGGACCATCGGCTGATACAGCCCATACTTGATAAGTTGAAAGTTGAAAGTTTAAAGGTTAAAGTTGCCCTGCTGCCCGACCATCCCACGCCCTGCGAGCACCGCACACACACTGCCGAACCCATCCCCTTCGCCATCTACTATCCTGGCATTGAGCCGGACACCGTCCAGACCTTCGACGAGGATGCCGCCCGAGATGGTGCCTACGGCCTCCTCGAAGGCGATGAATTTATCAAGCTATTTATGAAGCAGCCCCTAAATCCCTAAATCCTTAAATCCTTAAATCCCTAAATCCTTAAATCCTAAAATCCTAAAATAGGAAAGATGCTCTACTACTCCACCAACCACACCGCCGCCCGTGCCACCTTGCGCGAAGCCGTCGTTCGCGGCCTCGCTGAAGACCGTGGCCTCTATATGCCCGAAGTCATCAAACAGCTGCCCCAAAGCTTCTGGGACGAAATCGCCGACCTCTCCTTTCAGGAAGTCGCCTACCGCGTCGCCGACGCCTTCTTCGGCGAGGACGTGGAGGCAGATGCCCTGCGCCGCATCGTCTATGACACCCTCTCCTTCGACTGCCCCATCGTGAAAGTCGAGGACAACATCTATAGCCTCGAACTCTTCCACGGCCCCACGCTCGCCTTCAAGGATGTGGGGGCCAGGTTCATGGCAAGGCTGTTGCAATATTTCTTAAAAGTTGACGAGTTGACAAGTAAACAAGTTGACGAGTTGACAAGTAAACAAGTTGACGAGTTGACAAGTAAACAAGTTGACGAGTTGACAAGTAAACAGGTTGACGAGTTGAGTCCTCAAGGCAAGCAACTTGTCAACTTGTCAACTAATAACTTGTCAACTAAAACGGTAAACGTCCTCGTTGCCACCTCCGGCGACACGGGTTCCGCCGTGGCCAACGGCTTCCTCGGCGTGGAGGGCATACACGTCTATGTGCTCTATCCCAAGGGCAAGGTGTCACCCATCCAGGAGTGCCAGTTCACCACGTTGGGCCAGAACATCACGGCCATCGAGGTCGATGGTGTCTTCGATGACTGTCAGGCACTGGTCAAGGCCGCTTTCATGGATGCCGACCTCCAGCAGCACATGCGCCTCACCTCGGCCAACAGCATCAACGTAGCCCGCTTCCTCCCCCAGGCCTTCTATTACTTCTGGGCCTACGCGCAAATGGTCAAGTCTTGCGCTGTTCCAGCGCAAGACTTGACCATTTGCGTACCCTCCGGCAACTTCGGCAACATCTGTTCCGCCTTCTTCGGACATGCCATGGGTCTGCCTGTCAAGCGCTTCATCGCGGCCAACAACGCCAACAGCGTCTTCTATGAGTACTTGCAGACGGGCGAATACCGTCCCCGGCCCTCCATCCAGACCATTGCCAACGCCATGGACGTGGGCGATCCCTCCAACTTCGCCCGTATCCTCGACCTCTACAGCCGACAGGATGTGGTCTCCAGCCTCGGAGAGCGTCTCGTGGTCGGCCATTCTGTGGCCGACACAGCCTCCGACTCCAGCTGCCCCTCTGCCCTTCCCTCCTTCATCTCCGGCGCCACCTACTCCGACGCGCAGATTGCCGAGACCATGCGCGACTGCTATACCCGCACCGGCTACATCCTTGATCCCCACGGGGCCTGTGGCTACCGTGCCCTGAAAGAGCAACTGCAACCCGGCGAAGTCGGCATTTTCCTCGAGACCGCCCATCCCGCCAAGTTCAAGGACACCGTAGATCGCATCCTCGGCATAGACCTGCCCATCCCCGAGAAGCTGCAGGCCTTCATGCGTGGACAGAAGCAGTCTGTCCCTATGAGCAAGGACTTTGCAGACTTCAAAGCCTATCTGCTTAGGCAATAAAATACCCAGGTCGGACAAGCATCCTGGGGGTAATGAAAAACACAACCGCGTGTAATGGCATTTACATGCGGTTGTGTTTGCTTTTTCGTGCGGTCGTGATTGCTTTTACATGCGGTCGGTTTTTGCGGAAGGTCTGCACGGTCTATTTCTTCAGGATGGACGTCTGCGGATTGCGTAGCCCGGTGGCCGTTGTGAGGAACGCCTTTGCTGTTCCAAACTTGAGGAAGAGGTCCAGGCGGACGGGGATGTGGTTGGCATCGTCGGTGATGTAGAAGGTGAGCACCTCCTTTTCCTTTTTGCCGTCCAGTTCCACGAAGGAGAAGACAAGGCATTGATAGGTGATCTTTGTGTCTTCCGTGGTGAACTTCTTGCGTCCGCGATAGACCAGCACCTCGTCGGTGATGCCGTCGCCGTCTGCCTGCTGGAAGTGGATGCGTTCCCCTTCATGGTAGTTGCTGGGGTCGAAGGAGCGGGCACGCAGGAGCATGGAAACCATGTCGAAGACACATTCATCACGCGTGTTGGCCGTGTCGCGCACCTCACCGTGTCGGTCCTTGTAGCGCTGCTTCAAGTGGGTCTGGCCGTCGGCATAGTTATACCACACCTCATCGACGGTATAGCGCTTGCCCTCGAAAGCACCTTTGCGGTAATAGAGCGGTTCCAGTGTGGGGGTGACATATCCCAGCAGCGTGTCACGCATGAAGAAGTACTTGTCTGTGCGCTTGCTGCCACGGGTGATGAGGTGACAGCGGTAGGCTTGCTTGCCCTCATATTTGGTGGACGTGATCTCCATGTCGGCCGTTCCAGCCTTGATCCAGATGAACTTCCAGTTGAAGAAGAGCTGGTATTTCAGGCCCTCACCGGCGCTGAACGCCGTGTTCTGCAAGGGACACTGGGCGGCAGCGGTTGCCACAAGGAGCGTAAACAGGACGGATAGAAAGATGTTGCGTTTCATTGTTCAAGAGTAATGGGTTCAAGAGTTGGACATGGCAGGGGAACCAAGGTTTAACACAACACCCGACATGGACAAAAACCAGGAAATAATGGACAATGGTCTCATAGATTCCTTCTCACATGGATGGACACATGGATTGACCTTGATGGTGTTATTCTGAACACGGATTTTACGGATTATACGGATGCTTTTCCACTTGATGCTTAGAAATCTGTGAAATAACGAATATGAATATCATAGCCATAGGGCGAATAATCTGTTCAATCTGTGTAATCCGTGGTGTATAAAAACAGTTGAGCTTTACCTGCGACGGTTATTGCTGCTGCGACGCATGGCGGCTTCGCGTTCCTTGTTTCTTTCTTTCAGCTTCTTCTCCTTGTCCGGCTTTTGTTTTGTAATCTTCTGGGGCTTCTGTTTCATGACGGGAATCCCCAAGATGTCCCACTGCTGTTCCACCTCCCATTGTGCCTTGACGGTGAGCGGCTGGGGGAAATAATAGACATCCTCCGGTCGCTGGCCGCTGTCATACTCTCCCGTGGTCCAGATGCCGTCGGCATTGCGGTCATGGAAGCAGCGGAGGTAGTATTCTCCGGGTTTGAGATAGTAGAAGTCTGCCCGCCCGTCGGCCGCGGCTGTCATGGAGCGCACGGGCTTGTCTGAATTGTTGAGGAGTTGCACCACAAACCCGGTGTCTGGACTCATTACTTGTATGAAGAGCGCACCATATTCTTCTTCCTTGCGCACCTTGAAGTCCTGCTTGATGCGCTGGTTGGTATGTCCCAGCGCGCCCTGAATGGAGGCGCTGTCTATCGTGAGTTCATACTGCTCTCCCAACTCCCACTCGGCAAAGAGCTGCACTTTCCGGGGTGAGCCTTCGACGGGCAGGAGCTCGTATGGCATGTCCTCCCACAAGCTATCGACTTTGTGGCGGAAGTGGATGCAGGAGGTGTCGGGCAGCTGTGCAGGTTCTGAGAAGGTGAGGATGGGGAACTGGTTGGGGTCGATGCTCCCCGACGGCTTGCACTCGGCCGTCAGGAACGTGGTCAGATAGGGATTCTCCTCGGGCTTGAAGTTCTTGTTCTTCTTGGCCTTCTTCTTCTGTTGCTTCTCCCATTCCTCGGTCTTGTCTGCCAGTTCCTTCAATTGCTTGGCACGCGTGACCTTGGGCGTGAGTTCCATCGCCGAGTCTGTCTTCCAGACAAGCAGGCCGAGCGAGTCGGTGTCGAGATAGGTGAAGTCAAAGATGAGCGTGTCATTATAGGCAAGGGTGGTGTCGGGAATCCAGTAGGTGATGGTGTCTCCCTTGGCCGACGGCTCCAGGATGAAGCCTCCGTCTCCCTCGAAATTGATGCCGCGGATGCGCGGCAGTGTATCGGCCGGTGCCGTGAAATAGACAGTGAACTTCTCGGGAACATCGCGTTGTGTCTTCAGCAGGTGGCGGTCCTGTCCCTCTTCGAGGAAAGCGCGCAGAACGATGTCGTCTGGGAAGAAATGGGTGTAGCGGACGGGGAAGATGCTGTCATAATGTGTGGAGTCTCGCCAGATGGTGTCCAGTCGCAGGTCGGGATGGCAATGGGCACGGAAAAGTATGCTGTCAAAGGCCAGCTGCTCACTCTTCTGGCTGAACTGGAAGTTGTTGTCCATGTCTTTGAGGGCGAAGGCACGGTAGAGCTTGTCGGCCGACACGCCACGGATGATGAAGCGGCCGCTGCCATTGGTGCGGCTGACACGGTCGAAGGGCCGGGTGCGTAAGAAGCTGTCGGGGACGATGCTGTCCTCGTTCACTTCATAGAGTCCCACCAGGATGCCTTTGATGGGTTCCAGGTCTGCGGCATTGAGGACATAGCCCGAGACCTCCATCGTGTCAATGGTGGGTCCGGTGGAGAAGGAATAGGTGAAGTTGCCCATGGGGTTGCCCTCGTTGTTATCCACGATGGCATCGGCAAAATCGACGGTGTATGTGGTGTTGGGGCGTAAGGTGTCGAAGAGGTCAATGCGGATGCGTTTGCCCGCAGCACGCACGTTGGGCATCTCCTGTTGCGGCGGCGACACCACCACCTTCTCGCTGGCGTTCTCCAGCTTGATATATTCGTCGAACTGGATGGCTATCTTCTTCTTGTCGGCGTTCACCGCCTGATTGGCCGGCGTGGCCGAGAGCACCCGCGGCGGCTGCTCATCATATTCGCCCCCGTCTGGCTGGCCAATGCTGGCGCAGGCGCAGAAGAAAATGAAAACAAATATAAAGAGAAACAAAGCCTCACCCCCGACCCCTCTCCGAATGGAGATGGGAGTATTTATCTTTGACGGCTGATGGCTGTTCTCTTTCATTTTATAATAGTATATATTCCCCTCTCCATTCGGAGAGGGGTCGGGGGTGAGGCTACACATTCATCTCCAGCATCTGTTCGATGAGCGTGCGGTTATTGCTCAGACGGGGCACCTTGTGCTGGCCACCCAACTTGCCCTGGCTGCGCAACCAGTCGTTGAAGAGCCCCGGGCGGGCTGTGATGACTTCCAGCTGCTGGAGCGTGATGTCCTTGAAGCGCTTGGCCTCGTAGTCCGAGTTGATGGCTTGCAGTGCCTGATCCAGTTCGAGGGTGAAGCGGTTCAAGTCTGCTGGAGGACGTGAGAACTCGATGAGCCACTGGTGACGGCACTGACCGGCCGTGTTCATGAAGACCGGTGCTGCCGTGTATTCCAGCACCTCGGCACCCGTTGCCCGGCAGGCCACTTCCAGCCCGTGCTCGGCATTATCGACAATCAGTTCCTCGCCAAAGGCGTTGATGAAGGACTTTGTGCGCCCGGTGATGATGAACTTATAAGGTGCCGTGCTGGTGAAGCGAATGGTGTCCCCAATCATGTATCGCCACAGGCCGCTACTGGTGGAGATGACCATCGCATAGTTCTTCCCCTGCTCCACGCCCCACAGCGGAACGGCTTGGGGATGAGGACTGTCAAACTGGTCCATGGGGATGAATTCATAGAAGATGCCATAGTCAATCATCAGCAGGAGCGACGGGTCGGCGGGGTCGCTCTGCACGCCGAAGAAGCCTTCGCTGGCGTTGTAGGTCTCCAGATAGTTCATCCCGGCGTGCGGAATCAGGTGGTGATACTGTTCGCGGTAGGGCGTGAAGGCCACACCGCCGTGGTAGAACACCTCCAGGTTGGGCCACACTTCGCTGATGGTGTCCTTTCCTGTCAGCTCCAGCACACGGTTCAGCACAGAGAGCATCCACGAGGGTACGCCGCTGAGGCTGGCCACGTTACGGTGCATGGCCTCACGGGCGATGCGGTCGCGCTTGACCTCGAAGTCGGCCAGCAGGGCCGTGGCCTTGCGCGGCACACGGATGAAGTTCACAAAGGGGTTGATATTCTCGATGAGAATGGCGCTGAGGTCACCCACGAGTGAACCTGGAAGGTTGTAATTGGGAGCATGCGAGCCGCCCAGGATGAGCGCCTTGCGATTCAGGATTTGGCTCTTCGGGTGGTCTTTGAGAAAGCAGATGACTGTGTCTGTGCCACCTGCATAGTGTGTGTCCTTGAGTCCCTGTGGCGAGACGGGAATGAACTTGCTCTTGTCATTGGTGGTGCCGCTGGATTTGGCATACCAGCGCACGCGTCCGGGCCAGAGAATGTCCCGCTCGCCGTGGCGCATACGGTCAATGTCCGCCTTCAAATCCTCGTAGGTGGTCACGGGACAGTGCTTTGCAAAGTCCTCGTAGGTGCGGATGGCATCGTAGGCGTGATGGTGTCCCCATTCCGTGTCCTTCGCACTCTGGATCAAACGCTGCAGCACTTGCAGTTGCAGCTCTTGCGCTGCCGTGGCGTAGGTATCCAGCACGCGGGCGCGTCTTAGGAAGAAAGGACGTAGGATGGATGTTACACTCATAATCAATCTGTTGAAACTTCTGCAACCGGCATTTCCTCTTGTGCCGTGCGCCGTGACTTGGCCTCGAAGATGCTGTTGACAAACTGGCGGTCAGAACGCAGCAACCGCAGGGTGGATTTGGCGGCCGCCTGGTGGCTCTCTTTCTTGCTGTATCCGCTGCCTGTCTCGCCGTCCAGACCTTCGAGCACGATGCGGGTGACAAAGACGGGCGTGGCACGTCCTTCACGCTTTTCCTCCATCAGTCTGAACTCCAGCTTCACATGGTTCTTCTGTGCCCACTCAATGAGCTTGGACTTGAAGTTGACTTCTTTGGTGGCCACAGTATCCACATTGAGTTGCAGGCCCAGGATGCGGTTGCGCATGAAATACATACAGGCGTCATAGCCTCGATCCAGATAGATGGCCCCCACCAGCGCCTCGAAGGCATTGCCACCCATATAACTGTTGTGGGTCGAGGACTGGTAGTTGGAGTGTATCAGTTGCTCCAGCCCCATGTCCCTTGCCAGCTTGCCCAGCGTGTCGCGCTGCACAATCTTGCTGCGCGTGTTGGTCAGGAAGCCCTCGCGCTGTTTCTTGAAGCGGTGATAGAGGATGTCGCTCACTGTGGCCTCGATGATGGCATCGCCCAGAAATTCCAGCCGCTCATTGTGCTGCGGCTCGTCACTGCGGCGCGATGACACAGAGGATTTGTGCTGCAGGGCCAGCTTATAATACTGTATCTTGCGGGGATAGAAGCCCAGGATATCAAAAAAAGCCGCATAAAGCTCCTTGTCCTTGCGGAAAGGGAGCTTTATGCGGTCTATGAAGTTGGTCTTCAGAAACACGGCTCAGTCAGCGTATTTCTTGAAGATGACACATGCGTTGTGCCCGCCGAAGCCGAAGGTGTTGCTCAGGGCGGCGCGCACAGTGCGCTGCTGTGCCACGTTGAAGGTGAAGTTCAGGTTGTAGTCAATCTCCTCATCGCGGTCATCATCTGCATGGTTGATGGTGGGCGGGACAATGTCGTTCTTCACACTCAGGACGCTGACCAGGGCCTCCACGGCTCCGGCGGCACCCAGAAGGTGGCCTGTCATGGACTTGGTCGAGGAGATGTTGAGC
Source organism: Bacteroidaceae bacterium (assembly GCA_017455585.1). Classification (GTDB taxonomy): domain Bacteria; phylum Bacteroidota; class Bacteroidia; order Bacteroidales; family Bacteroidaceae; genus Physcousia. The sequence continues at coordinate 7,541 of JAFSZU010000121.1, read as the reverse complement.
TCGAAGGCGTGCTGACCGAAGACATCCTTGATGGCTTTTGCCTCGGAGATGTCACCCACGTGCGTGGATGTGCCGTGAACATTGATATAATCGATGTCCTCGGGTTTCATGCCGGCATCTGCCAGGGCGTTCTGCATCACCAGCTTGGCTCCCAGCCCTTCGGGGTGGGAAGCGGTGATGTGGTGAGCGTCTGCGCTCATGCCCTCACCGGCAAATTCAGCATATATCTTGGCACCGCGGGCCTTGGCGTGCTCCAGTTCTTCCAGTATCAGGCAGCCGGCACCCTCGGCCATGATGAAGCCGTCGCGGCTGGCGCTGAAGGGACGGCTGGCACCTGCGGGATCATCGTTCCGGGTGGAGAGGGCCTTCATGGCATTGAAGCCGCCCACGCCGCCGCTGGTGATGGCAGCCTCGGCACCACCGCCGACGATGATGTCTGCCTTGCCCAGGCGGATGAGGTTGAAGGCATCGGCCAGCGCATGTGTGCTGGAAGCACAGGCAGAGGTGGTCACATAGTTGGGACCATGGAAGCCATACATGATGCTGATGTGCCCGGCAGCGATGTCGGATATCATCTTGGGGATGAAGAAGGGACCAAACTTGGGACCCAGCTCCTCGCCGGTACGTCCATAGGCCTCAATCTCTTCCTGAAAAGTCTTGATACCTCCGATGCCCACGCCATAGATGACGCCGACACGGTTCTTGTCAATCTCTTCCAGATTCATGCCACTATCTGCAATGGCCTGCGTGGCAGCAGCGATGGCATACTGGCAGTAGAGATCCATCTTGCGAGCCTCCTTGCGGTCGATGCCATAGTCTTCGGGCTTGAAGTCCTTGACCTCACAAGCAAACTGTGTCTTGAACTTTTCGGTATTGAAATGGGTGATGGGTGCAGCACCACTGACGCCATTCAAAAGGTTTTTCCACGTTTCCTCGACGGAATTGCCGACGGGGGTGATGGCGCCAAGGCCTGTTACTACAACTCGTTTCAGTTCCATATTTGATTGTTTGATAGGGATGGAGGATGGAAAGAATTAAACGTTTAAGGACTTAAGGACTCAAGGCATCCTTGAATCCCTAAGTCCTTTAATGTTCACAATCCAAAGGTTGTTTTATTATTACTGGTGCTCTTCGATGTACTTGATTGCATCACCGACCGTAGAGATTTTCTCTGCTTCGTCATCTGGAATGGTCAGGCCAAACTCCTTCTCGAACTCCATGATGAGTTCTACGGTATCCAATGAATCTGCACCGAGGTCACCGGTGAAACTCTTATCTGCACTAACTTCTGCTTCATCAACGCCGAGTTTATCGACAATAATGTTCTTAACTTTGCTTTCAATTTCAGACATAGTTCTTACTTTTTAAATAGAGGTTATTAATCTTTCCTGTCTTAATTCGGGGTGCAAAGTTCGGCTTTTTTATCCACACAGCCAAACAAATCCATGAAAAAATGCCATTTCACCCTTATTTTTTGGGCTGCATGAGAACCAAAAAGACATTTTTGAGCCGCTGCAAATGGTTTCAGAGGTAACATTCCCGACGCAGGGGGTAGTCACTGCGCAAGCGCTCGAAGGCCTCGGGGCGGGCACGCAGCTGTCGGCTGTCGGCTCGGGGATCATAGAGCTGCAGGGCCAGCAGGTCGGCATCGGAAGCAGGGACAAAGTCTGCGGGAAGCGACGGCGGAACGATGTCAAAATCCATGTCCCGGCCCATGAAACGGCAGATGCGCTCCAGCGTCATGCGGGTGGCGTTGGCCTTGCCGTCGGCACTGTAGCCCGCGATGTGGGGGGTGGCAATGAACGCTCGCGTGAGGAGGGCACGACGCGGGTTGGGTTCGTGTTCCCAGGTGTCTATGACGGCCTCGCGCACGCGGCTGGCGTCCATGGCGCCGATGAGTGCCACCTCATCGACTACGCCGCCGCGCGCTGCATTGATGATAACGGGCTGGCGGAGCAGGGCCTGGAAGAAGGCCTCGTCGGCCAGATGCTCCGTGGCAAAGGGACCTTTCTGCGTGAGTGGCGTGTGGAAAGTGATGACATCGGCCTCGGTCTGCAATTGTGCCAGCGGACACCACGGCCGTCCGTAGGGCGCCTTCTCGCCGGCAGCCTCCCGTGGCGGGTCATTCAGCAGGAGGCGCCGCACACCGGCTGCCTCCAAGGCTTGCGCCACGGCCGTGCCCACATGTCCCACACCGATGATGCCCACGGTGGCATCGCGCAGCCGGAAGTCCCGATCCTGCTGCAAAGCCAGCAGACTGTTGCGCACGTACTGTGCCACACTCATGGCATTGCACCCTGGGCAGTTGGCCCACAGGACGCCGTGGTTCTCCAACCAGCGGGTGTCAATGTGGTCATAGCCGATGGTGGCTGTCACCACCAGTTGCACCTTCGACCCTTTCAGGAGGCGGTGGTCGCAGCGTGTGCGGGTGCGCACCACCAGGATGTCGGCATCACGCACGTCCTCCGGGCCGATGTCCCGTCCTGCCTTGAACAGCACTTCGTCGGCCAGTTGTTTCAAGGCCGGCTGGATATAGGGTATCTTGTCATCACAGACGATTTTCATGTGAACTGCTCTCTACCTTATTATATATATACATGCGAAGTCCCAGGGCATCAACTTGCCTCATAGCCGTAGCTCTTCACCCGCTCGATGAGTTCTCCATGGTCATGTTCACCCTTGACAGTGGCCGTGCCGGTGGACAAGTCCACGGTCACGTCCTCCACACCTGCCACGCTGCGGATGGCACGCTCCACTGCGGCGCGGCAGTGGTTGCAGGTCATGCCGGAGATGTGATAAAGACGGGATGGGTCATGGGGGAGGCTGCACTCATGCTCATGATGATGCTCATGATGCTCATGCCGCTTCCTGAAAGCGTTCAGCAGCAGGACGACGAACAGGGCTATCCACACCCAGTCCATCACGCTCAGGCTGTGAGCGCAGTGGCTGCCCGCCTCCGCGAAACCGGCCTGCACGGCGAACCACTCCTGCGGCAGCAGGTAATCGATAGCCAGACCAAAGGCCACAGCACCTGTAATAATAGACAGGAGATAGAACCACAGTGTGCGGCGCCCGAAAACCTTGCCGATGACAAGCATCGAGGCCGAGTTCACCGCCGGACCCGCCATCAGCAGCACGAGCGCGGCACCGGGCGTCAGACCCTTGGCCATCAGCGAGACGGCGATGGGGATACTGCCCGTGGCACAGACATACATGGGGATGGCCACAGCCAGCACAATCAGCATGTTCAGCAGTTTGTAATCATGCAGTGCCGCCAGCCACTCGTTGGGCACAGCCACGGTGATGAGGGCTGCAATCAGCAGACCCACCACCAGCCACTTGCCCACATCCTGCATCATCTCCACAAAGGCGTAGGAAAAGACTTGATGGAGTTTCCCCTCACCCTCCCTTGTAGGAAGGGAGTGGTCACCTTTGCAGTTGTGGTGATGGCAGTCGCAGCCATCATGGTCATGTCCATGATGATGCCCACATCCACAATGGTCATGCAACTCCTCTACTTCGTCTTGGTGGTGACCACTCCCCTCCCTACAAGGGAGGGGTTGGGGATGGGTCTGCTGGTGGGACTTCTTATTCACCAACCACCCCCCGAACACAGCTGTGAACAGTGCCGCAATCGGCCTGATGATAGCAAAGGAAAGACCCATCAGCGAGTAGGTGGCGGCGATGCTATCGACCCCCGTCTGCGGCGTGGCAATCAGGAAACTGGCACAGGCACCATCGCTGGCACCCTCCTTGCGCAGCCCCACGGCAGTGGGAATCACGCCGCAGGAGCACAGCGGCAGGGGAATGCCGATGGCAGCCGCCTTCACCACACTCTTCATGTTTCTCGGTGCCAGATGCCGCGACCAGGCACTCTTCGGCACAAACACACGGAGCAACCCCGCGATGAGGAAGCCCAGTAACAAGTAGGGAGCCATTTCGGCGGTCATCACCACCAGCGCATCCCAGTATTGTTCAATCCATGTAATCATACACCATTAGTTTTATCTTTCACTACGAATCTGACGAATTGTTCGTGGCCTGACGCTTAGTTGAGCCTTGTTTTCTTTCGACGGTGCAAAAGTACGTCTTTCCCCGTGCAACTCGGTTGCAAAGTCTCGCTTTCGGGAAAAAATGAAGAAAAAAAGCGCTCATGCTCAAAAAATATTCCTTATTTGAGCAGTAAACTCAAAACTTTTTCCTACCTTTGCACCCGCATTCGGGGAAAATCCTCGTTTTGGAGAGATGCCAGAGTGACCGATTGGGCCGGACTCGAAATCCGGTGAACGGCTTGTCCGTTCCGGGGGTTTGAATCCCTCTCTCTCCGCTTTTAGACCTTCTATGATAAGGGGAGCTTCAATGGCTCCTTTTATTGTTATAGATTCAAACCTACAAAAGCCATGATATGAAATCAATGAATGTGAGGGATTTACTGAACAGTAAGGATCGGTTTGCAGCCAACGCCGGTTGCAGAATTACCGAAGTAGATACAGTGCATGCCGTGGCCGTGATGCAGGTGAGCGTGGAACATCTGAACGGAGGCAATGTCTGTCAGGGAGGTGCCCTGTTTACATTGGCAGACCTGGCCATCGCTGCTTTGATGAACTGTCAGGGGCAGCTGACGTTTGGCATCAGCAATAGCATCATGTTTGTGTCAAGTGCCAAAGAGGGTGACATCCTGCGTGCAGAAGCTGCCTTTGTGTCCGACCACCACAAGATTCCCGCTGTCGAGGTGCGTGTGACCAATCAGGACGGTCGCCTTATCTGCCATGTCACGGGAATGGGCTATCGCAAGTCAATCGCCATAGCATGACAGGAACTCACAGCAGCCCCCAAGTTTTTACTATGTTTCTCCGCTCGTTGGACATATTTCGTCCTGTTTTATGTCGTTCTTTGCGCTCGTCGAGGGTTTCACCGGCCTCTTTTTCGCCGAGTAACTCTGCTTTGAGGGTATCACGCCGCGCACACCGCCCTTCAGATTGGGGACGTCGCCTTTGTTAAGTGGATTAACTCTATTCACCCTTCAACCGTTTCACCTCTTTGTCGAAATCAGAGACATATTGCTGGTCCTGAATCTTTCGGAACACCTCATATTCTCACTTTGGCCTCCAATGCAGATATGGTGCCCGCATCCATCAACAGGGGGCGCTCGGCTACTGTCAGGAAGTTATCAAGGATACGTGCCCACTGCGCCATAGTTGTTGGCAGTTCCTGTTCAGCACGGTCCTCTGCCAAATCCAAGTATGCTGATACTATGCGGTCAAGTGCTTTGATGTGCTTTTCAGACAGATAGTTGCTTCTTCTGTCAATTCTTCACTATTGTAAATCTCCTTTAGGTGATAGTTGATGGTAGGTACTTCCACACCAAACAGTTCTGCCATCCGCTTCTGCGTCAACCAGAACGTTCCGTCCTCATACTGCACTTGGATGCTTACGCTTCCACTGTCAGTAGTATATAGTATAATATTGCTTTCCATCTTTTGTGTATTTAATCAAGATTTCCTTCCACTCGCCGCTCGACCTTGTCGCTCCATACTTGGAGAACCTTCGTCCTCCTTGGGATATTGCTTAATGAGATATTGTTGTAATGCCTGTTCTGTCATATCGTTTGCAAAAATAATCAATTCATCCTAAACTACCAGAAAACCACGTTGGCAATTTCATTCCATTCCGCTACTGTCATATCAGGAAACTTTGTAGTAAGCAGTTGCTTTACCTCATTCTTCCATCGTTCGTCTATGAGTTCCGACCATCCTTCATCGTCAAGGAACTGAAGGTATTTACGTATGTCCATATTCTGATTCGTCAGATTGATCATTACTGTATGATATGCTGTTTGGATTTTTATTGCAAAAAAGAACACCTTAATAATCAGGTGATTGCAATGCTTTTGGATTTAGTCTGCAAATAAAACTCCTATCCATAGAATGGGATATATGTCATATACTTCTTGGAAGTTGTTTCCACATCAGCAGGCTTGATAAAGCCAGCATCTACTGTATCAGAAATGATACGCGAAGCAACAGCCGATTCGTTTTTATTCAATTCAAAACGCTCTCTAACGGACTGGTTATTGATAGCTTCCCCGTCTTCATACATTAGACAGGCATGTTGATAACAGGCAGAAATCTTTTCATGTTTTGTCATGTCCCTCAGACTCTTCTGCGGATATAGGAATACCCGTGTATGTTGTTCGCTTTTTGTAAACTTAACGGCAGGAAGATTCATTTCTTCCACAGCAGCAATAGCACGGTCTATGCCACTCCCCCGGCGTTCACATATCCCAAGCTGGAACATCATTTGCGCTAACTGCTCATTCCTTGATTGGGGTGGCAAGTCAATTAGTCGGTTAATGTCGTTAAGAGGAGCCCCTGCATTCGTAATAGCCAGTCGATTGGAAAAGATTTCAATTGTCACAGGCATTCCTGTAATACCAAAATCCTGATGAACCAAAGCATTAGCAACAAACTCTCGGATAGCCACTCGTGGATAGATTGACAGTTCTTCCCTTTTTACGTCAATGACCTCCTTGCTCGTATTACGCATGATGAAGTCAACCAGCCCTTCAAAGCCGACTGCATATCCGAATGCGCCATGCTGTTCAAATGATTGTTGGCGATTATTCGTCCCTACATATTTCCTGACAATCACCTCGCGTCCTTTCATGTTTGGAAAGTCGCCCAGGTTGTTGGCAAACAAAATAGCACCCATATTCGTGATGTTCCACTTCTTTCCCTCTTGTTCGCACAAATGATAGTCATTCAGCCTACTTATGATACTGCTTGTAGAAGTGGGCACATTTTTATCCAGAATCTGGTACAGCGACTTATAATTTAGAAGTCGCAGAACCTCATCGGCAGATAAACCCTCCATTGCCACTTGCCTTTCATACGTCATTCCTTGTGAAGCAGCAATCATCGCTCTCACCTGGTTTTTCGACATCTTTACTGTTTGCCCAGCAGAACGGTAATATGAGGAATAGATATCTTTCCCACGCAGACATACAGGCTTTTCATCCTGTTCGGGAATGAAGACGAACAACAGGGAATGCCCCTCCAAGGTCATAATAGAATGCTCTATCTGGATGGGATAGGCAAGGTTGTTCTGGGCTATATTACCTAATGTCTGGACTATTTTGTCCACCTCTTCTTTTGAGATGTCAAAACATGTGCCATCATTATGCACGCCAAACACAAGAATGCCGCCACCTTTCAAATTGGCAAAGGCGGAGATATGTTGTGCCAACCGTTCCGACTTATTTGACAACCCACTCTTCCAGTCCAGCTCGTTCAGCTCTGTTGGTACTGGATAAAGGCTATCCTTCAGTATTGCTTTTGCTCGCTCTTTCCAATCCATATTGCTCTTTTCTTTATATCCATTTGCAAAGTTAATTATTTATCTCAAAAACACCCATATCTCAATAGTACTTTTTTACGGTTCTATAAATACTGGAGTTCCTTTTGCATTATTTACATTCAGTTCTACCAGTCTTTCAATTAGATGATGCTCGACCAAGAAAGTCAAATCCTTTCCAAGAGCTT
>JAFSZU010000120.1 GCA_017455585.1 Bacteroidaceae bacterium | reverse complement strand
GACAAAGGCAAAGCTGGCGGTGAGGCCGTCGCCGTATTCGTCCTTATAGGGGATCTCAAAGAGGCGCAGCTCGTCGGAGAGGGTGATCAGCTCGTCCTTGACGATGCCGCTGGGGCCCATGAGGCAGTAGTAGAGGGCCACATCGGGGAAGCTGCTGCCCACTTGCACGCGGGCGGGGTGAGCGGCATCGAAGGTGTCGGTGGGGCAGTAGAGCCAGCTGGCGGCGTGGCGTGGCAAGCGGGTGTCTGCGAGGGAGAAGAGGTAGAAGCGGGTGCTGTCCTGGGCGGTGACGGGAGAGGCGGCGGCTCCGGCGGACAAACCGCCGGAAACAGAGCCTGACGAGGGGGCAGCGGAGAGGGAAGCTCCGGTGGAAGAGAGGACAGGGGCGGCTCCGGCGGACGAACCGCCGGAAACAGAGCCTGATGGGGGGGCAGCGGAGGGGGAAGAGGCGGGGGAGGCTGCTCCGGGGGCAGCGGCGGAGGCGGTGGCGGTGGCACGGAGTTCATAGTCGCCAGAGGGGAGGGCGCGGAGGGCATCTGGGATGGCGGCCGGGGTGAGGTCGGTGGCGGCGGGCTGGCCGGTGTCCAGGGAGATGATGGTGCAGCGGATGTCTGCCTCGGCGGGCTTGCCGGTGGAGGAGAGGACGGTGAAGGTGGGCGGGGTGAGGCGGTCGCGGTCCTGCTTCTCGTTCATGCGCACGGTGAGGCGCAGGGGTGTGGTGCACAGCGGCACACGGATGCTGCCCGCGCGGGTTTCGCCAGCGGGGCTGAGCACCTCCACGTCAAGGGCGAGATAGAGTCCATACTTGAGTGCCTCGGCAGGTATATTATTTAAAGGTACGCGCGCGAGGAAGGTGCCTGTGTCGTCGGTAGCGACGGTGTCGATGGGCATGGGTGCCGAGTCGTCGTGGCGATACCACCAGAAGTAGGGGTAGGTGAAGCGGTATGTGCCCGTGACGCGGCCGTCGCGGATGGGTGCGCCGTTGTAGCCCATGGCCTTGCCCGTGAGGGTGATGCTGTCCTGCGGCCATGTGAGGGCGGGTGCCTCGTCCATCTTGACCTCGAAGGTGGGACGCTTGTACTCCTCCACCCGGAAATAGACGCTGGCGCTGCCCGCCTGCACGCGGTAGTTGCCCGGCAGACGGCCTTCGGGCAGGACGAAGTCGGTGCTGAGGACACCCATGGCATCTGTGCGCACCATCTGGCGATCGACCTCCTTCCAGTTGGCATCGCGCAGGATGAGCTCATACTCCTTGTCGGCCAGAGCCTGGGCGTCCCAGTGCTGCTGGGTGTAGGCGATGCCGCCGATGTGCACGGTCTGTCCGGGGCGGTAGATGGCGCGGTCGGTGTAGAGGCGCAGGGTGGTGGTCTGCTGCTCCTCGCCCAGACGCGGCGTGTTGTTGAAGGCTGTGCTGACGGGCATCCAGTGGTCCTCGCCCTTGACGGCCTGCACCAGACAGCGCGTGCGCTGGAGGTTGGCACCGTGGAAACGGGCACGGCCCTCGGCATCACTCAGTTGTTTCTCAATGGGTTCGCGCAGACCCGAGCGGCGATCCTCCTTCAAGATAGTCACCTCGGCCTCGGCCACGGGCTGGCCGCTCTCGGCATCCACCACAATCACCTCCATGCGGCCGTCGGGCAGACTGCGCTGCATGGTCATCAGGGTGGTGACGCGGAAGAGCTGGTACTGATTATTAACGCTCTTCTTCAGGGCCTCTTTCTCCGAGGTGGAGGCACCGTAGAGGATGGCATAGCGACCCACCTCGGGGGCTGTCCAGCGCACGCTGTCCTCCACGGTCTCGAAGGGAGCCCCCGGGTGCAAGGCCGGTTTGAGGGTCTGGACGGGTTTGCCGTGCTGGCGGATATACGCGGCGGCTCCCTGCTTGCTGCGGTTCATGGCGTCCTCGCTGAAGTCCTCGTTCAGGCGATAGACGACCATCTCCGCCGCGGTGGCATTCTTGTATTCCAGCTTCCACGTGTATTCCTTCTGCGGGTAATAGACCTCGCTGCCCGTCCATGCCAGGGCTGGCCGCTGCAGCTCGTTGAGGCGGTTGCGCACCTCGCCGATGCGGTCATAGCGCGGGTAACGTTTGAGAGCGTCCTGTGCCCAAGCCACCTTCTGCGTGTCCGGCGCGTCGGTCTGTAACAGCCGCAGATAAACCTCTGTGCAGAGCGGCAGGTCGGCAAAGTCCGTGCGCAGGGTCTCAAGGACCTCCTGCCCCTGCTGACGCAGTTCCACGCCGTCGAGGCGCAGCAGCAGCTCAGCCTGGCGGTTACCCTGCTGACGGTAGTGCGCCGTGACAGCCTCGAGGTAGTCCTGCATGTGCATCTCGGGCATGTCCCAGATGCGATGCCGCTGGTCGCGCACCCGCTGCCAGAGAATGTGCAGCAGGTCGTGGCCGAAGTAGGAGGAGTGCTGGTCCTGCACCACGAAGGGCAGCCAGTCCCGGCTCTTGGCCTCGGCCACGGCAGGGATGTCTGCCAGCGACAGCTGCCAGTTGCGGATGGCCGCACTGTCATATTGCTCGCGGGTCCATTCCTTCATGTCTGCACTCGTGAGTTGCAGGTCACGCGCCTGTGTGCGGCTGCGGTTGTTCTGATAGACCTCTGCCAGGATGCTGGCATAGACGGCCTTCACCTCGGGACGTGTGGCCTGGGCGCGCAGGGCCTCCAGCTCGGCCACGTCGGTGAAGAAGCTGTCTGGTGCCCACTCCTGGTGCAGGGCGGCGGCACGCAGACGGGCACTGAGCATCTGGCCCAGATGTCCCTCGGCCTCGGCCTTTTGCAGGATCTGCTGCACGATGGCGTAGGCCGACTGTGGCTTGCCGTCCTGCTCCTGTTTCTGTTCCTTCTTCCACAGGGCATCGTAGGACTGTGCAGAGGAGAGGAGGGTGATGAAGCTCATGAGGAGAGTGAGAAAGAATGGTTTCATGGACTGATTCTAATAAATGATGTTCACTTGAGAAGGGGATGACAGAAATACCATCGGAGGTAAAGCGTTTCACGTGTGCACGTAAATGCCTTTACGTGCGGGCGTGAAGCGTCTTTCGTGCGGACGTGAATGCTCAAACGTGCGCTCGTGTTTTACCACATGTGTGAGATACCTTTTCAAGTGGTGTGATTGTGAGGGTTTTATTTTTCGGGTATCTCGGCCAGCAGGGTCTTCAGGAATGTCCAGAAGCGGCCTACGGACGGGATGTTGCAACGCTCGTTGGGGGTGTGTGGCGAGCGCAGGGTGGGTCCGAAGGAGATGAGGTCCATGTGTGGATAGACCTGCCCGATGAGGCTGCACTCCAGTCCGGCGTGCACCACTTCCACCTTGGCGGGCTTGCCCTCGAGACGCTCGTAGAGGGCGGCCATGCGGGCTGCAATGGGCGAGTCGAAGTTGGGTTGCCAGGCACCATACTGCCCGCCGTACTCCACCTTCATGCCGGCCATGCCAAATACGCTCTCGAACATCTCCTGTTCCAGTTCGAGCTGAGAGTCGCAGCTGGAGCGGGCGAGGATGAGCACCTCAGCCTTGCCCTGGCCGATGCCGATGATGGCCAGGTTGGAACTGGTCTCCACCACATGCGGGATGGACGGGATATTGCGCAGCACGCCGTCATGACAGGCCAGGATGGCGGAGATGAGATTGTCCTGCACCTCCTCGGGCACTTGCTTGGCGGGCAGGTCCACGCGCTCGACGGTGATATCTACTGTCTCCTCCACGCCGCGGTACTCGGCGGCGAAGGTCTTCTGGCAGAACGCGGCCAGCTCGCGCAGGTCGGCCTCGCCCTCGGCGGGCAGGGAGAGTACGACTTCTGCCGTGCGGGGAATGGCGTTGCGCATGTTGCCGCCCTGCCACGTGCACAGCCGGGCCTCGTCATCCTGGATGGCCTGACGCACCAGACGCGCCATGAGTTTGTTGGCATTGGCGCGTCCCTGGTTGATTTCCAGTCCGCTGTGGCCACCCTTCAGTCCGCTGATGGTCACCTTCACGGCCACGTCTTGCGAGTCGGTCTCCACCTCCTGATAGCCCAGGGTGGCGGTGACGTTGACACCTCCGGCGCTGCCGATGCAGAACTCGCCCTCGCTCTCGTGGTCGATGTTGAGCAGGATGTCGCCCTTTAAGGTGTCGGCAGCCAGGTGGTTGACGCCCCACATGCAGGTCTCCTCGTCGGAGGTGATGAGGGCTTCCAGGGGTCCGTGCTGCAGGGTGTTGTCCTCGAAGACGGCCATGATGGCGGCCACGCCGATGCCGTCGTCGCTGCCGAGGGTGGTGCCTTTGGCCTTCAGCCATTCGCCGTCGATCCACGTCTCGATGGGGTCGGTCTCGAAATTGTGGGTGCTCTCATCCACCTTCTGCGGCACCATGTCCATGTGGGCCTGTAGGGTGCAGCACTTGCGGTTCTCGAAGCCAGGCGTGGCGGGCTTGCGCATGACGATGTTGTCGCCGCCGTCCTTGTAGGCTTCGATGCCGCGCTCCTTGGCCCAGTCGAGCAGGAACTGCTGGATTTTCTCGAGGTGGCCGCTGGGACGGGGCACCTGTGTCAGTTTGTAGAAGTTGCCGAAGATGGCTTTGGGTTCAAGTTCTTGGATAGACATGGTTGGATTTAACGATTTTATGATTTTATGATTTACGATTTATTACTTGTGACCTTCGTCAATGCCAGTGCCCCCACGGCATAGATGCCGAGGGCTGCCACCAGGAGGGTCTGCACCGTGTGGACGATGAGCGCGAAGAGGGCACCGTCCTCGCCCGGCACGCCATAGAGCATCAGCACCGTCTTGACGGCAAAGTGCCAGGGGCCGGCACCGTTGGGGGTGGGCACCAGGACGGCAAACGTGCCGACCACAAAGGATACCAAGGCCACGGAGAAACCGAGGCCGCTCGTGAAGCCGAAACAGAAGAAGGTAAGGTAGAAATGCAGGAAGTAGCAGACCCAGATGGCCACGCTGTAAAGCAGAAAAAGGCCCATTCCATCGAGGTGACGGATGGACAGCAGCCCTTCTAAAAGGTCATGAACCACGGTGCGTGTGTGGGTGAAGAACTGGTAGCGGCGCAGCAAGTAGGCTGTGAACAGCAGCAGGACAATCAGACAGCCGATGGTCACGAGCCAGCCCGTGGCCGTGAACTGCCCTAAGAAAGTCGTCAGGCTCACACCCGTCTCTCGGAAGAACCGCATAAAGACGGGGATCTGCAACACAAAGACGAGCAGGGACAGCACAGCTATCATGGCCATATCCACCACGCGCTCGGAGACCACGGTGCCCACGCCCCGCGAGAAGCTGCAACCGTCATAACGCTTCAGTACCCCGCAGCGCAGCACCTCGCCCACGCGAGGAACCACCAGGGAGCTGGCATAGCTCAGGAAGACGGCGTTGATGCTGGTGCTTACACGCGGCTGCTCGCCCAGCGGCTTCAGCAGCTGGTGCCAGCGCAGGGCACGGAACACCTGTGCCAGGATGCCGAAGGGGAACGACAGCCACATCCACGTCCAGTTCATGCCGCCCTGCAACGACATTTGCAGGGTCTGCCAGTCCAGACCGCGGTACATCCACCACAAAATGGCACCGCCGAGCACCAGTGGCAGAGAGATTTTCAAGAAGGAGCGCAAGTATTCCAAAACTTTTCGCTATATTTGCCGCGCAAAAATACACATTATTATTTACACATGCGCACAGTTAAAGCCAAAAAGTTCCTTGGACAGCATTTTTTAACGGATTTAGACATTGCTAAACGTATTGCAGACACCGTGGATGCCCGGCCAGACCTGCCCGTTTTAGAAGTGGGGCCGGGAATGGGTGTCATGACGCAGTTCCTCATGCAGAAGCCGCGGCCACTGCGTGTGGTGGAGCTGGATGATGAGTCGGTGGACTTCCTGCGCCGCAAGTGGCCGGAGCTGGAGGACAGCATCATCGAGGATGACTTCCTGAAGATGCACCTCGACCGCACCTTCGACGGACAACCCTTCGTGCTCACGGGCAACTACCCCTACAACATCTCCTCGCAGATATTCTTCAAGATGTTGGACAACAAGGAGTTGATACCCTGCTGCACAGGCATGATACAGAAGGAGGTGGCCGACCGCATCTGTGCCAGGCCGGGAAGCAAGGCATACGGCATCCTCAGCGTGCTCCTGCAAGCCTGGTACACACCCGAATATCTCTTCACCGTGGAACCGCACGTCTTCAACCCGCCACCCAAGGTGCGCAGTGCCGTCATCCGTCTGACACGCAACGACACACAATCCCTGGGTTGTGACGAGACATTGTTCAAGCGTGTGGTGAAGACCACGTTCAACCAACGCCGCAAGACACTGCGCAATAACATCCGCCCGCTGCTCAACGAGTTAGCTCCTCTTGCTGACCACACCACCTTCCTCGCCGACCCGCTCTTCAACCTTCGTCCCGAACAGCTCTCGCTCATGCAGTTCATCGGTCTGACGCAAGCCATACAAATCCGCTACAATAGAAACATCACATAACCAATGTTAATAATGTATGCGAGACTTCGCAGCTATAGATTTCGAAACGGCCAATAATGAACGGTCAAGTGTTTGCTCCGTAGGCGTGGTGATTGTGCGCGGCGGTGAGATAGTCGATTCTTTCTACTCCCTCATACAGCCAGAGCCAAACTACTATAACTACTGGTGCAGCCAGGTACATGGCCTTTGCTGTCAAGACACAGACGATGCGCCAGTTTTTCCAAAGGTCTGGGCACAGATAGAACCCCTCATCGAAGGTTTACCCCTCGTGGCTCACAACAAGCCCTTCGATGAAGGCTGTCTGAAAGCCGTATTTCGAGTATATCAAATGGATTATCCTGATTATGAGTTCTACGACACCCTCGCCGCCTCCCGCCGCAAGTTTCGTCATCTTCCCAATCACCAAGTGCACACCGTAGCCACAGCGTGTGGCTACTGCTTAGAGAACCATCACCACGCGCTGGCTGATGCAGAAGCATGTGCGGCCATCGCATTGGAGATATTATGAATTATAAATATGAATAATGAACAAAATACATATATATTAAAGAATATATTGAATTTCCCTCATTCCTTCACCCTTCCCCACCCTTAATGGGTTGATTGCCAGCAAGTATGAGGGAATGAGACTTTTCCCTGCAAAATAATAAATGATGATTCACATTTATGATAAGTTTGTTGTACCTTTGCCCTCGTTATCAAACCTTGAAGACATGGAAGAGAATAAGATTGTCATTTATCAAACAGAAGATGGACGGACACAGATTGATGTGCGTCTGGAGAACGAGACAGTGTGGCTTACACAGGCTCAGATGGCTGTTTTGTTTCAGACAGACAGGACATCAATTGTTCGTCATATCAACAACATATATAAAGAAGCAGAGCTTGACATAGAATCAACCTGTGCAAAAAATGCACAAGTTCAAATTGAAGGAAATAGGCAAGTTACCCGAACCATTCCGTTTTTCAATCTGGACATAATCATCTCCGTTGGATATCGCGTCAATTCTAAACGTGGCATTCAGTTTCGCAAATGGGCAAACCGAGTCCTTAAAGACTATATTATCAAAGGCTACGCCATCAATGAACGCATCCGTAAAGAGCAGATTGGTGAACTTCGCCAGCTGGTGGGGATGCTTGGCCGCACCATCCAGAGCCAGCCACTTCTATCAGCTGACGAGACGAATGCCCTCTTTGAGGTGGTGACGGATTACACCTACGCTCTTGACACGCTCGACAACTATGATTATGAGCGGCTAACAATAGAGAAGACGACGAAAGAGGAACCCTTTCATGCCACCTACGAGAATGCCATGCAGGAAATCAACCAGCTTCGCGATAAGTTTGGCGGCTCCGTCCTCTTTGGTAACGAGAAGGACGATTCCTTCAAGAGCAGCATTGGCCAGATCTACCAGACCTTTGGAGGCGAGGAACGTTTTTGTGAAAGATCTCTAAGAAGGAACATTGCAAAGCCTCTATTTCATCTATAATATGGCGAATCCTGATACAAAATGCTACAAAATCACCCAGCTAATTCACTTTTCCATTAAGATATTTGCTCAATCCAAAGAAAAACTCTACTTTTGCAACGACAAATCCCACCACACTTCTCGTCCGCAAGGCCAGTGCACCAGGGTGGGACTTCGTTTTATATATACCCTTATATGAGATATACCAAGCAAACGATAACCATAGATGACCAGATCCAAACCCTTCAAGACAGGGGGCTCATGATTGCTGATATAACTCATGCCAAAGAGATTCTCGAACGAATCAGCTATTTCAGATTGGCAGACTACTGGCCCCGATTTGCCTCTCGTATGGAAGACGCTCGAAGTGGTATCATTGGGAACCCTTTCCAAACTTTTCAGTAATTTCAGTGATAAGGATGCCAAAGACTTGGTTGCAACCAACTTCCGATTACCTCAGCATATAGTATTGGAGAGTTGGTTGGAGTGTTTGACTTCGCTTCGCAATTACATCGCCCATCACGCCCGTATCTGGAACCGTCGTTTTCCTCAGAAACCAGAACTACTACGTCGGTCGAGGTACCCGTGGATAGTCAACCATCCATCACAACCCTTCAAACTTTATCCAATCCTCTGTTGTATCACTTATTGGCTTAATGCCATCGATGCCAGCAACACATTTGTATCAGACTTCAAGGTGCTACTTGTGAAGTACACGAATGTCGATACAGCAGCGATGGGCTTCGTAGCAGGATGGGAGCAACCTCTGCCACCTGGGGATTCGTGTAATTCGTGGTTTTATATAAACATGCGAAAGATGTATTATTAGGTAATAGACCTATTCACCCTTGGGTGCAGTGAGAGCAAACAAGGTGTGAGGTGTGTGGTGCCCGCTACGGATGCGCCACTCCTTGGGATAGAGATTGTTGGCACGGGAGCCGAGGTTGTTCATCAAACCCAATCGCTGTCCATGGTAACACACTTGGACGTGCCCACGTGGTGCATCAGGAGGAAGAATCAATGACTCCCGCTGCAGATAACGGATGGCGTCTGCAAGCGAGAGTTCTACATAGGGGACTCCGGGTTCATCCAGCTGATTGGTGGGTAGCGCAACGATGGAATGGGCGTTTTTTGCGTTTTTGATGTGTTTTTGATGTGTTTTTCGTCCTCGATCGCTTTCTGGCTGTTCCTCGATGAAATGGGCATTTTTTGTCGTTTTGATGTGTTTTTGATGTGTTCCCTGCTTCTGCAGCACAGCGAGGAAAAAGCCCTCGCCGCGCACCTGACCCGGTAGGAAATGGTAGCATGGCAGTGCGGCATCCGCGGTGTGCCCTCTCCGCAAATCGCCACGGATGCCCCAATTGCTTTCGATGGGAATGGCCAACGGCACGGCATCCAACTCACGGGCAATCCACTCGACGTTATTCTCATCTTCCTCGGGATTAAAGGTGCAAGTACTGTAGATGAGAATGCCTCCGGGACGCAGGAGTGGCCAGATGTCGGCAACGATGCTGCGCTGCAAGGCGGCACAGTCGGCCACCAAGCGGGGCGACCACTGGCACACCGCCTCTTCCTCCTTGCGGAACATGCCTTCGCCCGAACAGGGAACATCTGCCAGAATCAAGTCAACCGGTTCGATGGAATGGGCGATTTCTGTAGCATATGCCTGTGTGACGAGCACGTTAGGATGTCCCCATTTGGCCATATTCTCTGCCAGCACTTGAGCCCGTTGGCGGTTAGGTTCATTGCTGATGAGCAAACAATCATCGGGTAGGATGGAGCGCATCAATGTGCTCTTACCGCCCGGAGCGGCACAGAGGTCGAGGACGGTGTGGAGTAGAAAGTTCTCCAAGTGTGGAGCGTCCCGTTGGGCCGAGCGGAAAGTTGAAAGTTGAGAGTTGAGAGTTGAAAGTGGCGAACTGAAGTGGCGAAGGACGTGAGCCAGGAACATGCTGGAGGCTTCCTGAACATAGTAGGCACCGGCATGGAACAGGGGGTCGGCAGTGAAGGTGGGTCGCTCGCGCAAGTAATAGCCTTCGGGACACCAGGGAACTTGACCGTCGGCTCCCTCGGGAACGATTGCAGCAGACAGACGGTTGGTATTGAGGCGGATGCTGACAGAAGGATCACCGTCCAACCCTTGAAGCAGGGTATCCACGTCCCCCGCTTTCCAGTACTGAAGGAGAAAGTTTTGATAGTCTTTTGGCAAATTCATGGCGCAAAGTTAGCCTTTTCTCACAAATAATCCCTATCTTTGCCGCCAAATTTGTGAAAAGAAGATGAAACAATACCTGAATCTGTTACAATGCATCCTGGACGAGGGCACGGTGAAGACCGACCGTACAGGCACGGGCACGAAGAGCATCTTTGGCCACCAGATGCGTTTTCACATGGCAGACGGCTTTCCGCTGCTGACAACCAAGAAGCTGCATCTGCGCAGTATTATCCATGAGCTGCTGTGGTTCCTCAGCGGCGACATCAACATCCAGTATCTGCATGATAACAAGGTGACTATCTGGGACGAGTGGGCCAACGAGAAAGGTGACCTCGGACCCATCTACGGTCACCAGTGGCGCTCATGGCCCGATTATCAGGGCGGCACGATTGACCAGATAGCCAACGTTCTGGATCTCATCAAGCATCACCCCGACTCGCGCCGCATGATTGTCTCGGCATGGAACGTGGCTGAGGTGGAGAAGATGGCGCTGCCACCCTGCCACACGCTGTTCCAGTTCTATGTGGCCGACGGGCGACTCTCGCTGCAACTCTACCAGCGGTCTGCCGACACTTTCCTGGGTGTGCCGTTCAACATCGCCAGCTATGCCCTGCTGCTCCTCATGATGGCACAGGTCACAGGTCTGGAGGCCGGAGACTTCATCCATACAACCGGCGACACGCACCTTTATCTCAACCACCTCGACCAGGCTCGTCTGCAACTCACACGTGAGCCTCGCCCCCTGCCGCGCATGGTGCTGAACCCGGATGTGAAGGATCTTTTCAGCTTCCACTATGAGGACTTTGACCTGCAAGGCTATGATCCGCATCCGCATATCAAGGCAGAGGTGAGCGTTTAAGTGAATGAAGAATGAAAAATGAAAAGTGAAGAATGAAGGTTACGATTATTGCTGCCGTGGCTGCTAATGGGGCCATCGGCTATCAGAACAAACTGCTATATTGGTTGCCCAATGACCTGAAACGCTTTAAGGCATTGACCACAGGTCACACCATCATCATGGGCCGACGCACCTTCGAGTCATTGCCCAAGGGGGCTCTGCCCAATCGCAGGAACATTGTTTTGTCAAAAAACGCCCATTTCATCGCACCAAACGCCGAGATTTACACATCTCTTGACGAGGCGCTGGAAGTATGCAAAAAGCAAAAAAGTGTATTAAAAGTGTATGGAGAAGAGGCAAAAAGTGAACAAAAAGTGAACTGCAATGGGGCGGAAAGTGAACAAAAAGTGAACTGCGAGGTGTTCATTATCGGCGGTGCCAGCGTCTATGCCGAGGCGCTACCATTGGCAGACCGCCTGTGTTTGACGCTCGTCGAGGACACACCCGTAGCGGCAGATGCCTTCTTCCCCGCCATCGACCCTACTGAATGGCGTATCACGATGGACGAGCGCCACGAGGCTGACGAGCGTCACGCCCATGCCTATCGCTTTGTGGATTATAAGAGAATAGAGCGTCCCACGTTAAACGTTAATCGCTAAACGTTAAACGAACAATGATTGTTTGTATTGCAGAGAAACCATCTGTTGCCAAAGATATTGCCAAGGTGCTGGGTGCCAACCGCGACTGCGGTGGATACATGGAAGGCAATGGCTATCAGGTCACCTGGACCTTTGGCCATCTGTGTGAACTCAAGGAGCCACACGAATACACCCCTATGTGGCGGGCGTGGTCTTTGTCTTCACTGCCTATGATCCCGCCGCGTTTCGGCATCAAGCTCAAGGAAGACAAAGGAATCGAGAAGCAGTTTACGGTTATTCAGACCCTAATGCAGGCCGCCGACGAAATTATCAACTGCGGTGACGCCGGGCAGGAGGGTGAACTCATCCAGCGCTGGGTGATGCAGAAAGCGGGGGCGCGCTGTCCGGTCAAACGGTTGTGGATCAACTCTCTCACGCCCGAAGCCATCCGCGAAGGGTTCCAGACGCTGAAGGACCAGAAGGATTACCAGAGCCTGTATGAAGCCGGACTCAGCCGTGCCATCGGCGACTGGACGTTAGGCATGAATGCCACCCGGCTCTATACCCTCAAATACGGTATGAACCGCCAGGTGCTCAGCATCGGACGGGTGCAGACACCCACGCTGGCACTCATCGTCAACCGCCAGCATGAGATTGACAACTTCAAGCCGGAAACCTACTGGGTGCTCACCACCCTCTACCGCGACACCACCTTCACCGCCGTGATGGAGGAGGGCGACCGCGGTTTCAAGACCCAGGAAGAAGGTGAGAAGGCACTGGCCGCCATCCGCGACCTGCCGTTCACCGTCACGGAGGTGCAGAAGAAAGCGGGACGCGAGGCACCGCCGCGGCTCTTTGACCTCACCTCCTTGCAGGTGGAGTGCAACAAGAAGTTCGGCTACAGTGCCGAACAGACCCTGCAACTCATCCAGAGCTTGTATGAGAAGAAGGTAGCCACCTACCCGCGTGTCGATACCACCTACCTGCCCGACGACGTTTATCCCAAGTGTCCGCAGATCCTCGCCAACATGACACCCTACGCAGGTTTCATCCAACCGCTAACGGCCTCTGGCAAGCCGTTGCAGAAGAGCAGTAAGGTCTTTGACAACAGCAAGGTAACGGATCACCACGCCATTATTCCCACCACCGTACCCGTGACCACCGCCGCCCTCACCACGATGGAAAAGCGCGTCTATGACCTTATCGCACGCCGATTCATCGGTGCCTTCTACCCCGACTGCCGCTTTGAGCAGACAACCGTGCAGGGTGAGGTACGCTGCGAGGGACTCCATGCTGGCACATTTGATGATTTCGTGCCCTTCCGTGCTACAGGCAAGCGCATCACCGACCCCGCCTGGCGCATCCTGTGGGAAAAGAAGAAGCCCGCAGAATCCGCCACCCCAGCCTCCACTGGCACCGGCACTGTTGTCGGCGGTTCGTCCGCCGACACCCCCTCCGATGACGAGAAACCACAGGACGAAGAGCGCACCCTACCCGCCTTCAAGAAAGGCGAGAGCGGCCCTCACGCCCCCAATCTAGCCGAGAAACAAACCACACCGCCCAAGCCCTACACCGAAGCCACTCTGCTCCGAGCCATGGAGACAGCAGGCAAGCTCGTAGATAACGACGAGCTGCGCGACGCACTGAAAGAGAACGGCATAGGCCGTCCTTCCACCCGTGCAGCCATCATTGAGACACTCTTCAAACGCAACTACATCCGCCGCGTCCGCAAAAGCCTGGCACCCACCCCGACGGGTATCGAACTCATCGGTCTCATCCGCGAGGAACTGCTCAAGAGTGCAGAACTCACAGGCATCTGGGAGAAGAAGCTACGTCAAATCGAGCGGCACGAGTATGAAGCTGGCACTTTTATTGCTGAGCTCAAGCAGATGGTGACCGATATTGTCAACGCCGTCTTGCAGGATAATAGCAACCGCCGCGTGCCTGTTTCTTCCACACCCGCACAATAATTTATAAGGTACGCGCGTTATATTAAGGCATGAATGGCTCAAAGTCCATACTTTTATTTCTGCCCCTCCTGTTGCTAATGGCCTGCAACGCCGAGAGCAATATGCGCAAAGGCGACCAGTTCTTTGCGGTGGGGGAATATTATGACGCGGCCTCGGAATACCGTGCCGCCTACTCCAAGACGGCCGTCAAGGATCGTGACAAACGCGGCGAACGAGCTCTGAAGATGGCCGAATGCTACCGCCGCATGAACTATACGGCCAAGGCCATCGGAGCCTACCAGAACGGAATACGCTATACCGAAAAGGCCATGACCGATCGCCAAAAGGCCGAGGCGCTGAAAGCTGAAGCCAAGGCAGAGAAGGCGGACAAGAAAGAAGAAAGGCAGGAAAAGGTATCGGCCAAGAACCCGAAAAAGAAAGCAGAAGTGGAGTCAAGAGCTGCCCGCAAGCGCAACCGAGACAGCCAACGAGACAGCATCCAAGCTGCCAAAGATGCTCAGAAGGACAGCCTGAAAGCCGTCCAAGCTGCTCGGAGAGACAGCCTGAAAGTCGTCAAAGCTGCTCGGAGAGACAGCCTGAAAG